>NZ_CAZEFZ010000004.1:0-318735 GCF_964511145.1 Tenacibaculum amylolyticum
AAGGTTTGTAACAATTTTATATCTCAAAGCTAAGGAAAAAAAGGGGTAAAAAAAAGGGTAAGAATAGTTGTTAAGAAACTTTTAGAAGAATACTCAATCTTTACAAAAAACAGAAAATTAAGAAATTTAAAAAACTCTTAAACCCTTGTAAATACTGAGGAAAAAGCACTTTTTTGTTGCAAAAAGTTATCAGATTGAAAGGATTTTTACAAAAAGTAATTTAAGCAAAAATCACCCGAAAAAGGTGATTTTTTGTTATAAGTATGTTTATGTCAAGTAAAGTTAGTAACTAATTTTTGCTTGGAATATTTTTTAAGATTTCAAGAAGGTACTTCCAGAATTTTTGCATCGAAGAAATTTGTGCACGTTCGTCTGGCGAGTGAGCTCCGCGAATATTTGGACCAAAAGAAATCATATCCATTGCAGGATAGTTTTGACCAAGAATACCGCACTCTAAACCAGCATGACATGCAGCTACATGAGGTTCTGAAGCATTCATTTCTATGTATAAACTCTTTAATACTTTTAAAATGTCTGAATTCATGTTTGGTAGCCAACCTGGGTAAGAACCAGAAAATTCAACATCAAATCCTGCTAATTCAAAAACAGCTCTAAGTGAATTGGCTAAATCCCATTTGTTAGTTTCTGAAGAAGAACGTGTTAAACATCCTATTTTAATAGTACCATCTTTTACAATGATTCGAGCTATGTTATTTGAAGTTTCTACTAAGTCTTCAATATCTGGACTCATACGATACACACCATTTAAAGCACCATAAATGGCTTTGATTAACCCTATTTGAACGCCAAGCTCCATAACGGCTTTAGGTAAATCAACTTGTTTAAGTTCTATAGTAAGGTTAGGTTCTAAAGAAGCAAATTCTGCTTTAATGTCATTAATTAATTCATTTAGTTCAAATAAAAATGGTTCTTTAGAAACAGTATCTATTACAACTGTAGCAAAACTTTCTCTAGGGATGGCATTACGTAAACTACCACCATTAATTTCTGAGATTCTTAAACCGTAATTAGTAAATCCATCAAATAATAAACGGTTCATAATTTTATTCGCATTTCCTAAACCTTTATGGATATCCATTCCAGAATGTCCTCCGTTTAAACCAGTAACAGATAATTCAAAAGCGGTAGTGTTTTTAGGAGTTTCTTCAGATTCATAAGTTCGAGTAGCAGTGATATCTACACCTCCAGCACAACCTATACCAATCTCATCATCTTCTTCTGTGTCTAAGTTTAATAAGATTTCACCTGTAAGAATACCTCCTTCAAGCCCCATGGCACCAGTCATACCAGTTTCTTCATCAATAGTAAATAAAGCTTCGATTGCTGGGTGTGCTATATCATTTGAAGCTAAGACAGCCATGATTGAGGCTACTCCTAAACCATTATCAGCACCTAAAGTAGTACCTTTAGCTTTTACCCAATCACCATCAATAAACATTTTAATGCCTTCAGTATCGAAATCAAAATCTGTGTCAGCGTTTTTTTGATGAACCATGTCTAAATGACTTTGCATTACAATGGTTTTACGATTCTCCATACCAGAAGTAGCTGGTTTTTTTATGATAACATTTCCAACTTTATCAACGGTAGTTTCTAAATCTAGTTTGTTTCCAAAGTCTACCATAAATTGAATCACACGCTCTTCTTTTTTAGAAGCTCGAGGAACAGCATTTAAATCTGCAAAGTGATTCCAAACAGCTTTAGGTTCTATATTTCTTATTGCTGAGCTCATTTGTTTTTGTTGTTTTATTTGATGAGTTCAAAGGTACGTTTTTTTAAGAAGCATAAAACTTAGAATTGTTAAGTAAAAGAATAAAATATGAAAGATGTTTTTAGAATTTAAAAAAGATTTTAATTATTGAAGATGATGTAAGATGTTGTAGTTTAATTGAGTATGATTTGTATTGTGAAAAAGAAAAATATAAGTAGAGAGTTTAGTGTAACAATTCAATTATTTAACTGTCATTCATGAAAAATAATTTAGACATGAGAATATCTTATTTTACCGTTTTAACCTTTTTATATACAATTATTTCTGTAGCACAAACAAAATCTATAAATGAAAGTAAGTTTGTTAATATTGGGGGGATAGAGCAATGGGTAACTATAAAAGGAGATGATATAAATAAGCCAGCGATTCTTTTTCTACACGGAGGACCTGGTAGTGTAATGAGTCCTTATTGTGATAGTATTTATGGAAATTGGAAAAAGGATTTTATACTTATAAATTGGGATCAAAGAGGGGCGGGGAGAACCTTTGGAAAAAATGCTCCAAAAGAAGTAAATGAAGATTATTTTATTGAAAATAAACTTACGTTAGATAGAATGGTTAAAGATGGTGTTGAGTTGTCGGAATACCTTCTAAAATATTTAAAGAAAAAGAAATTAGTTCTTATAGGTAGTTCATGGGGTTCTATTTTAGGGGTAAAAATGATTATGAAAGAACCAAGTTTATATCAAGCTTACATTGGGAATGCTCAATTTGTAGGGTTTATGAAAAACTATTCTTATGCTTATGGTACAGTATTGAAATTAGCAGAAAAATCAAATGATACCATTGCTTATAAAAAACTAAAATTACTTGGGAAACCTCCATATAAGACTACTAGAAGTTTAGGACAAATACTTAGAGTTGTAAAAAAATACGAACGAAAAAATGCTATTAGAACTCCTGTAGGATGGTGGAGAATAAATCCAGAATATGACAATAAAAAAGATAAAATAGATAGGTATAACGGAGATGATTATTCGTTCCTATATTTTGCAGGCCATAAAAAAATGGGGATTGAATCTATAGTAAGAGGTTTGGATTTTAGTAAAGAAGTATTGAAGTTTGAAGTGCCTGTGTATTTAGTTCAAGGAGACGAAGATATTTTAACTGCTTCTCAAATAAATAAGTCATACTTCAATAAAATAACAGCTCCAGATAAAGCATATTATTTAATAAAAGGAGCAGGCCATAACCTAAATCAATTTATAATAGATGCAGATTATCAAATCTTAAAGGATAAAATTATGTTCAGTAAATAAGAAAGCCGTTTTTTTTCTTTACTAATGTCTCTTTTTGAGTTAAAAAAAATCATTCATAAAGAAGGAATATATTGAGATTCTTTATGTTTAGTTTGCTACATAACTGTTATTTTTGCAGTTATGGATTTTTCATCTAAATTTCTTGAGAATGCAGTTAATGAAGTAAGTAGATTGCCAGGGATAGGTAAACGAACTGCACTCCGTTTAGTTTTACATTTATTAAAACAACCTAAAGAGCATACAAAATATTTAACAGAAGCACTTACACAATTAAGAAATGAAGTGAAATCATGTAAACGATGTCATAATATTTCTGATACGATATTGTGTGATATTTGCAGTAATTCAAATAGAAATGAAGAGATTGTTTGTGTAGTAGAAGATATTAGAGATGTAATGGCGATTGAAAATACAGGGCAATATAGAGGGCTTTATCATGTATTAGGAGGGAAAATTTCACCAATAGAAGGAGTAGGACCACAAAATTTAAATATAGAATCTCTTGTAGAAAAAGTAAAAAACAAAGAAGTGAAAGAGTTGATCTTTGCATTGAGTTCTACAATGGAAGGAGATACTACAAACTTTTATATTTATAAGCAGATAGAAAAGTATGATGTAACAACTTCAACGATTGCTAGAGGAATTGCTGTAGGAGATGAGTTAGAATATGCAGATGAAATAACACTGGGAAGGAGTATTATTAATAGGATTCCTTTTGCAAATTCCCTGAAGAGTTAAAAAATAATTGAAATACTCTGATAAATAAATTGATGCATATTGTTTTTGATTATATTTATGATGAATAATTCCGAGTTATGAATAAATTTTTTCTATTAGTTTTATTATGTACTGTATCACTTTCTGCTCAGATTGATGATAATGCTCTTTTCAAATTAGAAGGAGCAACACAAACTACAATGAGTGGACTTACACCTAGTGGCGAAGGAAATTTTATATATAATACTACAGATAAGAAAGTGTATGTTTTTGATGGAACTAGTTGGAGAAAGCTGCTTTTTGCGCCACAAGTTTCTGAGAAAACAGGAAACTACACATTAGTGGCTTCAGATGATGGAAATGTACTTACTTTTAATAGTGCTACAAATGTTACATTAACTGTTCCTGCAGGTTTAGCTGTAGGTTTTAATGTAAGTGTATATCAAATAGGAACAGGAAGAGTTACAATTACAGGGGCGGGAGGAGTTTCGGTTAGAAACAGATTGTCTAGGTTCATAACTGCTGGGCAAAATGCAGGGGTTGGAATTATGTGTACTGGAACCAATGTTTTTTATGCAACGGGCGATCTTAGAAGAAACTAGTATGAAAAGAATATTGTTTGTTATTTTTTGTGTTTTATCGTTAAATATGACAGCGCAAATAGGAAACTATAATCAGTTCCCAATGATGCGACCTTCTCATATTTTAGATGATAAATTAGATGATATTAGTTTTGCTTATGGATTGCGTGTGCTAGAATCGGATTATAATGGTCCGTTAATTAGATTGCGTAGAGATAGTGATAATGCTGAAGAAGATTTTGGTTGGGCAGATAACGATATTGTTGATGTTGATGCAATCAATACTTGGAGAGCAGGAGCAAATGTATTTGTAGTTATTTGGTACGATCAAAGTGGTTTAGGACGAAATGCAATACAATATAATGTAAATAGACAACCGCAATTTACTCCAAATGCTGCACATCCATTTTTTAGAGGAGATGGAGCAAATGATTTTTTAGATACGCAAACAAGTATACAGGTTGTTACAAATGCAGGTAATAATGGAAGTGTGTTTGGTGTTTTTAATGCTACAAGAAGATCACAGCATACTTTTGGAGTATTGCGAGGGGCGAATAGATGGAGTACGCATATTAACTGGAATAATGGAAATTTATATTTCGATCCAGGTATTTGCTGTGCTTCTAGAAGAACATATGGAAATGCTGCGTTTGAAGGTGTTTGGACTCAGTATTCATTTATAAAATTAGATTCAGATACGTTAGCAAAGCGTAATGGAATTACTCAATATAGTGGTTTCTATAACAGAGGAAGGTGTACAATTAATGATAACTTTACGTTATGTTGGGCAAGAGGAAATCAGTCTTTATATTCAAATACAGCATTTACAGAAATGATTATGTATCGAACAGATGTAAGTACAGCTGATATAGAAGAAATTGAGCAAAACCAAATAGATTTTTGGAGCTTGTAGATTTAATAGTAACAGAATAAAAAAAGGGAATTGACATTGATCAATTCCCTTTTTTTATATGTTTATTTAGAGAGGTTTTCTTTATTGTTCTTTCTTGTAAACAATATTTCCACTGCTAACTCTCATCGTCATGTTATCGTCTAAAAATTGAATTTGAGATTCAATATTATTAAATGAATACAATCCTTCACCTTTATTTTCCCATTTGTCATTACCGCTAATTGTATTTGTGCAACTGGTATTTATTTCTTGATAAGTTTCTGATACTGTACTTCCGTCAGATTTAAACTCTATAAAACTTCTTTTTTCACAATCTGAAGCCTCTAAAGCATTGTTAGAAAATAAAAACCATTTTCCTAAAATAGGATCATTAGCATTTCCAGTGTTGTCATCATTAGAACAAGAAAATAGAATTACTAGTATAAATGTGGTTGCGAGGAATTTTTTCATAATTCAATATTTTAAACTAAGGATAAATATAAGCTATTTTCTTAACCAAGTATATTTGGTGATAATCATATTCTGATTATTGTTTTCAAAAGTTATCGGGCCATTGGCGCCAGAGGTATAACCATGTCTTCTAATATGGTAAGTTCCATCATTATTATTGGTCCATTCTCCATTATAAGAATTGCTTAAAGTACATTGGTTGTTTTCGAGTTTGTATTCTTCAAAAGTAAAAGAATTGTCAGCTCCAAAAACATATGTACTTCTAGCAACACATTCGCTTACATCAAAACCATTGTCTTTTTGAAGAGTCCATGTTCCTATAATTGGATCTTGTGTTTGAGAGTTATCTCCATCAGTTCCGTTAGGATCGGTAGATTCATTTGAAGAACAAGAGATAAAGCATAAGAATACTAATGAAAGTAATAAAAATTGTTTCATGATTTTGGGGATTGTTAAGTTATTTACAAGTGGAAAGATACTTAAAAAAATAATGAATTACTGATCGTTTTTTGTATTCTTTTCAAGTAATTCTTTTTCGTATTTATCCCAACTTTTTTTGTTGCGAATTTTCTTATATAAGCGAACGCTCATCATTAATAAAACAGAAACAAGAACTATACCTACAACTCCCCAAATCCAGTTAATTGCACTCTTTAAAACTACAAGAAAAACAATGGCAAATAAAATGATAGTCGCCACTTCATTCCATATTCTTAATTTTAAAGAAGAGTATTTTATTTCATCTTTTTGCAGTTGCTTATATATAGAATGACATGCAGCATGATAAAAGTATAATGCAAGTACAAAAGTTAATTTTACGTGCATCCATGGCATTTCTAAATAGATAGGATTTTTATATAGCATCCAAAAAGCAAAAAAACTAGCTAAAATGGCAGAAGGCCAGGTAATAATATACCAAAGCCGTTTTTCCATAAGCTTGTATTGTGTTTGTAAAATCTCTTTTGCAGGTTCTTCTTTTTTTTCAGCTTCTGTATGATAAATAAATAGGCGAACCATATAGAAAAGTCCAGCAAACCAAGTAACTACAAAAATGATGTGTAATGCTTTTACGTATAAAAAATCCATAATTTCTTATGTTTAAGATTGATATAAATTTATAATCTTATTTATAAATAGAGTTTAACTGTCAGAAAACTCTTTAATCCATTTTGAAAGAACTGCAACCCATTCATCGTTATCATTAATACACGGAACAGTATGGAATTCTTCACCGCCAGCTTCTAAAAACTCTTCTTTACCTTCCATTGCTATCTCTTCTAAAGTTTCTAAACAATCAGAAACAAAAGCAGGAGTTACAATGGCAAGTTTTTTAATACCGTCCTTTTCTGCTTTTTTAACAATTGTTCTATCTGTGTAAGGTTGTAGCCAAGGATCTACACCAAGTCTAGATTGAAAAGACGTAGAGACATTTTCTTCATTTAAATCTAATGCTTCAATTACATTTTTAGTAGTCTGTAAGCATTGATGTCTATAGCAAAACTCATGTGCTGGAGATGGAGTATTACAGCAACTTCCATCTATTTTACAATGCGATTTTGTAATGTCGGATTTACGAATATGTCTTTCAGGAACACCGTGGTATGAAAACAAAATATGATCGTACTCTTTATCTGATAAATAATCTTTTATGCTGTTAGATAATGCCGAAATATATTCAGGTTTATTGTAAAAAGCAGGAACATCAGTAATTTTCATATTAGGGAAGAACTCTTTTCGTAATTCTTCGGCTAATACCAAAATAGTTTCTGTGGTTGCCATAGCAAATTGTGGGTATAAAGGGATCAAAAGTACTTCCGTAACACCTTTGTCATGTAATTCTTGCAATCCGCTTTTAATAGATGGATTACCATAACGCATAGCTAAAGCAACAGGCAATTCTGTTTTTGCTTGTACCTTATCTTGTAATCTTTCAGATAATACTATTAAAGGAGAACCTTCTTTCCACCATATTTTTTGATAAGCTGCAGCAGATTTTTTTGGACGTGTATTTAAAACAATCCCTTTTACCAAGAAACTACGGAACCAATAAGGAACGTCAATTACACGTTCGTCCATTAAAAATTCCCCTAAATATCTTTTTACATCTTTTGGATCTGTACTATCTGGAGACCCTAAGTTTACTAATAAAACTCCTTTCATGTTTTTATTTTACTAACTGGTTCGTTATTTCATATAAAGTGATGGCCAAGCTATGTACTACATTCATACTTGAATTTCTACCATACATAGGAATTGAAATTGTAGCGTCTACTATATCAATAGCTTTTATACCATGTCTTTCACTTCCTAAAAGTAATACCAATTTCTCTTGATTTTTAAAATCGAAATCCTGAATGTCTATGCTCTGATCAGTAATTTCGATACCAATAATACTATTTCCTTCTTTTTTTAGAGTAGTAACTAACTCTGTAAAATCGGAATACGATTCAGAATCGATTTGATGAAATGTATTTCGTGCCGTTCTTTTTACGATTCTATTATTTATACTAGGTGAGCTGTCGTGTAAATAAATTTTTGATACGCCAAAGCTCTCAGCAATTCGAAAACACATTCCAATATTTTCTGGAGTTCGAATTGCATCACAAACAATTGTAATTGGGAACTTTTTTTGCTCGTTTTCTATTTCGTTATGTGCAAGTTGTTTCATTTAACTGTTTAAGGATAAAACATACTGTTTAGGAGTGGTACCAAATTTCTTTTTAAAAGCGGAAATAAAGTGGCTTGCGGTACTATATCCTACTTGTAAACCCACTTCATTAACATTGTATTGATTGCTTTCTAGTAGCTTTCTTGCATGTTCCATCTTATAGTCAAACAAAAAACTATATACAGTATCTCCATATACTTGTTTAAATCCTTCTTTTAATTTTTTTAAGTTTAAACCTATTTCATTAGCTAATTCCTGTAATGTAGGCGGTTCAGCCATTTTAGAAATAATAATGTCTTTAGCCTTTCTGATTTTTAAAACATCTCTCTCATCAACTAAAAAAGGACAATATTCACCATCTATAGCTTCGTCTTTTTGAAAGTGTAAACTCAATAGTTCGTATATTTTACCTTTAATATATAGGTTTCTAATAGAGCTATTTACGTTGGCGTTAATCAATTGCTTTAGAACAATAAGTACCGTTGGCTTTATAATGGAGTCATCATAATACTTGCGATTGGCATTTTCTTCACTTAAAAAAGGAATATAGCTAGCTTCACTTGAGAATAATGAGTGAAACTTCTTGATAGATACTAATAAAGAAACTAAAGTACTTTTGGGTTTAATCTCTAAGTTTAACGGTAACTTTTGCTGTGGATTGTATAGTAATATTGAGTGTTCCTCTAATATATCGAAAGTATAATTACCATTGTTAAAATGAAATTTAGCATTTCCATGAATGCAAAAGTGTAATTGAATGAAAGAGCTATCTATATCACGTTCAAAACGTTGGGTCTCCATAGAATCGTTAATAAACTCTAATAGAAGAAAACCATTTTCTAAATTCGTTTCATTAAAAGTACTTTTGGCGATATTTTTCAACGTCATTAATATTTAATATTACAATCTTTTTATTTAGAATCATTCTATATAAAAATGTTTGTAGTAGTTGATTTTACTGCAAAAATAAAGAAAATCAGAGGTTTTACCGAAAAAATATATCGAAAATCGAAAAACGACATTTTAAGTTCTTCTAGCGATACTTTTATCTAGAGTAAGTTTCTATTTTTGTCAGGATTTTTTGATTAATGTTTAATGTTGACAGATACTAAACCCAAGAATTTTTACTGTATAGGAGTAAGTTATATTAAAGCAGATGCACAAACCCGTGGTAAGTTTTCATTATCACAAGAAGCACAAATAGCACTGTTAGAAGAAGCAAAGGAGAATGAATTTGAAGGAATTTTTGTTTTATCTACATGTAACAGAACAGAAATTATTGGGTTTGCAGATCACCCTTTCCAATTGATAAGTATGTTATGTAAACATTCTGGAGGATCTGTAGAAGAGTTTGCTAGAGTTTCGTATGTACACAAGAATCAAGAAGGAATTCAACACTTGTTTAGAATAGGAACAGGATTGGATAGCCAAATCTTAGGAGATTACGAAATTGTAGGACAATTACGTTCTGCATTTAAAGTGGCAAAAGAACATAAAACAACGAATGCGTACTTAGAACGTTTACTTAATTGTATTATGCAGGCAAGTAAACGAGTAAAAAATGAAACTAAATTAAGTTCAGGAACTACTTCAGTTTCATATGCAGCAGTGCAATACTTAATCAAAAATCTTCCAGACTATAATACTAAGAACATTTTAGTATACGGCTTAGGTAAAATGGGAAAACATACCTGCAAAAACTTAGCAGAGTATACGCAAAATAACTTAGTAACTTTAATTAATAGAACAGAGCAAAAAGTAGATGAGTTTATAAAAGATCATACTACGATTAAGAAAGCTTTGTACGAGAACTTAACTACAGAGATAGCTAATACAGATATCTTAATTGTATCTACAGGAGCGGCTACGCCAACCATAAACTTAGAAAATATAAGTTCAGATAAAGAATTATTAATTTTAGATTTATCTGTTCCAGCAAATGTTTCAAAAGAAGTTCAGAGTTTACCAAATGTAACCTTAGTAAATGTAGATGAACTTTCTAAAGTAACAGATGAAACATTAGCTATTAGAAAGAGAGAAGTGCCATTTGCAGAAGCAATAATAGATGAGCACAAACAAGAATTTAACGAGTGGTTAAATCACCGTCGTTTTACACCTGCAATAAATGCGTTGAAACAATCGCTAGAAGCAATAAAAAATGACGAAATTAACTTTCATAAAAAGAAAATTGATAATTTTGATGTAGACCAAGCAGAAGCAATTACATCAAGGCTTATTCAAAAAATAACTACCCAATTTGTAAAGCACTTAAAAACAGAAGAAACTTCTGTAAACCAAAGCATACAGGTAATGGCAAAAGTGTTTGGCACAAATTTACAAACAATAGATGCAGCAGAAAATCATTAGAATTGGAACTCGCGATAGTGAGCTAGCTTTATGGCAGGCTAAAAAAGTACAAAAACTACTTAACGAAGAAGGTTATCAAACTCAAATTGTCCCAATCAAATCTACAGGAGACATTATTTTAGATAAACCTTTGTACGAACTAGGAATTACAGGAATCTTTACAAAGAATTTGGATATTGCAATGCTCAATGAAGAAATTGATATTGCAGTACATTCTATGAAAGATGTTCCTACGGTATTGCCTAAAGGAATTATTCAAGCAGCAGTTTTAAAAAGAGCAAATTACCACGACATTTTAGTGTTAAAAGACACCGAAGAGTTCATGGCGCAACCTAATGGAACTATTGCAACTGGAAGTTTACGTAGAAAAGCCCAATGGTTAGATAGATATCCAACACATGAAGTAGAAGATTTACGTGGAAATGTAAACACACGTATGGAGAAACTACAAAATAGTAAAGTTTGGAACGGAGCTATTTTTGCCGCTGCAGGTTTGGAACGTATTGGAAAAAGACCAAAAGGAGCAGTTTCTTTATCATGGATGGTACCAGCACCAGCTCAAGGAGCTATTATGATAACTGCCTTAGAAGAAAATGAAGATATTGTTGAAGCATGTTCGTATTTAAATGATGCAGATACAGCATTATGTACAGGAATAGAAAGAGAATTTTTAAATAGATTAGAAGGAGGTTGTACTGCGCCTATTGGAGCATTAGCTTATATTAATGAAGTTGAAAAAGAGCTTATTTTTAAAGGGATTTTACTTAGTAGAGACGGAAAAAAGAAAGTAGAAGTAAGTAAAAAAGTACCTATAGGAAGACATAAATATGTAGCGAAAGACTGTGCTAATTATATAATAGATAGAGGAGGGAAGATTCTAATGATAGAAGATCAGGGGATTGAAAAACAATTCTCTATTTACGCTACTAAAAAACTTTCTGAAGCACAAAAAAAACTGTTACCAACAACAATAAAAGTAGAGGACAGCGATTTTATAAAAATCCGATTTAACAGAATTGCGCCTAAAGTTATTAAAGATACAATAGAGCACGTAATTATTACAAGTAAAAATGGAGTAGAAGCTTTACTACATAATTTTACACAAGATCAATTACACTTTAAGAATATTTATTGCGTAGGTAGAAGAACTAAAAAGTTGATTGAACAAAAAATTGGAACTGTAACTCATACAGAACGTAATGCTAAAAAGTTAGCAGCATACTTATCTGATAAAATAGCAGGAGAAACAGTAACTTATTTTTGTAGTGACTTACGATTAGATACACTTCCAAAAGTATTATCTGAAAACAATATCAATGTAGATGAAGTAATAGCTTACAAAACAATGTATAGTCCATGTGATGTTGCAGAAAGTGTTGGAGGAGTGTTGTTCTTTAGTCCGTCTACTGTAGAAAGCTATATGCAAAAAAATAAAGCAGACAAAATAGCTTTTTGTATTGGAGAAACTACAGCTAAAGAAGCGGCAAAACATTTTAAAGAAGTACAAACAGCAAAATTACCAACTGTAGAAAGTATGCTAGAGTTAGTAAATCTACATTTTGTAAAAGAATAAAATCTTAGACCTCATAGTTTTTTAACCTTTGAGGTCTTTTAAAATATACATATGTTAACAACTAGAAGACCAAGAAGAAACCGCAAATCTGCTGCAATTAGAGCAATGGTGCAAGAAACTACTTTGTCGGTAAATGATTTTATTTATCCTGTGTTTCTTATAGAAGGCTCAGATAAAAAGGAAGAGATTGTTTCTATGCCTGGTATTTATCGTTATTCACTTGATTTACTATTAAAAGAAATTCAAGAATGTGTAGCTCTTGGAATCAAAGGGTTTTGTGTATTTCCTTCATTAGGAGATGATAAAAAAGATAAATACGCAACTGAAGGGCATAATAAAGACAGTTTATACATACAAGCATTAGCAAAAATAAAATCAGAGTTTCCAAATATTGCTTTGATGACAGATATTGCTATGGATCCGTATTCTAGTGATGGACATGATGGAATTGTAGAAAACGGAGAAATTCTTAATGATGAAACTTTAGAGATTTTAGGTAAAATGGCATTAGCACAGGCAGAAGCGGGTGCTGATATTCTTGGTCCATCTGATATGATGGATGGTCGAGTAGGTTATATTAGAAATGTATTAGATGAAGCAGGATATACAAATGTGTCAATCATGTCTTATACCGCTAAATATGCCAGTGCTTTCTACGGACCATTTCGAGATGCTTTAGATTCAGCTCCAAAATTTGGAGATAAGAAGACCTATCAAATGAATCCAGCAAATACGAGCGAAGCATTAATTGAAGCAGATTTAGATATTGAAGAAGGAGCAGATATGATTATGGTAAAACCAGCTTTAGCTTATCTTGATATAATTAAGTTATTAAAAGATACTTATGATGTACCTGTCACAGCATATAATGTAAGTGGTGAATATGCGATGTTAAAAGCAGCAGCAGAAAAAGGATGGTTAGAAGGAGAAAAAGTAATGATGGAAGGCTTGTTAAGTATTAAAAGAGCAGGAGCAGATATTATCTTAACTTATTTTGCTAAAGAAGCTGCTAAAGTTTTAAATAAAGAAAATGAATAGAATAGCAGCAGCAGGTAATATAATTCCACCAATTTATCATTTAATTTTAGAGAAAGGTTATGATATAAAATTGAAGGATGAATATATAATTGCCACAAAAGATAATTTTGAGTTCATTGCTAATGACTTTACCGAATTGGCAGGTTTAATTTTTTTGATTGAAAATAAAGGTAAAAATTGGAAAGTTAGTGATGAATTGATACAAGATTGTTTAATGTTTTTAAAGCAAAATTAATATAAGATATACGAATAATATGTCATTCCTGAATAGATAGGAAAGAAATCTATTGATATTGAAAAAGAAATGTTATTCGTACATATTATAATTAATAAAAAAGAAGGAGTTTTAATTGGAGAATATTAAAAGCTGATGAATTTAGAAGAATTAAAAATTGAATTAGAAAAGAAATTTCCAAAATATGAGTATAACTTAGGGAAAAGAGGATTAGGAGGAGAATGTGTTATTGTTAAAAATACAAAGTATAGTGGAGTTGATATTTTTTTGAAGAAGGATACAATAGTATTAGAAGCAGCAATACCAGAAATGAAAACAAGACTGTTATTAGGTGCGGGAGTTTTGTTTTTGAAAATGTTTAGCAAGAAATTCAATGCTCCTTCTAAGGAAATTCATTCATATTTTAAAGAAACAAACAGAAACGTAAGATTTAGATCCTAGTAAAAGAAGTAAAAATGGAATTCAAAAAATCACAAAAACTATATAAAAAAGGATTAGTAAACTTAGTAGGAGCAGTAAACTCACCAGTAAGAGCTTTTGCTTCTGTAGGAGGAAATCCGTTGTTTATAAAAAAAGCAAAAGGAAGTAAAATTATTGATGTAGATGGTAATTCATATATCGATTTTGTACTGTCTTACGGACCAATGATTTTAGGACACCGTCATAAAAAAGTACAAAAAGCAATTACTAAAGCGCTAAGAAATGGTTATTCTTTTGGAGCATCAACAGCAAATGAAATTAAACTTGCTAAGATTGTATGCGATGCTTTTCCTGGAATGGACAAAGTACGTTTTGTAAATTCTGGAACAGAAGCTGTGTTAAGTGGAATTCGTTTAGCAAGAGCATTTACAGGAAAAGATAAAATAATCAAATTTGCTGGATGCTATCACGGACATCAAGATTCGTTATTAGTGGCAGCTGGTTCTGGTTTAGCAACATTAAGTTTACCAGGAAGTAAAGGAGTGCCAGAAGGAGCTGTTGAAAACACGTTGATTGCTAATTACAATGATTTAGATAGTGTAAAAGCGCATTTTGAAAAACACGATGACATTGCTGGGGTTATTTTAGAACCTGTAGCAGGAAACATGGGAGTAGTAATTCCTCAAAACGACTTTTTAAAAGAATTAAAAGTGTACTTAGAATCTAAAGGAGCATTGTTAATTGTAGATGAGGTAATGACTGGTTTCCGCTCTAAGTTTGGAGGAGCACAAGAATTATTAGGAGTAGAAGCAGATATTACGTGTTTAGGAAAAGTAGTAGGAGGAGGATTCCCAGTAGGAGCTTACGGAGCACGAAATGAAATTATGGAAAATGTAGCACCACTAGGAGGAATGTATCAAGCAGGAACACTAAGTGGAAACCCAATAGCTATGGCTGCTGGAATTGCTACATTAACAGAATTGAAAAAACAAAATCCTTATGAACAGTTTAATACTGTTGCTGAAGAAATAGAAAACAGTTTATTAGCCTCTGCAGAAAAATATAATGTTGCATTGAGTGTTAATAGATTTGGATCTATGATTAATCCGTTTTTTACAGATAAAAAAGTAACTAACTTTGAAGAAGCACAAACATCAGATACAAAGAAGTTCGCAACGTTCTTCTGGGAAATGATAAAAAATGGAGTATTTTTACCACCGTCGCAGTTCGAAGCTTGGTTCTTGTGTAGTGCATTAAGCGAAAAAGACGTAGTAAAAGTTAAAAATGCTATAGAAAAAGCAATGGAAGCAGTATCAAAAATGTAATCAAATGAAAATAGCCATTTCTATTATTGTATTATTATTGAATATTTCTTGTATAAACAAAAAAGTACATGAAAACATGCAGCAATCAGAAATAACAACCGTATATAAAGGAAGTTTATTTGGAGCAGGGGCAGAAGGATTCACAAAAGAAAATATAGTAATACGAACAGAGAAAGAATGGCAAGAAGTTCTAAATAAACTAAATACGACAAATAATGTGTCAGAACAGTTTAAAGGAACAATAGATTTTACAAAAAATAATGTAATAATTGCCGTAGATAATGTAAGGAATACAGGTGGTTTTTCGATTAATATTGATGAAGTCTTAGATAAGAAAGATGCTACAGAAATATCTGTAGTAACTAAAGGACCTGGACCTTCAGATAATGTTATTATGGCTATTACACAACCAATCCATATAGTATTAATTAATAAAACGAATAAAGAAATAGTTTTCTTAGAAAAATAACATGATAAAAAACGATTTATTTTTAAGAGCTTTAAAAGGAGAAACTGTAGACAGACCTCCAGTTTGGATGATGCGTCAGGCAGGAAGGTATTTGCCAGAGTTTATGGAAATACGAGAAAAGTACGATTTCTTTACAAGATGTAGAACTCCAGAATTAGCTTCAGAAATAACAGTACAACCAATTCGTAGATTTGGAATGGATGCTGCAATATTATTCTCAGATATTTTAGTTATTCCACAAGCTATGAATGTAGAGGTAGAAATGAAACCTAATTTTGGTCCGTATTTACCAAACCCAATTAGAGATAGAAAAAGTTTAGATAGCGTAATTATTCCAGATGTAGACCACGAATTAGGTTATGTAATGGAAGCAATTAAAGCAACAAAAGAAAAACTAAACGACGAAATACCATTAATAGGATTTGCGGGGTCTCCGTGGACAATTTTATGTTATATGGTACAAGGGCAAGGTTCTAAAAATTTCGATAAAGCAAAAGAATTTTGTTTTACACAACCAGTTTTGGCACACGAATTGCTTCAGAAGATAACAGATACAACAATTACCTATTTAAAAGCTAAAGTAAAAGCAGGTGTAAATGCTGTACAGGTTTTTGACTCTTGGGGAGGAATGTTATCTCCAACAGATTATCAAGAATTCTCTTGGCAATACATTAACCAAATTATTGAAGCTTTAAAAGAAGATGCACCAGTAATTGCATTTGGTAAAGGATGTTGGTTCGCGTTAAATGAAATGTCTAAATCAGGGGCCTCTGCTTTAGGAATAGACTGGACTTGTTCAGCTAGAAACGCAAGATATTTAACAGGAGGAAATATAACATTGCAAGGAAATTTCGATCCTTCAAGGTTGCTTTCTCCGCCTTCAGAAATCAAGAAAATGGTTACTGAAATGATTAACAATTTTGGAAAGGACAAATATATTGTTAACTTAGGGCACGGTATTTTACCAAATATACCTGTTGAGAACGCAAAAGCATTCATAGATGCTGTAAAAGAATACAAAGTAGAATAACATAAAAAACAAATAATAATTCCCATGAAAAGACTAGTAACATTACTATTGCTTGTAATTACATCTAGCATATTTGCTCAAAAAACATATTATAATCAAGCTGTAAATAGTTGTGCAGACAAATCTTCGGACGAATTAATAAATAAGTGTATAAAGGGTAGTTATTTATTAAATTACGATTTTGAAACGGATAAAGGAACAATGATTAGCACCGATAAAATCAAAAAACCAATTTTATTGATTGCAGCAGCAGGTTGGTCTGCTCCTGCAGTAGCCCAAATTCCAGCCATTAACGAAATGGTGGACATGTACGGTGATAAAATGGAGTTTATAGTGATTTTTTGGGATAAGAAAGATAAAATTAAAAGATTCCAAGATAGATTAAATCCAGCAGTTAAATTAGTACCTGCAAGAGATGGAGATAAAGTAGAAAGAGGAAATTTAGATATAAGTGGATTTGTACATAAATTAGATTATCCTACTGCTTACTTAATAGATAAAAGTAAAAAGTTTACAGATGTATTAAGAGGAGCTGCTACACCTTCTAAAGGAGTTACTTGGGATGATGTTAATGATAAGAATGGTGAAGACCTAGAAGCATTTATTCAGCAAGTAATAAAATAAATAAAAAGACTATAAAAATATAAACCTCTTTCTTAATTTTGAAAGAGGTTTTTTTATTGAAAAAGATATGATAACAACAATAATTAATAGTATTAAAGCTTATTTTGGTGCTTTTGAGGTAATTTCAAAATTGAAACTATGGAAATATTTTGCAATTCCCATATTTATAAGTGTATTTACAGCCATTGTAATTATGTCATCAGCATACTTTTTAGCAGACGATGTTGGTGCTTATATAGATAATATTTGGACTTGGGAATTTGGTAAAGAAACTTTTGCTGTAATTAGTAAATTTCTTAGTGGATTACTTATTTTAATTATTGGATTAATACTTTACAAAAACATTGTAATGGCATTATCAGCTCCTTTTATGAGTCCAGTTTCAGAAAAAATAGAGAAACACTTTTTAGGAGAGGAACATACACATAGAAAAACAAATACTTCAGAGCAATTAATAAGAGGTATTCGAATTAGCGTACGTAACTTATCTAGAGAATTAGGACTTACATTAATAGTACTTATTATTGGTATTATTCCAGTAATTGGACTGATTTCTGCTCCTTTAATATTTTTAATTCAAGCTTTTTACGCTGGTTTTGGAAACATGGATTATACTTTAGAAAGGCACTTTTCGTACAAAGAAAGCATTACTTTTGTAAAAAGAAATAAAGGCATTGCTATAGGAAACGGAATAGTATTTATATTGTTTTTATTAATTCCAGTTATAGGAATTATTATTGTTTTTCCACTTTCTGTTACTGCAGCTACAACAGAAACAATTAAAAAAATACAGGTAAAAAGATTATCAGAATAATTACTTTTGCAGCTAATTAATTTAACCGCATGAAAGATCAGTTTTACGCTTACATACAAAACTTACAAGATATAATTACTCAAAAACTTGAAACGATAGATGGGAAAGCTAAATTTCAAGAAGATTTATGGAAAAGACCTGAAGGAGGTGGAGGAAGAACAAGAGTAATTGAAAACGGAGCTGTTTTTGAAAAAGGAGGCGTAAATATTTCAGCTGTTCATGGCGAATTACCAGAAGTTCTAAGAAAACAATTTAAAGTAGAAACTGGGAACTTTTTTGCTTGTGGATTAAGTTTAGTTTTACATCCTAAAAATCCATTTATTCCTACAGTACATGCTAATTGGCGTTATTTTGAAATGTATAATGAGAAAGGTGAAATTGTAACCCAATGGTTTGGAGGAGGACAAGATTTAACACCTTATTATTTATTTGAGGAAGACGCAATTCATTTTCATACAGTATGTAAAGAAGCTTGTGATAAACACAACAAAGACTTTTATCCAAAATATAAAGAAACTTGCGATAATTATTTCTGGAATGCACATAGGAATGAAGCGCGTGGAGTAGGAGGTTTATTCTTCGATTATTTAAAAGAAACGGAAGCGTTTTCAATGCAAGATCGTTACGACTTCGTTACAGAGGTAGGAAATAGTTTCCTAAATAGTTATGTGCCTATCGTAGAGAAAAGAAAAAATACTGCCTACGAACAAGAGCATAAAGACTGGCAAGAAATTAGAAGAGGACGTTATGTAGAGTTCAATTTAGTGCACGATAGAGGAACGTTGTTTGGTTTAAAAACAAATGGAAGAATAGAAAGTATTTTAATGAGTTTACCACCTACAGTTCAATGGAAATATAATCATCATCCAGAAGAAGGTGCTCCTGAAGCAAAATTATTAGAAGTATTAGCCAAACCTAAAGCTTGGGTGTAAAAAACATAACAGAAATGTATTTTCTGAAAATATAAAATGAAGTTTGGAATTATAGTTTACTTATCTCCAAACTTCTTTCTTTTTTACTGTTTTTTTATTAGCATTTTTTATATGTTGTAGCCTAGCTTTTAAAAGCTTTTTTCTGCCAGATACTGTTCTAGTATATATCAATTCAGATGTATGAAAATAACGATTCCAATGTTTTTGAAAAACTAAAGCTTTCTCTTTATGACTGGAAAAAATTTCTGGGACAGAAATAAAACGATCAATTTTTAATTTTCTATGAATCCAGCTTCGATCTAATAATAAATATCTAGGACTTTCTATAGGTTGGAGTGTACTATTCAAAGCACTCATAAAAATAGTACTTTCAAGTTTGGTTACTCCTTCAATACTACATGTTACTTCGCTGATACTCGTAAGTTTTGTTTTAATTTTAACTTTATTATAAGGAGTTGTAAAGAGTTCTAATTCATATAAAGAACGTAGTATTGTTAATGCTGTATAATGAACTGTATTATCTACTAAAGAAAACCGTAGATGTGTTTTAAAAGATTGATAGAATCTAAATAGTACCCAAATGAATAAAAAAGCGAGTCCTGTATATAGAAATAATGTTACTTTTTGCTGCTTAGCAAAATAAAGTAATATAAAACTGGCGAGTATAAAAAGAATAATAAAGAAGACACTAGTAAAACCATATGTAATTGCTTTTACATAAGTAGCTCTTTTATTAAAGGAACGTTCCTTAAGAGACGTGAGATAGACCAATTCATCTTGCATTCGTTTACCTTTAAAAATAGATTTCTCCCATTTTTCAGCAATAAAAGCACGATTTTCAGATTGATGAAATGTTCTGATATTTAAAGTCTCTACATCTTTAGGAAAAATAGTTGCAGGTAAATCAAGTCTACTCATTCCGCTTTCAATACCTATGTCTTCTGTATTAGTAATTCCCAAGAAAGAGCTAAAGCGTCGTTTTAAGATCTTTAAATCTTTTCCACCATACTTATCAGTAGGGTCAATACAAGCTAAATGCCAAATGATTCCTACTTTTTTTAAATTATTTTGATGAATTCTCATGGCTCTTCCTCGCATTTGATTCGAAGTCACAAAAGAGCCTACAGTAGAAGCTAGAATTAAACTATTAATACTTGGGGCGTCCCATCCTTCACCTAACAAAGATTTTGTTCCTATCAATACTTTTATATGTCCTTTTTCAAAAAGTTCTGTAATAATTTCTACAATATTCTTTTGAGAAGAAGATTTGCTAGCAATGGTAACAAAATTATGATCTGATTTTAGATAACTGATTTGATAATTCTCTATAGTATCAATTTCAGCTACATATTCTAAAATGGTATGATGGATAAGTACAATAGATCCCGATAGGACGGCTAATGATTTTGGATAAAAAATCTGATTTTTTAAATGATAAAATATAGGAATTACACCAATTTTCTGAATGTCTTCGTATGCGTCTGAAGCAGTCGCAAGGTATTCTTTTCGTATATAATCGGTTAAGATAACACAGCGTAAGTTTTCTGCTAAGTTTTTTTGTTCTTGCCTTACAATTTTAGTAATACTTTTGAGCTTACTAGGGCTGTTATTTAATGATTTGTATAAAATCTCGTTTCCAGTTAAATCGACTTTATTTTTACTGAAAATAGCAAGTTTTCTCAAGCGTTTTTCTATTGTACTTAAATAAGGCTCATGAGTTAGCAGTGTTTCACGATCTGTAACCAATAAAAACTGAAAAAGAATTTCTACCCATTCATTAGAAAGAGAAGGGAATTCTATGTGTTCATCTTCATTAAAACCTAGTATGTATAATTTCTCTTTAGGAATAAGTATTCCTGTACGATGAAGAAAAATTAACATTGCAGAAAAGAAGTCAGAATATTTATAGATTTCTTCTAAATGTATTTCTGTGGTTTTATAAAAGCGATGTTCTTGTAAAAAAGAAGAAAATTCACTGTCTTTTTGAATTGAGTTGATGAAGCCATTTACTTTTCGTTTAAAATCTGTAATTAATTTAATCTCATCATCCTCGGGAGTAGATAGATAGATAAAATCTTGGTGTGGACATAAATTCTGTTCCTTTACTAAATCAGGAACTACAATTTCATCATCTATCTCGCCACATAATTTAAAATACTTTTGAATTTCTGATCTGTCACTATCGTATGGAGGTGTTGCAGTTAATGCAATAACGGTTTGTAAATGCGTTTCTTTTAAATCGTATAAACATTTCCACCAAGCATTTTTTAAATGATGCGCTTCATCTAAAAGCAATACTTCAATTCCATGCTCTTTAAAAAAGTCAAAATAGGTTGTTTTACTTTCAAAGCTTTTAAAAAAACGATGTAATCCTTGATATGTAGCAAATGTAATTGCAGCAGGTTTTTGTATGGAAAAAGAAACATCTTCAAAACAAGCATCTTCTGTGAAAAAATTGGTTAATCGATCTTTCCATTGGTTTCGAATAGTTAATGTAGGTGCTAAAACAAGTGTTCTCTTACCAATGCGTCTTAAAATTTCAATGCCTAAAATTGTTTTTCCAGAACCTGGAGGAGCAACAATATGAAAATGATTATCTTCTATATGTGCAGAAAAATTAGTTAAAATTTTATCTTGATAAGGTCGCCAATCATATTTAAAACGCAATTTTTTAATAGCATCAGACATTTTCAAACTTTTTATGCTAAAATAGCTTTTTAAGAATGAGTAGCTAAACGATTATAATTTAATTTCGAAGTCGTCGTAATGCTAAATAACTCATACCCAAAATAGCAAGGAGTAGCATTACTTGTCCTACCAAATCGATTGTTGTTGTGGGAACTCCCAAAGCTGTATGCCCAGAAACTAGTAATCTACGTAAACCAAACCAACCATAAGTTGCAACAGCACCAGTTGCAGCTGCTACTATATGTTGTGTTTTCCAATCTACACGACGCGACCAATTTATAAATAACATAAGAGCTAAAATATCTAACGCTAAGAATACAATTACGCCCAGCAAAGCATTTAGTTTATGACCTGGAGCATAATGAAACCAAACTTGAAATGCAGTAGTTAAAATAAAAGAAACAATAAAGATTATCCAAATAGAAGGAGCTTTAGAAATTAGCTGTTCATCATTTTTAATATCAGTTTCAGTATCATTAGAAGCACGAAATATTTTAAAAGCTAAAAAAATAAGTATTAAAATGGCAACGGAAACAGATATGTATTGAGCAATAGATGCTACAAAATGAAAACGTTCTATAGTAGAGGCTGTTGTACCAGCTAGCCCAAGTAAACTAAGAACACCTACAAAAACAAGTTCCCAATTACGAAGCCAAGGTTCTTTAGAACGAGAACCAGCAATTCCCTCAGCTAAAGCAATAGGCGTACTAATACTCCATATTACATGTAAGCTAAGTATATAAATTGTATAATTAAGAGAAGTTCCTAAAAATGGAATAAAACCGTAAGCAAGTAAATGTTGTCCTGCATAATTTTGATTAAACAATGTTTGATTAACAAAACCTTCTGCAACAAATGCATATACTAATGCTAGTAATAACATAGTAGGCCATCCTCTCTTCATACGTCGTGTAATTTCACGAATAAATAAAGCAGAGGCTCCATAAAGCGGTATAAAAATAGCTAAATAACCAAGTTGTCTAATATTAAAATCACCTAATAAGAATTCAGCAATTAATGGAGAAAGAATTAAAAGAATTAATGCAGGAGTTATTCTACGTAAAGTGCTCATAAATATAAGTTATTGGTTAGAACGATTATTATAATATGTGTATTTGCGACTTTTATTTGAATATTAAAAGTAAGAATTATATCAATGTAAGTCTCTTTTTTTTAATAAACCTTAAAAGAAATGTTGTATAGAATGAAAGTTAATTGAAGGTTAATGCGAATGGTTATGCATAAAATATGAGTTATCTATGTTATTTTTGAAAGATGTCAAAAAGGATCATACTACTAATAATAGCTTCTATTTTAGGTTTAATAGCATTAAGCTTAATTCAAGGGTATTTGATTAAAAATACTTATACATTAAAAAAAGATGCTTTTATAAGTATTGCAGAAGAAGCTATTAATGGAATAGATGATTATGAAACACCTTTGGATTCAATAGACGATGCATGGTCTGATACTTTTATAGGAGAAGTTGATAAATTCAGTGTAAAAGCAATTTCTAAAGAGCAATTATTAGAGCGTTTACAAACTATCACAGATTCATTAAACCCTGGTTTTTTAAGAGAATATCATAAAATAATTACAAAGCAAAAGTTAGGATATAATCTTAAATACCATAGAACATTACAAACTATTATTCTAACAGATAGTGCAAAATCAAAGATTATTTTCAAAGCAGATTCGCAGAAACCTTTTACACTTTTTGGGAATGTATTTAGAAACAATCCAGATTTGTATATTGGAAGCTCTGTCTGGCAAACTGAACGCTCTTTTAGTAAAGAAATCAAAGGAATAGAGAGAAATGTTTCTTATCAACTGTATTTAAAGTCGAGTAAAGAAATGAATATAGATGATCTAAATATAATTTTATTCAATCAAATGAGAGGATTGTTACTATTATCGCTTTTCATCTTCGTATTTGTAATAGGAGTGCTATATTATTCTATTAAAAACCTAATCACACAGAAAAAAATAGCAGATGTAAAAACTGATTTTATTAATAATATTACGCATGAATTTAAAACCCCTTTAGCCACTTTATCTTTAGCCACTAAAATTCTAAAAAAACAAAAAGAAATTCATAGGGAAGCTACTACTATAACTACGATAGATACTATAGAAAGGCAAAATGTAAGATTACAAAAATTAGTAGATCAAGTATTAGATAATAGTTTAGGATATCAGGAAATAGTATTGCAAAAAGAAGTGGTTCTTGTTCAAGATTATTTTTCAACACTTATAAATGATTTTCAACTTTCGTTAAAAGAAGACTCTGTAAATCTTAATACTACGATTTCAAATGCTAGTACAAAAATCTCTTTAGATAAATTTTATATGGCAACAGCAGTTTTAAATATTTTAGAAAATGCAGTGAAATATGGAGGTAGCCTTATAAATATATTGGTGTCAGTTGCAAAAGATGAATTAGAAGTACATATAGAAGACAATGGAATTGGAATGCCTAAAAAACATCTAAAAGATGTTTTTGAAAAATTTTATAGAATTGCAAACCAACAAATACACGATGTAAAAGGATTAGGTTTAGGACTCTATTATAGTAGCCAAATTATAAAAGTACACAATGGAGTAATTCTTTTAGAAAGTGAAAAAGGCAAAGGAAGTACCTTCATTATAAAAATACCATTCTCTTAAATGGAAAATAATATATATCAAATTTTACTAGCAGAAGACGATATCGATTTTGGAAATATTTTAAAACAATATTTAGAAATGCAAGGTTTTGCTGTTACTTGGACAGAAAATGGTATAGATGCTTTCGAAGTGTTTCAAAAAAAAGAATTCCATATTTGCGTTTTAGATGTAATGATGCCTAAAATGGATGGTTTTACATTGGCTGAGAAAATAATTATTGAAAAACCAGAAACTCCTTTTGTTTTCTTAACGGCAAGAAAATTAAAAGAGGATAAATTAAAAGGCCTTAAAATTGGAGCAGACGATTATATAGTAAAACCATTCGATGCAGATGAATTAGTCCTTAGACTCAATAATATAATAAGAAGAACGAATAATATTGCTAGAGTAACACAACTATCAGAAGAAAAGCTTTCAATAGGAACTTATATTTTTAATGCTAGACGTTTGGAGCTAGTATACGAAGAAGAGATCCAAAAATTAACTGAAAAAGAGGCTAATTTAATTAGTTTTCTATACACACATAAAAATCAAATGTTGAAAAGAGAGGAGATTTTAAAAGCTGTATGGAAAAACGATGATTATTTTTCTGGTAGAAGCATGGATGTTTTCATAAGTAGACTTCGCAAGTATTTTAAAAAAGACTCTAAAATCTCAATAGAAAGTACTCGAGGAATAGGTATAGAATTTAAAGTTTGTTAAGAGCATCTTCATGGAGGTTAATGCTAGGTTAACGTAGCAATTTTGGCCTGTTTTACTCCAAAGCATTGATATGTTTGCAGTGTACAAATCTTAAAAGCTATACACGATGAAAACAACTCAATTATTTTTAATAGGATGTATTTTTACATTGGCTGCATGTGCTCAAAACTTTCCAACACCTCCAGAACCACCAGCAACACCAAATTCTAGTGTACGTATAAAAACAAGTAGTTCTGAAGGAAGTGCTACGAGTATTTCTAATACAAATAACATATATAAGTTTAAATCTAGGTTTGAATTCTCTAAAAGAAGAGGAATAGAAGATATATTACGAGATGAACTTGATGATATAAAAAGTAGTAAAGAGGATGGACAAACTACTTGGATGTTAGGTAAAAATGGAAGAAAAACGTTTGAATGCGTTTTAACAGAGAGAAAACTTCGTATATATTTGAATAAAGATGCTTTTACTTATAAGTTCAATAAGAAAATTAAATATTTAGGAGATGAATTAAGAACTTATATTTCAGGAAATAAACGTGAACACAGAAGAACTAAAAATAAGTCATATTCAGTGGCATTAGCGCAAACAAGAGTAGAAAAGGCTAAAGAAGAATTAAGAGAAGCAATAGAAGAATTAAAAAAGGCAAAAAGAGCAAGCGGGAATTAATCATTTAATACAAATAGGGAAGGGGAAAAACCATTGTAAATATCTTCACACAGATATTTTTACAGTGGTTTTTATTTTCTTGTTATTTCATGAATAGAAAAAAATGATTGTATATGAACTGACAATAAGATGTTTATAAAACTAGTTCTGAATTATTTTGTTTTACAAAAAACACAAAAAAACAAATAGATATGATGCTTTTTTTATGTTATTAATAAATTAATTCCTGTTTTTGATTTAATTTACTAATAAAAAGTCATATGAATTTACTATTTTTGCAAAGCGAAAAAAATCAAGTAATACTATGGCAAGATTTGAATTAAAACTTCCTAAAATGGGTGAAAGTGTTGCTGAGGCAACAATTACTTCTTGGTTAAAGGAAGTAGGAGACACGGTAGAAATGGATGATACCGTTGTTGAAGTTGCAACAGATAAAGTAGACAGCGAAGTACCTAGTGAAGTAGAAGGAAAGCTTGTAGAAATCTTATTTGAAAAGGACGCTGTTGTTCAGGTTGGACAAACTATAGCAATTATTGAAACTGAAGGAGAAGATGGAGGAACTGCTGAAGCATCAGCAACAGAAACAAAAGTAGAAGTTTCTGAAAAAGCTGTAGCAGAAGTAGAAAACACAGTAGTAGCTGCAAAAGAAGCGGTTGCTTCTTTAGATACTTCTTCTAGTGATCGTTTTTACTCACCATTAGTAAAAAGTATTGCGAAAACTGAAGGAATTTCTCTTTCTGAATTAGAAACTATTCAAGGTACAGGAAAAGAAGGACGCGTAACAAAAGCAGATATTTTAGGATATATAGAAAATAGAGGAAGTCAGCCTAAACCAGCTACAGATGCTATTCAATTTGATATTGAAAAACCTAAAAAGCCTTCTACTACATCTGCACCAGCTGCAGCTCCAATTACTATGAGTGGGCAAGATGAAATTATAGAAATGAGTAGAATGGGTAAACTTATTTCTAAACACATGGTTGCATCTGTTCAAACTTCCGCTCATGTACAATCTTTTATTGAAATTGATGTAACGAATGTAGTAAACTGGAGAAATAAAGTAAAGAATGCATTCCAACAAAGAGAAGGAGATAAATTAACGTTTACTCCAATCTTTATGCAAGCGGTTGCACAAACTATTAAAAAGCATCCATTAATTAATATTTCTGTAGATGGTGATAAAATCATTAAAAGAGGAAATATTAACTTAGGTATGGCCGCGGCATTACCTGATGGAAACTTAATTGTTCCTGTAATTAAAAATGCAGATCAACTAAGTTTAGTTGGTATGACAAAGCAAGTAAATGACTTAGCGCAAAGATCTAGAGCTAACAAGTTAAAGCCAGATGAAATACAAGGAGGAACCTATACTGTTACAAATGTAGGTAGCTTTGGAAGTATTACAGGTACACCAATTATAAACCAGCCACAAGTAGCAATTTTAGCGTTAGGAGCTATTGTTAAAAAACCAGCTGTAATAGAAACTCCAGAAGGAGATTTAATTGGTATCCGTCATAAAATGATTGTATCTCATTCGTACGATCATAGAGTGGTAAATGGAGCGTTAGGAGGAATGTTTATTAAAACATTTAAAGATATTATAGAAGCCTGGGATGTAAACCAAGATTTCTAAATGAAAGAATTATTTAAAAAAGCCGAAGTTTAAACTTCGGCTTTTTTTATGAATAAATATTTTTTAAAGCATCCGATAGCTTGGTATACATAAAGTCGTATTTGTTTGCAGTTTTTTCTGCGGAAACTCTACTGCCTTCCAAAACAATTACTGCCAATTCTCCTAAAACAGTTCTTAAAACGAAAGAAGGTACATTAAAAGGCGTTACAGGTTTCTTTATGGTTTTTCCTAGTGTTTTTGTAAAAGAAGTGTTAGTTTCATGATCTATAGATACAGCATTATAAATTCCTGAAAAGTCTACATCTTCTATACTCTTTACATATAAATTACATAAGTCCTCTATATGAATCCAAGGTACATACTGTTTCCCATTTCCTAAAGCAGATAAAAACAAAGGAGTGTTCATTTTTTGTAAAGCTCCGCCATCTTTACTCAGCACAACTCCTGTTCTTAATATAGTAACAGGAATAGAAAGTTCTGAAAATTGTTGTGCAGCTTTTTCCCAATCAATACAAATTTGTGCTATAAAGTCATTAGCAGGATTATCTTCTTCCTTATAAATCTTTGAAGTAGTTTGAGCGCCATAAAAACCAATTCCCGAAGAAGAGATAAAACCTTTTAAAGGGATATTTAGCGTTTTAATCTTAGTAAACAAGAGGTTTGCAGAAGCTACTCTACTAGAAATTAATATTTCTTTTCTAGAAGAAGTCCATCTTTTGTCAGCTATACCAGCTCCTGCTAAATGAATAATATAATCTAGATTTTCAAAAGCCTTTTCATCTATGTATCCTGCATCTATATCCCATTTAAAATGATTGTCTTTTTGAGGATTTCTAGAGAGAATAGAAACGGTATGATTATTCGCTTCTAATTTTTTTTGAAGGTAAGAACCAACGAGTCCAGTTCCTCCTGTTAATAACACTGTTGCCATAGTATAAAAATAAAGAAACCGTAATGAATTTCATCACGGTTTGCATTATTAATTCAGGTATTGAATGTTATTTTTTATGATTAACGCTGTTTACAATTAGCTTCGCACAAGCGTATAATTTCTTGAATTCTTTTTTGACGAGTAGCTTCTCTTTTAGCTTGATGTAGCCAATATAAATAACCTTTTTTATAAGAAGGAGCGAAGTTGTTGAAATTTTCGGAAGCTACTTGGTTTTGTGAAAAAGCAGTTTGTAAATCGTTTGGAACAACGAGGTTTTCTACATCATCTAACTCGTACCAAGCACCATTTTCCTTGGCAATTCGTATGGATTTTAATCCACTTTCTTGGATGAGGTTTTTAGAGGTTAATTCTACGATATAGCTTTTATTAAGTTTACTCCAAGCACTTTTAGGGTTCCTTGGGCAAAAATATTGTTGTCTTTTACCGTTACCTAAACTTTTTACAGTAGAATCTATCCAGCCAAAGCATAAAGCGACTTTTACAGCTTCTTCCCATATCATAGAAGGAACACCGCTATCTTTTTTATAAAAAATAAGGTATACACCATTAGAAGTATTATGATTTTGTAATAACCAATCGTACCAATCTATATCTCGCTCGAAGTACAAAGAAGGTTTAGTTGTTGTAGGCATGTTTTCCTTTTATATATTTTCCTGAAGGAATAGAATCTAAAAGATAAGGAAGTGAAGCAAAACCTTTAGGAGTCATTTTATAAACTCCAAAATGTAAGTGAGGCTCAGTACTCATTCCTGTATTTCCAGAATATCCAATAGGTTGTTGTTTTTTAACTGAATCGCCTCTTTTTACTATGGCGCCATCCTTTTTTAAATGAACATATTGTGTAAACAGTCCATCTTTATGGTAAATAACAATATAATTAGCATCGTTATAATATTTCTTTCCTTTACCGCCTCTATTTGAATCTTCTTTTACAGAAATAACGACTCCATCTCTCATAGCACAAATGGTTTGCCCAACATTCATTCTAAAATCGATTGCATACTTAGAAAAGAGACCTTTGTGTGTAAAATTAGTATTATGACCTTGTATAATTTTATAACGTTTCCCCTTTAAAAAAGGTAACGCATAATTATACAAGGTATCATACTTTTTTATTGGAAAAGAATTACCATAACGTAATTTGAACTTATAATTTTTTAAAATAGCCAATGTATCTTTTTCTGATAACCTGAGAATATCTTTTTCCTCATAACCTTTAAGGTCAATTGTTTGAATCTTTTTAGTTGTTGTATTCAATATTTTTACATGAGTAGGACAAGCTAAATAATTACTTATAACTACCGTTGTAGTATCCTTACTCAATTTAAAATTGACATAGCTAGGTTTTTTCTGACTATAACAGTAAGAAAAAAGAAGCAAACAAAAAATGACGTTAAAGCGTTGTAGCATTATCTAATAATTCTAGTTGGAAAACTTACAATACTCTCATGCCCATTTGGTCCAACAGCGCTTACACCAAAAAAGAAATTATCTACCACAATTCCATCTAGGGTATATTCTGTTACATTTTCCACATATTTAAAATGATCCCAAGTAGGGGAAGTAGTATCTCTCCAATAAATTTTATAACCTTTAGCCCCATCTACTTTATCCCAAGCTAACTTAACAGCTGGTTCTACAATTCCTCCAATACCTACATTTTTTGGAGCTGTTGGTGCTTCAGCAATACTAGCTAAATTAATAGCATTTACAGCTGTTAGTTTTTTTGCATAATCAAAATCAACAAATTTTAATTTATCACCATACTCAATCCCATTTTCTGTACGAATATCTTGATGTTGTTGTGTGTAATTTTCATGTGCTTCCATAATTCTAACACCTGCAAAACCTTCGTCATTAAAAGGACGATGATGCCCGCCACGACCAAACCGATCTAAACGGTAAATCATTTTTGGATTCATTTCTGGCATATAAGTTTTTGTTGTTTTATAGATGTAGCGAGCTAATTGTCGTGAAATACCATCTACTTCGCCGCCATAAAAACGACGAGCTCTTCGCTGTTTTTCAGTTTCTGTTGGAGGAGTAGGTTCAGAGAAAATTCTAAATGTTCTATTATCAATAACACCATCTACACCTTTAATATTTCCAATCATATCGTTATTGATAATTCCAACGATATTCCATCCTTTTTCTTTAGCATATTTAGCGAGACCTTTTCCTCCAAAAAGTCCTTGTTCTTCACCAGAAAGTCCTACATATATAATGCTGTTTTCAAATTTATATTTGCTTAATACTCTAGCTGCTTCAATTGCTCCAGCCATTCCTGTTGCATTATCGTTTGCTCCAGGAGCATCATCTGTGTAATTATTAGGATCGGAAATACGAGAGTCTATATCGCCACTCATAATAATATAATCGTTAGGATTTTTAGTTCCTTTTTGAATGGCAACTACATTAACAACCCAAACATCTTTGGTAATTCTTCTATTAGTTCCTTTTTTAACTAGGTCTTTTTGATAGAAAACATCTAAGCAATTGTTACAATCAGAAGAAATATTATCAAACTGTTTTTTTATCCATCTTCTTGCAGCTCCGATTCCTCTAGTATTAGATATAGTATCGCTTAAAGTATGACGTGTTCCAAAATTAGCCAATGTGGCTATATCTTTTTCGATGCGTTTAGCAGAAACAGCATCTATAATATCATAGATTTTAGTATCTGTTTGCGCATATGTACTATAATAAACGCTAAAAAATAATAGTGTTATAGAAATAAATGGTTTCATATGAAATAGTTGGTTTCTTGACTTTGACGTAATTAATGGCGAATTATTTCAGAAAACTTATTCTTTATAATACCAAAAAGGAATTATAACATCATTTTTTATCAAGGTATCTTTTTTTTGTTTGTATTTTCTTTTCAGAATTAATAAATGCTTTCCTTCTGTTAGACCTTTTGTAGGAATATAAGTTTGAAAGCCAATTTGCTTTTGCTTGTTATTACCTATTAAAAAATCTGATTTGTATTGTATCGTATCTATAAGAATTTCATGTGTAGCATTAAAAATTTCTACATATTTTCTTGCTAGACTATCTCTCTTTTTCCTAGATATTTTAATAGGATTTCCTGTAAATCTAACACCAGTTTTGAACCCTCTGATATCATTTTTAGGTTTTAATGAAGGATGATAGTTATATATTCTATTCTCTACGGTTTCTGAAAAAACTTTAAAGAAACTAATATAAGGTTCAGTAATTATTTTAGATTGGATGCTAGCATTTTTTACAAAATCTTCATTTTCTGAGAGTTCATCATCATATTCTCGATTGTCTAAATATATTTTTGAATTAAGTTTTGTGCTGTCTATATAGTTTGAATTTTGGTATTTAACAGAGTTAAGAATAGCTATAATTATATATATAGGAACTAATAAAAAACTAATTCTCTTTGTAAACTTATTATCTAAGAAATTATAGACTAATGGTCTATATAAAAAAGAAAGTGTTAGAAAGCTAAATAATTTATAAAACGGAAAATAAATTTTTGACAATCTTTTTTTCTTTTTCAAATATCCTTGAGTAATGAAATCTATAAATATCAGAAAGGCTCCAAAAATAATTATGAATAGTAAAATACCTCCTAAAACAGAACGAAATCCTTCATGTAGATTATCATTAGCAATAATATAGGTTAATATGCTTACAATAGTAATGATAATAATAGTTATGGAGATTACATAGAAAATAAGGAGGAACGAAATAGCAAATAAAACACTGCAATAGTTTTCTAGTGTAGCTACATATTTATCGAAGGAAACAATTTTCTTTTTTAAGTAGTTTGTAAAACGGTTTTGATAGTTTAATTTTTCGAATTCAATGTCACCAGATACGTATCGCAACCCTAAAGCACCAATCCATAAGCCTCTTAAAGTTACATGAAACAATAAGTTAAAGATAAGGATGTAACAGGCAATTAATGCAACAATAAAAATAACAAAAGAAAATATTTGGTGATCGTTGCCTGCAATTTTATAGGCAAGTCTTATTTCAGGAAGTGCGGTAAACAAACCAAAAATTGCAAAACCAGAAATAATTAACTCTAATTGCCAGCTTTCTTGCTGAAGACGGTCTAAGAGTTCTTGAAAGTTTTTGTTTTTATAGTTCCCGCTCATGTAAAAATGTTTGACTAAAAATAGGTAGTTTTTTTAAAAAGAAAAAACCACTTTATAAAAGTGGTTTTGTACTAAGGTAGTAAGTGTGCTATATGATTATTCGTTTTCTAATTTTTTTGTTAGATTAAATCCAGTAAATAAACCTAATCCACCCATAAAGAAGATCATAGAAGGATACATTGCTTCTTCTTTAAGTATTGTATAGGTTGTTATTAATAAGGCTAAAAATACGCCAAGTCCAATCCCCATTAATAATAACGATAAGTTTAAAACAATAACTCTACCTGTTAATGTTGATTTTTTTCTTTCTCCTTTCATGAATATTCTGGCATCCACTCCCTTTTCAATAAGTGCTAAACGCTCTTTATTTCTAGTAGAAAAGAATAAATAAAAGATCCCAAAAATTACTGCGAATAAGAACATAAATACGATTGCTACTTCCATATAATTGTTTTTTAATGATTATTTTTTATTGTATTTGTAGCTATGACTATAGCAACTTAAAAAAGGTTACAAGTTTTTTTATTTTTTTAAGATTATGAATATTAGGGCTGCTTTTGAAAGTATTATATTTTAAAGAAGAAATAGAATTTTTGGAGGAACCAAAAATTAGCAAATAACAAACTTCCAGTAATAAAAAATATAAGAGCAATGTATACTATTTCTTGATATATGTGGAAATGATCATATAACAATAAGTCTAAAAATAATCCGATACCAATTCCTAATAATACTAACATTGTATTAAGAATACTAATTCTAATATGAAGAATCAATTTTTTTGAAGGGAATGCTTTTGTATTAAGTCCTTTTTTAAGTAATGCTGTTTGTTCTTTATTTCGTGTTATATAAGATAGATATAAAACTCCTAAAAGCATTATAACAAACATGTATATAATTCTGAAATCCATATAATTGTATTTTATTAATGATTATTTTAGTAGAGGTAGGACCTTATTATTTTTTAGAGAGTTACATTTTTTTTAATTTTTTTGTAACCTTTTTTTAGATCAGAAGGTCAAAGTAGAAAATGACTATCATTAACGACCAAACATACATAGATAAAATTCTCAAAGGAGACAGAAATGCTTTCGCTTTTTTAGTAGAAAGATATAAAGACATGGTATATAGTTTGGCATATAAAATGTTAAAGAGTAGAGAAGAGGCTGAAGAAGTTTCTCAAGATACTTTTATTAAAGCGTTTAAGAGTTTACAAAGTTTTAAAGGAGACTCAAAATTTTCTACATGGTTATATAAAATAGGGTATAGAAATTGTTTAGATGCTTTAAAAAAGAGAAAACTAAAGTATAATACTGATACTATTGATGAAGTAACAATTCATAAAATAAAAAGTACAGATAATATTTTAGAAGGTATTGAAAGAAAAGAAAGAGCTAGAGTAATGGGAGAGTGTTTAGATAAATTACCAGAAGATGAACGTTCTTTATTATGGATGTTTTATTTTGAGGAGCTAAGTTTAAAGGAAATTATTACTGTAACCGATTTATCGGAATCAAATTTAAAAGTAAAATTACACAGAGCTAGAAAACGTTTATTAACAGTTGTACAGAGAGAAGTAGAACCGGAATTAATTAATCATTATGGGAGAAAATAAGCACATAGAAGAGTTAGATACGTTTGCAAAGAAGTACATAAACGAGTTAGAAGTAGAAAAACCATCTATTGATTTTACAAAGAATATAATGGATACTATCTTACAACAAGAAGATAGTAAAGTTTACAAAGCCACGCCTTTAATTTCTAAGAAAGTATGGATTTTGTTATTAGGAATTTTATCTGCTAGTATTTTTTATATCTCTAGAGGAAAGTCTGTTGCTTGGGATAAAATACCAGGTGTTAGTTTTGGAAAATTACCAGAAATGAAAGTACAGTTACCAAATCTATTTGAAAATATTAGTATTTCGAATACAATGTTATATGCTGTATTCTTTTTTACAATATTGGTTTTTGTACAAATGTATTTATTTAAACATAGATTCGATAAAGATCTAAATTCTTAAAAATCAAAGAAAACGAACAGCACTTATTTTTCCATTGGTAATTTCATAAATGGCTACAGCTTTAAAATTTTCGCCATTAGCAGTTACATATTCTTCATCAATAACTTTATTACCACTTACAATACGTTTTAAAATTTTGCAATGTAAATCAGGAGTATTGTTAAAAAATGAAGTATAAGCTTCACGCATTTTAGCTTTACCTTCATATCTTAATTCATTTGGATAGCTATACACTTTTACATTATCTGTGTAAGTAGCTAAAAAAGCATCTATATCTCTATTATTATAAGCATCAAGCTGTTTTTGAACAATATGTCTAGGTGAAACCTCTGCAACAAGTGCCAATTTAGTTCCATCTTTATTTACAGTAACTCTTGAAATATTATTAATTTCTTCATTTTCGAAAAGATGAATTAAAGACCATTTTTGATCTTTTTTTGGATTGAATTTAAAAAGGGTGTTTTCGTATGGAATTAATAAAGAACCATCTGGAAGCCAGCAAATATCTTGTGTTATTCCTGTACGAGTAATAAATTTAGTTTCTTTTGTAGTTGGATTTAAAGACCAAACCTCCCAGTCATCTTTACTCTTTTTTACAAAACTAACAAGCTTAGAGTTTGGGATTTTATGAAAAGATCTGCCTATATTTTTGCTAATAGTCGTATTTGTTTTCTTTTTTACATCACTAATAACTAGTTGTAAAGAATCGTTAACAATAACAGAGGAAATTAAAGTGTTTTTATCATACCACATAGGATAAGCCACTACCAAATCTTTAATTAATTCTGTGTCCTGTCCAGTAGTAAAATTATATTTATAAAAGCGTTGTTTACCATCTTTGTCTAATCTTACAGCAGATACATTTTTCGAACTTGGAATTCTTTGAGGAGAATATTCACCGCCATTCGGAGTATTATTAATAAATGTCGCATTTCCTGTGGTTATATTGTATGCGGCTATATCTGTTTCGCCATTTCTATTTGAAGCAAATAATATTGTATTATCATCATAAAAATGAGGTTGACTATCGTATCCTTTATTATTAGAGATGTTTTTTTCATTTGTAAGTTTCCATGTTGCCCCTTCTTTAGAAATATCAAATAAGTATACTTCGGTATTTGCCTGTGAAAAAGAAATAACAGGAATTAGAAATAATAGTAGCTTTTTCATTTTAAATGGTTTGATGGAACTAAAATACTAAAACGAATTGTACTAAATAGTTATGAGTTAACTAATTCATTTTTAGACTGCATGTTTTTAATATAAATAGAAGGTAATAAACCAGTATAAGTTTTAAAGGCTTTCGTAAAAGAATCGGGGCTTTTGTAGCCAACTTCTTTGGATAAACTCTGAATATTATAAGAAAGGTAACGTTTATCGTGATTTAGTTGATGTATTATATACTGAATTCTTAATTCGTTTATATAGGTATTAAAGTTTTTTTGATAATGAATATTCATGACTTTAGATAGATACGTTGTATTAGTATTAATTCTTTTAGCTACGTTATAAGCATTACAATTAATATCTAAAAAATACTTTTCGCGCTCTAGCTTATGAAGTCCTTTAATTATGTTTTGAATGGTTTCTTCTTTTACATTAATTTCTTTTTTAACTATTTGATGTACTTGCTCTTTATTTGGAGGTTTTATTGTGAGGCCATGTTTTTTGTTTTTTTCTGACATATATAAAAAAAGAAATGCTATATATGTTACAATTACTATGGATAGAATTAAGAAGAAGTTTTTGAAAAGAAAACTATCATGATGATTTACGTTTAGAAAACACATGAATTGGGGGAATACTTGTTTCATAATAGATAAGTAGATATGGGGATTAAGTAATGGTTTTTTAGGAAAAAAGGGGAGAATAAATATAATTAAAGTATCCTAAATTTATAAAAACAGGGAAGCTTTATTTGCAAACTTTTTAGGTTTAATTTTTCTTTGAGATAAAGAAAGACTTCTAGAAATAACATCTTATTTATAAAATTCTCGCGAGAACAGACATGAATACCTTAAATGTCTCTAAATAAAATAAGGTACAACCTCAAATAAAATAAAACCAATGAAGAATTCAATTTTAAACTTAGGGAAACCTTTAAGTAAGTTTCAACAAAAACAAGTTAGCGGAGGAAGAAAACAATGCGATTCTAATCACGATGGAATTTGTGAAGATCGTGGAAGACATTGTTCGGAAATCTATTGTTCATTCCCAATAGACCTATAAATAAAAAAGAGAGAGGTAATTGTCCTCTCTCTTTCATTTTAAATATTAGAAGTAGTAATTCTAATTATTTATTTTGTTGAATCCATTTATCAATTTTATTCTCTAATAAAGCTAACGGTATACAACCAGTTTCTAACACTTGATTATGGAATTCGCGAATGTCGAATTTATCGCCTAATTCTTTTTTCGCTTTTTCTCTTAATTCACCAATCTTTAATTGACCGATTTTATATGATAAAGCCTGACCAGGATTTGCCATATAACGTTCTATTTCAGAAATAATACTAGCTTCACTTTCAGCTTCATTATCTAAGGAATATTGAATAGCTTGCTCACGCGTCCATCCTTTAGCATGTAAACCAGTATCTACTACTAAACGAATTGCTCTGTGCATTTCCATTCCTAACATTCCAAAGTATTGATAAGGATCTTCATACAAACCTAATTCTTTACCTAAGTTTTCTGTATATAAAGCCCAACCTTCTCCATAAGCACTATACCAAAGTGTTTTTCTAAAATCAGGTAAATCTTCATTTTCTTGCGTTAAAGAAATTTGATAGTGATGTCCAGGAATTGCTTCGTGTAAGAATAAAGCTTCATCAGAAAACACATTGTATTTAGAAGCATCTGGAATAGGAGTATAGAAAATACCAGGACGCGTTCCGTCTAAGGATCCAGGATTGTATTCTGCACTAGCAGAAGCTTCTCTAAATTTTTCAGTTTGTTTTACCACAAATGGAGTTTTAGGCTTATTGCCAAATAACTTCTCTAACTGTGGTTTCATTTTTTCATGAATAGCATTAAAGTTATCGATGATTTGCTTTGGCTCAGTATATGGCATTAAATCTTTATGATTACGTACAAACTCAAAAAACTCTTTTAAAGTTCCTTCAAAACCAACTTGTAGCTTCACTTTTTCCATTTCGCCAAGAATACGCTTTACTTCATCTAAACCAAGTTGATGAATTTCATCGGCAGTCATATTAGTAGTTGTGTAATTCTTTATAGCGTGTTGGTAATATTCTTTTCCTTGTGGAATAGCATGAATACCACTGTCTTTTAAACCGGCTTCTAAATAATCTTTTCTTAAGAATTCGTATAATGATTTAAAAGTAGGAATCAATTTATCTTTTAAGATATTGGTATACTTTTGAGTTAACTCTTTTTTCTCCTCTTCAGAAAAACTCTCAGGAAATTTGGCAATAGGAGCATAGAATAAATGATCTGAAACGGCTTCTTCAGAAAGTACTTCAAATTGAGGAATAACTTTTTCAATTAAAGAAGCAGGCAAAACATATCCTTTTTTAATTCCTTCTTGCATACGTGTTTTTGCAGAAAGTAACCAAGTGTTGAATTTATCTAAACGACTTAACCAATTTTCATAATCTTTTACAGTTTTAAAAGGTTGTGCACTACTACCACTAGCAAATTGCCCCATTACTAAATTAACAGTCCACATTTGATTAATTGGTAATAACTGATCATTTTTAAAACTCATTTGATTTAACATCATATCAGTATCCCAAGCTAATACAGCTTTACTCATTTGCTGACTTTCTGTTAATTTATCGTCAGGAAAAGCATCTAATTTTGCTTTATAATTAGTAAAGAAATCTTTTGCTTTTAAGGCATATTCATCAGATAAGAAATTTGGGAATTTATCATTATGACGATTATCTCCTGCATAGGTAGCGTTAATAGGATTTAATTCTAACTTTCCTTCATTATAATCTTTTAATAACTGATTGAATTCTTTATTAGGTTCAGTAATAGCTATTGGAGTTTCTTTTTTTGTTTCTGTTTTACAAGCAACAAAAAATAGGGTTATAGCCATAACCGATAAGAATATTTTTTTCATTGTAAATTATTTAGGTTGGTAAACAAAGATAGAAAAAGAAAAAAATAAATAATTATACTCTCATAAACTAAGTATTTCTAATATAAGCAACAAAAAGAGAATAGAAAGATATTGCATGTCATCCTGAGAAACGAAGGATCTATTAGAAAGGGGGGGGTTGTTAGAAAAGCTTTCTTTATTAGTTTCATTTCTTTAGAATAGCGTTGTTTTTGCTTGGGCTTCATTTTGTTTGGTACAATAAAATGAAAAACCTCCTTGTAAAAACAAAGAGGTTTTAGAAATTATGTAGTAGGTGTTTTAAGCTTACTTAATTAAATCGTAAGAACGTTTAATAAAATTTGTTAACTCTTCACCATGTAATAAATTTTGAGATAATTTAGCTAAATCAAATGCTTGAGAAACTAATTGTTTTTGCTTATCCTCGTCTGCATTTAAAATTTCCGAAACTAATTCATGATTTGTATTTACTACTAAGTTGTACATTTCTGGCATGTTACCCATTCCCATCATTCCACCACCAGTAGCGCTCATTTCTTTCATTCTTCTCATAAACTCAGGAACGGTAATTAAGAATGGAGAAGAAGAAGAATCCATAGCTTCTAATTGTACGGTATAACTAGAGTTATTAACAGCACCTTCAATTACTGGCTTTAATTTTTCTTGCTCTTCTTCAGAAAGTTTAGAAATAACTGTATCGTCTTTCTTGATTAAATTGTCTACATGATCTGCATCTACACGTTTGAATTGAATTTTAGCATCACCAGAATTCATTTCTAACTTTTGAAGTAAGTGCCCAACAATAGGAGAGTCTAATAATAATACTTCATACCCTTTTGCTTTTGCGTCTTCAATATAACTGTGTTGCGCGTCTTTGTTAGCAGCGTATAAAATCACATGATTTCCATCTTTGTCAGTTTGCGCATCTTTGGTCTTTTCTACTAACTCATCAAACGTAAAGAAAGTATCGTTTACAGTTGGATATAAAGCGAACTTCTTAGCTTTATCAAAGAACTTATCTTCAGAAAGCATTCCGTATTCAATAATTACTTTAATATCGTTCCATTTTTGCTCAAAATCTTCACGATTATTTTTGAATAAAGAAGTTAACTTATCAGCTACTTTTTTAGTAATATATCCTGAGATTTTTTTTACAGCGCCATCTGCTTGTAAATACGAACGAGATACATTTAAAGGAATATCTGGAGAATCAATAACACCTTTTAGCATTTGTAAGAAATCAGGTACAATTCCTTCTACATTATCTGTAACAAATACTTGGTTTTGGTATAATTGAATTTTATCCTTTTGAATATCCATATTTTGAGATAAACGAGGGAAGTATAAAATTCCTGTTAAGTTAAATGGATAGTCTACATTTAAATGAATGTTGAATAATGGCTCTTCAAATTGTGTAGGATATAATTCTCTGTAGAAGTTTTTGTAATCTTCATCATTTAAATCTGCAGGTTTTTTAGTCCAAGCAGGGTTTGTATTGTTAATGATGTTATCTACTTCTTTAGTCTCTGGTTTTGCATCTTCAGCAGCATCTTCTGGTAATGGTAACGTTTCTGTTTTTGTTCCAAATTTAATTGGAATTTGGTTGAAACGATTGTATTTAGTTAATAAACCAGAAATTTTAGAATCCTCTAAGAAATCTTTTTCCTCTTCAGAAATGTGTAAAATAATTTCTGTACCTCTTTCTGTTTTATCATTTTCTTCTAAAGTATATTCAGGAGAACCATCACAAGTCCAATGTGCAGCTGGAGCATCTTTATATGATTTTGTAATAATTTCTACTTTATCTGCTACCATAAATGCAGAATAGAAACCTAAACCAAAGTGTCCAATTACTCCCGTTTCATTATTAGAATCTTTATATTTTTCTAAAAACTCTTCAGCACCAGAAAAAGCAATTTGATTGATATATTTTTCCACTTCTTCAGCAGTCATACCTAAACCTTGGTCGATGATATGAAGCGTATTATTTTCTTTATCAATCTTGATTTCTATTTGTGGATTTCCGTACTCAACTTTAGCTTCTCCAATAGAAATTAAGTGTTTTAATTTTGTAGTAGCATCTGTAGCATTAGAAATTAATTCACGTAAAAAGATTTCATGATCTGAATACAAAAACTTTTTAATTAACGGGAAAATATTTTCTACCGATACATTAATGTTTCCTTTACTCATTATATATTGATTTTTTTGTTTTAAAATTTAGATTTGCCTAAACCTTGTCAAAAAAAATACCAAAAGGAAAAAAGTGTCAGGTTGACAGTATTTTGTTTTTTGTAGTAATAGAATTGTAGAAAAGTATAGAGGCTAATAAACCTATTAAAGAGCTAACCAAGAAGAAAATAAACAAATATTGAAAACCAAGAATTCCTCCAACTTCATCTAAATAATAACCTTCTATAGGTCCTAAAAAAATATCTGGAGAGAAACCAATCACAGACAAAATACCAACTACTGTTCCAGTAATAGTAATAGATATTTTTGCTTCCTGTAATACTGTGAAATATAAAACTCTTAATGTGTAGGCTCCTATTACTGAACAAGCTATTGGTAAAAGTAATGATAGATGAAATATATCTTTATTTAAAACTAATAATAAACTTCCAACAGACATTATAGAAAATCCAATGATTAGCCATTTAGAAGGATTTGCATGTCTAGCAAAAAAGAGAATAAATAAACTTACTATTGGACGTAAATATGAAAAAAATGTTCCTAATTCAGCAGATTCTTGTGGACTATAACCATAAATATCACTTGCATATTGAGTGAAAATGTCTGCAACTCTGTAACCTATATATGAAGTAAGTATTATTACCATTAAAATCCATATAACAGGATACCGTAAGGCTTTTAGAATATTATAACGATTTGTATTGGTAGTTGTAATTTTTGAGGTGTCTCCAAAATCTGGTAATAATAACATTAATAAAGCAATAAACATTACTAGTATAGATGTAATTAGATATACTTGATTCATAGCATTTTGTAAAAGAACTTGAGAAGAATCTTCATCGAAAATAATGGATGAAATAATAATAACACCGATAGTTCCAATAACAGCAGCTACAATTCCTCTTCCTCCTTCTAAAATACCAAAAGCAAAAACTTGTTTCTTTTTATCACCCCAAAGACGAGTAGCTTTTATTAATGGAGACCAAAACAGCATTATTGTAGTAACTCCCCAATAAATATATAGTAAGTAAAGCGTAGATAAAGAAGGATAACAAACCCAAGTAAATCCTCCTAAACTTGTCAAAAACAAGGCAATACTCATCAAATATTTTGGTTGGTATCTATCAGCAATAAGTCCTCCAAAAAAATACGATATCATGGCTGTAATACCATATAAAGTAAAGCAAATACCAATATCTTTATTAGTGATTTCAAAAGCAGTTAAAAACGTTGGGCGAAAGATTCTAATTAATACGAAAGGAAGTGCATAAATAATTTCAGACGCTAAAATTAACAACGTAATTTGAAGTGCTTTTTTATAATTCATATAGCAATTTAAGAAAATGTTTTTAGAGTTTGTGAAATCATTAAATGGTATTATTGATGGTAAAAAGATATGTGTTTTTGATGAAAAATTGAAGTTTCAATCCATTTTTTCTTTCAAAAAAGAGATAATTATTTCTGTAACCTTTTTATTTACAATAGTAAAAGCTATAAATAGAGTAGGACTGACATGATGACATTTATCTGCTCTGAGAGAGGAAAAACTAGGTTGTAGCACTTTTTATATAATCATTAATTTCATGTTCATAAGCATCTACTTTCTGAAGTAATGTAAATTGATTGATAGCTCTATCTATATTGTGTTCAGAATATTTAGTTTTATAGTAAATATCGTTGTTTAAATAATCCGTTAAGAAACGAAGTCCCATAATAAATACCATTACAGAAATACTCTTAGGTAAATAAAAAAGTTCTTCTTTAGTAATTTGTGTACTTATGCTTTTAAGAAAACCTTTGGTGTAATTTTTAAAGTATTCAACGTTAAAATTGATAAGTGATAAATCTGTTTCATCTTCAGAAGCAGTGCTACAAATAGTTCGTAAAGCATCTCCATAATCAAAAAGTATAGAACCTTGCATAACAGTATCTAAGTCAATTAAACAAATAGCTTCATTTTGCTCATTGAATAAAATATTCGAAATTTTAGTATCGTTATGAGTTACACGTAGAGGAATTTTCTTGAGCTGAATAGCATTTTCTATAACCATCATTTTCTCAATTGTCTCTTTTACTAAAGAAATCCACTTTATGGCTTTCTCTTTTCTAGTTTTTGAAGCAGAAGTTAGTGCATTTTGAAATTCTTGAAACCGAAAAGACATCGAATGAAAACTTGGTAATACTTCTACCAGATTATCTGTATAATCAGTTGTATGGGCTAAAAAAGTTCCTGTAGCTAAACCTGCTTGATAGGCTATGTCGTTAGAATTGACTTGTAAAAACGTTTGAGAATTTTCTATAAATTCAGATAAATTCCAATAATTATTCTCTTTATCTTCTATATAAAAAGTGTTCTTATTAGTAGGAATAAAACGTATTGTTTTAACACCTTTTTGAAGTAAAAAATCAGAAATTTTTACTTTATTATGAATAACATCTATTGCCTTTTTAAAAACTGTACCATTGATTTTTTGTAGTACATAATTAATAGAACTATTAGTTATAATTAAATAGGTATCATTAATATGACCAGAACTGAAAGTTTGAAAACCTTTAAAATTAGCATCAGTTTTAAATTGGTTAAAAATATTTAGTAGCTTTTGTTTTAACTCCATAAGTTTTCTGGATATATTCCTTCACTTTTAAGTTCAGAGATTTTAGTTATTACTCCTTTTTTATCTTCTTTATAAGTTACTCCCATCCAGTTAGCTGTAGTTTCTAAAACTTTTACGGAAGCTTTTTTATTTTCTAATAAGTAGTTTACAACTGCTGGTAGGTAAAATTCTTTCTTCTCTGTTAAATAGTTTTGTTCTAAAAACTGATAAAATAATTTATCCATTTCTTTGAAAATAGTAGGAGTGAAGCCCCAAAAATTCATAGAAACTAAGGTGTTTTTTTCTATTTCTTTTTTCTGGTTATTTTCACTGTAAATAATTTCATCGCCTATTAAAGTAATGTTTGTACGTTCAATAACCTTTTCTAAATCAGAATTTGTATTGGTAAAGCATTCACCTCTTGAAACAGTACCGTTTTGAGATAGTGTATTTTGAATTTGGAACCCAACCATTGCATATTGATTTGAGGTATTTGATGCGCTTTTTAAAAAGTTAGTAATTTTGGAAAAAGCTTCGTTTCCATAAAAATCATCCGCATTTATTACACAGAAGTTTTCACGTACATGATTTTTAACTGTTAAAAGTGCATGTGCAGTTCCCCAAGGTTTTATTCTATTATTGTTCTTGAATTCAGAAGGAACTTTCGCGATTTTTTGACATAAAAAGTCAATTTCTATTTTACCATTAAGCTTTGAAACGTACAAAGTTTTCATGGTTTCTAATATGTCTTCTCTAACAACGAAGATTACTTTTTTAAAACCGTTTCTAATAGCATCATAAATAGAAAAATCGATAATAGCTTCATTTTCTCCGCTAACAACATCTACTTGTTTTAATCCGCCATATCTACTTCCCAAACCAGCAGCAAGAATTACGAGAACCATAATATTTATTTTAAAATGGTGAATATAATTTAATCTGATTGATTATTTTGGTCGAAACTAAATTTTACTCCATGAATTTAACTACGATTGACTACGCTTTTATTTTCATCTTTTTCAGCATCACACTTGGTATTGGAATATGGGTTTCTAAAAAATCGAAAGAAAGTACCTCTGAATATTTCTTATCAGGAAGAAATATGCCTTGGTGGTTATTAGGAGTTTCTATGGTAGCCACAACTTTTTCAACAGATACACCCAATTTAGTAACAGATATTGTTAGAACCAATGGCGTTTCTGGAAACTGGGTTTGGTGGGCATTTTTATTAACAGGAATGTTAACTGTTTTTATTTATGCAAAATTATGGAGAAAGAGTAGTGTAACAACAGATTTAGAGTTTTATGAACTTAGATATGGAGGAAAACCCGCGAAGTTTTTAAGAGGTTTTAGGTCACTTTATCTAGGAGTCTTTTTTAATGTATTGGCTATGGCTGGAGTAACATTAGCTGCAATTAAGATAGGAGAAGTAATGTTAGGACTTACACCAATTCAAACTATCGGAATTGCTTCAGTAGTAACGGTAGTTTTTAGTGCTATTGGTGGATTTAAAGGAGTGGTTTATACCGATTTTTTATTGTTTTTTGTAGCTATGGTTGGAGCTATTGGTGCAGCTGTAGTTTCAGTAAATCATCCAGATGTTGATGGACTAGGAAATTTATTAACGCATCCAAATGTAGTAGATAAATTATCAATCTTGCCAGATTTTAGTAATAAAGAATTATTGATTTCAATTTTTATAATTCCATTGGCAGTACAATGGTGGAGTGCTTGGTATCCAGGAGCAGAACCTGGAGGAGGTGGATATATCGCACAAAGAATGTTAGCTTCTAAAGATGAAAACCATGCAATTGGTGCTACGTTCTTTTTTAATATTTTACATTATGCTTTGCGCCCATGGCCATGGATTATTGTAGCATTGGCATCGTTAGTTGTATTCCCTGATTTAGCAAGTATTAAAGAGGCTTTTCCAAATGTGTCAGATAGTAAATTAGGACAAGATTTAGCATATCCAGCAATGTTAACTTTTTTGCCTAAAGGTTTAGCAGGTATTGTATTAACGTCTTTAATTGCTGCCTACATGAGTACAATTTCTACGCATTTAAATTGGGGGGCTTCCTATATTGTTAATGACTTTTATAAAGAAAATATAAATCCAAATGCTAGCGAGAAAGCTTTAGTAAATGTTGGAAAGATAGCTACAGTAGTTTTAATGATTTTGAGTGCCATATTGGCTTTATCATTTACAAATGCCTTAGAAATTTTTAAATTTATTTTAATGTTTGGCGCAGGAACTGGATTGATCTTTTTATTACGTTGGTTTTGGTGGCGTATTAATGCATGGAGTGAAATTTCAGCGATGTTAGCTTCTGGAGTTTTCTCGTTAATTTTTCATTTCAATTCTGAAGCCTTATTTGGTGCAAATGGTGTGTTTGAAAGTTATTGGCAATTCCCACTAGTGGTCTTATGTACTACAATAGTTTGGGTATTGGTAACCATTTTTACAAAACCAGAAGATGATAAAGTTCTAATCGATTTTTATAAGAAAATACAACCTAAAAAAGAAGGATGGTCGTACGTGTTACAAAAAGCGAAAGAGCAAGGAATTGTAATAGAGGAAAAGGAGGTAAGTACAAATTTAACAGATGGATTACTAGCAGTATTTATTGGTTGTGTATTAGTTTTTAGTTGCTTATTTGCAACGGGTAATTGGATTTATGGGAATTATGGAATAGCAGTAGGATTATCTGTTTTAGCATTGATTTCAGCTTTAGGCTTATTGAAATTATGGAAGAAAATAAAAGTGAATTTTTTATAGAAATTTACTAGATATAAATAAAAAAGAGGAACCCATTATAGTTCCTCTTTTTTATTTTGTTTATCATCTTTATTAAATGTCTCGTAGCATTTCAGAAGTATTTTTGTTTTCCCAAGTACCTCCTGTAAAATCAGGTACTTTTACAGAATTACTATTTTGAGCAACCGATAATTCAGATAATGGCGTAATAGAACTCCACAATACGCTATCATACACATTAATATCTAAAGGCAATCCTTCATTTAAACATTTAACTAAGCGATAAATCATTACAAAATCCATACCTCCATGTCCAACAGAATTGTCAGAAATTTGAGCTTTTAGTTTAGCCCATAAAGGATGATTGTATTTATCTCTATATTCTTTATACTTTTTATCGTCTAACCAATTATGTCCCCACCAAGCTAATTCATCTTCATTAATATATAACTTAGAAGGATAGCCTTCATGAACTGCTTTTGTACCTACTACTGTATTTAATCTGTCATAAGGACGGCCAGAATGTACATCGAACTGTAACATGATGGTTTTCCCAAGTTTAGTTTTAATCATTGTGGTATTCATGTCACCACATTTTACATTCGAAAACTTATTAATATTAGCTTTTTTTGCTGCGTCACTCAAACTTTTTTCACGAGAACTCATAGAAACTACATGATCGTATGTGTCTCCACGACCAATGTCCATATATTGGCTAATTGGACCCAATCCGTGTGTAGTATAAAAGTTTCCATCTTTATTCAAATGATGTTTTATACGCCACTGATCTTCATAGTAAGTATCATGTAATAAATGTTTTCTTAAATCATGAATATAAGCGCCTTCAGCATGTGTTAAATCACCAAAAACACCTTGGTTAATCATATTTAATACCCATAGTTCTTCACCATTGAAACAGCAATTCTCCATCATCATACAATGTTTCTGAGTTCGTTCAGCAGTTTCAATTAACTTCCAACAATCTTCTAAAGTATAAGCAATAGGAACTTCGCAAGCAACATGTTTACCTTTTTCCATTCCATATAAAGACATTGGCGTGTGCATTTCCCACGGAGTAGCAATAATTAATAAATCAATATCGTCTCTATCAACTAACTTTTTCCATTCGTTAGGTCCTCCGTAATAAGCTTTAGCAGTTTTACCATGCACTTTTTGTAAATGACTATTAAGCTTATCTGTTTTATCTTTTTTAAGGTCAGAAACAGCTACTACATCAGCTTTATTATTTTTTACTAACCAATCGAACATTTGAACAAGTACTTGTCCTCTGTTACCACAGCCAATAATACCAACATTAACCTTAGCTATTTTGGGAGCTGTTAAAGCGAATGCGCTTCCTTTTGATTTTTTTTGTGATTGTAAAAAAATTTTCTCTTCTAACTCTTCTTTTGCAGATAAGGATAAGGGTAAACCTAAAAACATGGCAGCTTTTGCCGATAGTGAAAGAAAGTCTTTTCTTTTCATGAATTGGTTGATTGTATGATTAGTGTTTGTTTCTTGTAAAGGTATTAATTAATTCTTACTTTTACGGGCTATTAATTTGCAAACAAACAATATTATAACAGAATAAATATGTATAATTCAAAAATTACCGGTTTAGGTTATTACGTTCCTGATAATGTGGTTACTAACAATGACTTAACGCAGTGGATGGAGACTAGTGATGAATGGATTCAGGAAAGAACAGGAATTAAAGAACGTCGTTGGATAGATCCTAAAACTGATGATTCTACGTCAGTTATGGGAGCAAAAGCGGCAAAAATAGCCATAGAAAGAGCTGGTTTAACTAAAGATGATATTGACTTTATAATTTTTGCGACATTAAGTCCTGAATTATACTTCCCAGGTGGAGGAGTACAAATTCAAGATTTATTAGATATGCCAACTATTGGAGCACTAGATGTACGTAATCAATGTTCTGGATTCATATATTCTTTATCGGTAGCAGATCAGTTTATTAAAACTGGAATGTACAAGAATATTTTAGTGATTGGTTCAGAAAATCATTCTGGTGGTTTAGAAAGATCTACTAGAGGTAGAGGAGTAACTGTAATTTTTGGTGATGGAGCTGGAGCTGCTGTATTATCTAGAAGTGAAGAGGAAGGAAAAGGAATTTTATCTTCTCATTTACATTCGGAAGGAAAGCACGCTAAAGAATTAGTATTAGAAGGTCCTTCAACTGGACGTTGGGTTCCTGAAATTATGGAAGAAAACGATCCAGAAGATGTATCGTATTACCCGCACATGAACGGACAATTTGTATTTAAACATGCAGTAGTTCGTTTTTCTGAAGCTATTGTGGAAGGTTTACAAGCTAATGGATTACAAAAAGAAGATATTGATATGTTAATTCCGCATCAGGCGAATTTACGTATTGCGCAATTCATTCAGAAGAAATTCCAATTATCAGATGATAAAGTATATAATAATATCATGAAATATGGTAATACTACTGCTGCATCTGTAATTATAGCATTAACAGAAGCTTGGGAAAAAGGAAAAATAAAAGATAATGATTTAGTTGTATTAGCAGCGTTTGGTAGTGGATTCACATGGGGATCTGTAGTAATACGTTGGTAATAAAAATATATTATTTACCTATATAGAAAACCGAAGCAAACGCTTCGGTTTTTTTATATTTTATGATATCGATAGTTTTAGTGAACATCTGAAACTAACTGAGGTAGGTGTTTACTGTTTGTTATATATACAAATAACCAATTTTATTTTACTCAAAAATTGCTACAGCTCTTACTGGAGAACCAGTTCCACCTCTAATTTTTAAAGGCAATCCTATAAAACGAAAACGTCCACGTCCAATAAGTTGATGTAGATTTATCATATTTTCATAATGCGTAAAACCTAATTCACCACAAATATGATGGACTTCTTTATTAGAAATTCCGGGAACACCAGGAGACATGGTTTCTACTCCAAAAGCAGCGATTTTTTGCTCGCCTAACCAACGTGCACATTCTGTAGTGATACCCGGTCCGTTTCCCCAATTTTCTGTTTGGAACGCTTTTCGATAATGATCTGTGTATAAAAGCACAGTGTCATTTGCCTTAATTTCAAGCTGTTCCTTTTGGAGCTCTTTTTTAATATCGTCAGAAGTAATAAGTTCTTTAAAATTTTTATTTGAAAAATCTAAACAAATTCCTTCTGTATAAAACATAGAAAGCGGCATAGTATCAATAGAATGTCCAACATACTGTTTCGCCATATGATTTATAGCATCTACATGTGTACCCGTATGTTCGCCCATTTCCATTTTATAAACAGCAGGTGTTTTAGTAGTGGGATTAATTTCATCATCCCACTCTTCATGAGTATTGTGAACACTAATTTTTACCTGTGGCAAACTTTTATACACAGGCATTCCTTCGTAAATTTCTTGACTCAGGTCAATAATCTCAATCATTCAGTGCTACTTTAACATTAAAGTTTCTTAACATTTCCACGTAATTTTCTGGCATAAAATTATCACTGTCAAACTCATCACGTCGTTTGTGTTTCATTTCAATTCGTTTGGCAGCTTTTAAAAACCTTCTTATTTCTAAATCATTACTTACAATTAATCCAGGAACAGGAATACCTTTTCCATTTTCATCTTTTGCTACCATGGTGAAATAGGAAGAATTACAATGGTTAACTTTCCCTGTTTGGATATTTTGAGATTCTACACGTATTCCTACAACCATAGATGTTCTTCCAGTATAATTAATAGAAGCTTTCATAGTTACCAATTCGCCAACTTCAATAGGATTTAAAAAATCTACAGTATCTACAGAAGCTGTTACACAATAGGCACCAGAATATTTTGAAGCACAGGCAAAAGCTATTTGATCCATTAAATTTAAAATATAACCACCATGAATTTTACCACTAAAATTAGCATGAGAAGGTAGCATTAATTCAGAGATAGTAATGCGAGTGTCTGTTACGTGTTTATAATTAGTATTCATTTTCTACAGCTTTTAAACCTCCAAAATGAGGAGATTGTTCTTCTTCGACTTTTGTAATAAAATATTTTGTATCACCTAACCAGAATAAAGTTCCAAAGCGTTCTATATAATACACTTTTACATAGCGTCCTTGGAATTTTTCTAAATCGGCAATGACTTCTTTTTTAGTATCCTCAACAGAAAACTTAAAAATTTGGGCGCCAGAAATTCCTTGGCTAATTTCTCCTTCCCAAGTTTTTACTACAACACCTTTTCTACTAAATTTTATAAGTTCTCCAGATCGAACTCCTTCACTATAAGTTGAATAATAAATGAATGCATAATAAGCAGTTGCTAACAATATAATGGCAAGTAATATAAATGCTAGAATTTTTTTCATAGAGTATAGATTAATAGTTACTATATATGTCGTATAAGACATTAATAATATCTCAAAAGTACAACTAAATTCAGGGGAATTGTAATTTTCCTTTAAATATTCCGACTATAGAAATATAATTTAGATTAATATAAAATTTTGGTTCAAAAAGTTTTCAAGATTATCGTGAGAGTAAAGAATATGTATTACAGTAAATAATTACGGGGAACCATTATTTTGAAACCGATTGTCGTTAAGGTAATCGGTTTTTTATTGTATGTTTGTGATGCTTCAAACGAGAATAAAAATGAACTATATTTTATTTGATGGAGATGTAAGAACATCTCTTTTACCTTTTACTTATACACGTCCTGTTGCAGATATTCGAATTGGAATTTTAACGATTCGTGAGAAATGGGAAAAATATTTAGGCTTAACTACAACTACAATTACAGAAGAGTATTTAGAAGAAAAATACCCGATGGTAGAAATGGAGGAAAACATTATGTTGAATGCTTCTTTTTTGCCAATTCCTGAGTTAGTAGAAATGGTAAAAGCTTTAAAAAAGAATGAGGCAATTTTTAAAGGAGAAGACGTAATTGCATTTCATACTTCTGAAGAACAAGAAGAGGTAAACTTTGAAAAATATCATCAAATAGAATTTGAGGAAGATATTATTCAAGCAAAAAACACATGGGATATTTTCTCTAATAATGAGAAGGCGATTCAACAAGACTTTGAATTATTAACGGAAGGAAGAACATCGCAACCAATTCCAGATACAGTACAATGTATTGGGAAAGAGAATATTTTTATAGAAGAAGGAGCTAAATTGACTTTTGCTACATTAAATGCGACTACTGGACCTATTTACATAGGAAAGGATGCCGAAATTATGGAAGGTGTTGTTGTTCGTGGTGCATTGGCTATGTGCGAAAAATCAGTTTTAAAATTAGGAGCTAAAATTTACGGAGCTACAACATTAGGACCTTATTGTAAAGTTGGAGGAGAGGTGAACAACTCTGTGTTGTTTGGATATTCAAACAAAGGTCATGATGGGTTTTTAGGAAATTCTGTATTAGGAGAATGGTGTAATTTAGGAGCTGATTCGAATAATTCGAATCTAAAAAATAATTATGCTGAAGTAAGGTTATGGAATTATGAAACTGGAAGGTTTGCAAAAACTGGATTACAGTTTTGTGGGTTGATGATGGGAGACCATTCTAAATGTGGAATTAATACCATGTTTAACACAGGTACTGTTATAGGAGTTTCAGCGAATATATTTGGAAGTGGATTCCCAAGGAATTTTGTTCCTTCATTTAGTTGGGGAGGAGCTTCTGGTTTTAGTGAGTATAAAATGAATAAAGTGAATGAAGTTGCAGAAGTGGTAATGAAAAGAAGAAATATTGTATATAACGATATGGAACAAAGAATTCTTTCTGCAGTTTTTGAAGAAACAAAAAAATATAGGAATTATTAATTTTGTTTCTAAAATATATTTAAAAGACAAGTCAAATCTATGACTTGTTCTTATTTTATAGAAACCTATAAAATACTAGTCTAATTTCAATTATAAATAAAAATACCTACATTTGTCGAGGGAAAAATACTTATTCAAAAATTGTATCATGAAAAAATATTTGTATTTAATATTTTGTCTATCATTTGCTTCATGTTATGTGTTACCACAAAAAAATAAATTATATCAATCGTATGGATTGGTAGATTTAGGGGTAATAGGAAAACAAAAGAAATCTGTTCGTAAAACAGGATATGAAATCATAGGAATTCCTGAATATAAAGAGAATATCAAATTAAAAGTTACACTTAAAAAAATTGATAAACAAAATTTTAAAAGCTATTCCGAATACACGAAAAGTACTTCTTCTAAAGAGTTAATTACATATAACGATTCTATAAAAGTAATTCCTAATTATGTAGAGGTACAAATTAGTGATAAGATAGCAATAGTGAAAGCTTTGAATACAGGGAACTCGGAAATATTAAATTATCTGGTTAAAAACCCAGAAGTTTCAATCGTAACAAAACTAAAATTTGTAGCGAATACTAAAACATTAAAGAATATTCAAGAGTCAGATACGTATTATTTAAAAACATTACACGATAAACAATCTTTTATATTAATGTATAAAGGAAATAAACTTATAGATAAGATAAATACAGCTGTACTTCAAGTTTTTCAGTACGATGTTTCTTCTTTATGTTGGGAAGTATCTGAACGAAAGCAAACTAAAATTGTTGGTGTAGTTAAAGAAGGGGAGTTATGTAAGAATGGTACGGTAAGAAACCCTAATAAAGAAATTAATAGAAAAATAAAAAAGTTTGATTTTTAACATGAAAAAAATTGCTTTACTAATCGGAATTTTGATAACATTCAGTAATTGTGAGTCTTTCTTTGTAGAAGATATTTCAGATGAGGAAATTGTTGTTCTAGGACCTTTAAATGCTGTTGAGTTAAGTCCGGGGACTATACGATTCAATTGGAAAGAAATTAGTGGAGCAGATGCTTATGAAATAGAAATAGTTGCACCAAGTTTTTTAGCACCTACTCAAATTGTAGTATCTCGAGAAATAAATACCACAGTATTTGAAGTAGCGCTTGAAGCTGGAGATTATGAATGGAGAGTACGTGGAATAAATACAGAACATGCTACACCATATAAAACAAATAGATTAAAAATAAATTAGTTATGAAATTGTGTTAATAATTAATTATTAATGCAATGTTTATTTAAAAAGATACAATTGAAAAAAGTCATTATAATAATAACAATGTTTGTTTCATTAATAACTTATGCACAGGTTAATAATGAAGAACAACGAATACAAGAAATTCGAGAAAAGTTAGAGAAGTTAGCAGAAAATATACCTGGTTTATATGAAAAGGTAAATTTAGATGTCAATCAAACACGTCTTCCTGTTTTTATTGCCTCTTTAGGTAGAGAAACGGATGTGAATATGGTGGTTGATAATCAGTTAAATGATAAAATGCTTACGTATAATTTACCTGATGCTAGATTGATAGACTTTATATTGTACTTATGTAAAGAGTTTAATTTAACAGTAGATATTACTGGAAATATTATTGCTTTAAAAAACAGGCCGGCTACAACTCCTCCGCCTAAAGTATATACTCCTAGGGAGATTCCTGTATCTTATGATGCTCAGAACAATTTATTTTCTATAGAGTTAAAACAAGATACTTTATCAGTTGCATTTAAGAAAATAACAGATATAACAGGTAAAAACTTAGTGTATTCACCAGAAATAGCAAACAAGAGAATATCTGGATATATTAAGAATAAACCTTTCTACAGTGCTATGGAAAAACTAGCATTTTCTAATAACTTAGAAGTAATCAAAACCAAAGATGATTACTATTTGTTTCAAGGAGATGGAACTGATGTAGTGGTTACTACTAACCCAAGTAGAAATAGTAATCCTAGAAGAGGCACTCAGCCTCAGCAACAACCGGTAGCAAAAAGACCGAAGCGATTTAGAAAATCAAACTTTTATTTTAAAGTATTAGACTCTATATCTAAAAAACTGGAAGTTGATTTTGAAAATGTAGCAATTGAAAATGTTATAGAAGATATAGGAAAGGATTTAAATATAGATTCTTACACCAATATACCATTAAATAACATAGGAACTGTTTCGATGAAAGCATCAGAAGTATATTATGATGATTTGCTTTCAAAAATGTTAGAAGATACAGACTATACATATAGAAAGAAAGATGGGATTTACTTTTTTGGAAAAGGAGATCAAAAATCGTTAAAGACAACAGAAATTATTCCTATGATGCATCGATCTATTGAGATTATGAATCAACCTGTTTCAAATAGCAGAAACTCAGTGTTTTCATCTAGTTTCACTGGTAGATCGGGCACCGGAGGTTTAAATAGTTTGAATAATAGTAATTTTAATAACGGTTCTAATGGACAGAGTTTAGGGCAAAGAGGAACATCAAGAAACTTTTCTCAACAAAGAAGTGGAAGTATTGGACAGAGAGGTAGTAGTCAATCTTCAAATTTAGAAAGTTTAAAAGAGGGAGCTATTCTATCTCTTTTTCCTGATTATTTGCAAAGTAGCAAAGGAGGAGGGAATCTAGATATAAAAACAGATGTAGAACAAAATTCTTTTATTGTTACTGGAGATCCTGAAGATGTACGAAAGTTTAAAAATTTTATTAAAAAGATAGACAAGCCTGTTCCTGTTATTTTAATTGAAGTAATGATTTTAGAAGTTAATAAATCTAATACTTTAACAGCAGGTGTAGAACTTGGTGTAGGAGATAAACCAACAGCTAGTACAGGGGCATTATTTCCGTCAGCAAATGTTACTCTTGGAGCAAATGCTATTAATAGATTAATTGGAGGATTTAATGGTTTTGGAGCTTTAAATGTAGGTAGAGTAGTGCCGAATTTCTATGCAAAAATTCAGGCAATGGAATCGAATGGGAACGTAAAAATTAAATCTACTCCTAAGTTATCTACTCTTAATGGGCATAGAGCAACATTGTCTAGCGGAGTAACATCGTATTATGCTGTAACACAAAGTAATGTTTTAGGGGTACAAAATCCACAAACACAAGTAATACGAAACTATTTACCTATAGATGCAAACTTATCAATTTCTATACGTCCTATAGTTTCTGGAGATGAGCAAATTACATTAGGTATTAGTGTAGTACAATCAAGTTTTAATGGAGAACGTATTGAACCTGAAGCTCCTCCAGGGATTAATTCTAGAGAGTTTACATCAACTGTAAGAGTAAAAAATCAGGATGTTGTTATTTTAGGAGGATTAGAAGAAAACGTAAAAAATGATTCAGGGTCAGGAGTGCCTTTTTTAGCAAGGATTCCAATTATAAAATGGTTGTTTAGTAAACGAGTACGTACGGCTAGAAAATCAAAATTATCAGTATTGATAAGGCCTACGGTTATAAAATAAAATGTTAATAAAATTAACAAATTAATTGTTTATTATTATCTGTTTTTAATAACTTAGCAGTCTGAAAACGGGAACTTTATATAAAATTTAAATTACAATGAAAAAAATTGCATTAGGAACTGCAATCGTAGCTTTAATAGCTTCAATCGTTACTTTTTTTTACACACAAGAAAGCTCTAAATTAGTTTATGTAGATGTAAACAAATTATTAGAAGGTTATAAAAGAACAAAAGAAGTAAGAGCTCAATTTGAAAAGAAAGCTAAAGTATTAAAAGCAAATGTAGATAGTTTAGTAACAGATTGGCAAAAAGAATTAAAGTTATATGAAAAGGAGCGAGCTAATTATTCTAAGAAAGAATTAAAGTTAAAGCAAGAGTTGTTAGCAAACAAGCAACAGCAAATTAATAACTATCAACAGGCTGTACAAAATCAAATCCAAGAAGAAGATAAAAAAGCTACTCAAACAGTTATCAATGATATTAATGATTATGTTACTGAGTATGGGAAACAAAAAGGCTATAAGATGATTTTTGGAGCGAGTGGAGGAGGAAATATTATGTATGCCGATAAAAGTGCAGATTTAACAGAAAAAGTTTTAGAAGGATTAAATTCTGAATTTGACGGAAAATAAAGATATACGTACCCTGAGCAAAGTCGAAGGGTACTGTCATTAAAACCAAATTGTACAAAAAGAACATATTAAAAGCTATGAAGTTACCACAAATAGTTTTGTTATTACTAGCAATTATTGTATCCAATAGTTGTACTAGAAAAACATTTTCTTCAAAAGAAGAGTTATGGGGTTATCTAAGAAATCAAGATCATGGGTATGTACAAAGTAAAAATGTAAATGGTTATGATTTTACTTTATTGTATAAACCCACAGATTTATTAGTAGATCAAGAGTTAGGAAATACATTTACAAAAGAAGATGTAGAAAAGCTTCGTGAAAAGTATAAAAAGTACATATACTTCACTTTATCAATGTCTAGAGATAATAAAGAATTGCTAAGTGCGACACCTAAAAATAGACAAGAATTTGGAGCTATGGTCAATGAATTGGCTTTTGGAATGGGAGAAAAAGTTCATGTATTTACTTCAAAAAAAGATACGTTAACCTTATTAGATTATGTCTATCCAAGAATGTATGGTATGAGTAAATCTACAGACATGTTGTTTGTTTACCCAAGGGATAAAAAATATTTACAAGACGATTATTTAAACATTACTGTAGAAGATTTAGGAACCTATACAGGAGAAGTAAAGTTTAAAATACCAACAAAAAAAATAAAAAACGAACCTAAATTAAACTTTTAAGGTTATTCCTGAGTAGAGTAGAAAGGAAATTGAAATAGCCTATATAAATAAGAATAATAAGTGAAAATAATATAGTATGATAAAGAACCACTTAACCAGAAAAACAATTGCTATTTTTCTATTACTGAATTTTCTAAATACAATTGTGCCATATAATGCATTATATGCAAATAATAACGGGCCAAATGCGCCAGAAGCAGCATCATTTGAACCAGTAGATGCTACCGATATGGTAAACTTATCCACAGGAAGTTTTACTTATGTTTTGCCTTTGCTAAATGTACCAAGTCCTGAAGGAGGCTATCCATTAGCATTAGCATATCATGCAGGGATTGCTATGGATCAAGAGTCTAGTATAATTGGGCTAGGATGGAATTTAAACCCAGGATCTATAAATAGAAATGTAAACGGAGCACCTGATGATTATAGTTCAGCACTTACTACTGAGCATTTTTGGGATAAAACCCAAACAATTACTGAATATAGTGCGTCTGTAGGATGGTCAAATGGAGTAACATCTGTAGGGTTAGGCTTATCTTGGGGAAGCCATAAAAGTTTAGGAGGCCAAGTTAGTTTAAATGTTGCAGGAGCTAGGTTAAACGTAGGTACCGAAGGATTAGGAGTTGGACTAGGAGCAAATGTTTTTGGTGTATCACTAGGAGTTAATGCAAGTACAAATGGTGGTGTTGTTGGAACAGCTGGTATCGGAATTAATATATCTGGGTTATCATTCGGGGTAAATGCTAATACTAATGGTAATGTAGAAGGAACAGCTGGGGTTAGTTTTGATAAAAATGGAACAGGATTTAATATTTCTACAAATGGGACTTTTGGGTTTAGTGTAGGCAGTAAGTCAAAATCAGGATCTATAAGCTCTTTAGACATTTCTTTCTCTTCATCTGGAATAGGAATTGGAGTTAAAAGTGGAAGGTTCAAAAGTGGAACAGGTTTTAACCTTGGTTTTCAGAATACTTCAAAAATGGGTGATTATACAACTACTACAAGTGGATGGAGTATTCCTCTTTTTGTGCCTGTTGGTTTAGGTTTTTTAACATTTTCTTTTGGTAAAACAGAGTTCAAGTTTTATAGAGATAATTTTATAAGAAATTATATAGATGGCCCAATCCATTTTTATGACGGAACTTCTGATATTCCTGTGTATAAAGTTTCATGTTATGGTGTGGATCATGACGATCAAAATGTATCATGTGGTACACTTACAACTACCAATCGTCAGGCAGCTCTAGATTATGCAGATCAAGGTGGAAATGACAATGCTTACGATTGTCAGTGTGAAATCAACGAGCTAGAACCTAATGAATCGTATATGGATGTTTTAGAATTACCAGTGAGTTCAGGTGATTTTGTAGAAAAAGAAGAAACTCTTTTAGCTAATCCAAACTTTCCAAACTATGACAAATTTAATGTTCAAGCTCAAGGTATTTCTGGTGCAATTACAGCTAGAGTTTTTGAAAATAAAGCATTATTTAGTATTTCTGGCCAAGAATCTTCAGATGGTAGTAAATTAGATTACTTAGTAAATGGAGCACAAAATGTTGCATCTCAATTTAAATTTACTAAAAAAGCATTTTTCTATTTTGAAAATGAAATTTCTACCTATTTAGAAACACCTCAAGCTAACTTTTCTTATAACTCAAGTATTTTAAATACTTTAACAGGTACTTCCTACAATCCTACAACACAAGAAGGGAGTAAATCAGAAAATATAAATAGAAGGAAAACAGCAAACTATATTGAGTATTACACTAATAAAGAGATTTTAGAAGAAGAAAATAGGTTGCTTAGTGAAGGATATATAAAACCTAGTGTTAATGGCTTTGAAAGAGAAAAAATGCCTAGCTCAGGAATTGGTGCTTTTAAGATAACAGCAATTGATGGTAAAACATATCATTATTCATTGCCTGTTTATAATCATGAGATAGTTCAAAGGACTTATGGAATGAATACAAATTATGGAACTTCAACTCCTAGAAAAGAAAACGAATCATATTTTGAAAAAAGGCAAATGGAGCCATATGCTACTCATTGGTTATTAACAGCTGTTACAGGTCCAGATTATGTAGATAAGAATGGTGATGGTATAGTTAATGTTGGAGACTATGGGTATTGGGTAGATTTTGAGTATGGAAAATACTCAGATGGATTTATTTGGAGTAATTCTTATGGAAAGAATATTACTACAAACCCAAATAATAATGAAATTAAAACTTGGATTAGAGGAAGAAAAGATCAATATTATTTAGATAGGGTTTTAACGAGAACTCATTCGGCTATTTTTGTCAAATCACCTAGAAAAGATGGTAAATCTATTAATTTTCAGTATGACTATGCGTCAAGTGCAAATTCGTATGTATATAATTCATTTACGATGCCTTCTCAATTTCCTTTGAAACTGGATAAAATAGTATTAGTAGAAAGAGAAAATGATAACATTATCAAAAGTACAAGTTCTTCGGTAGGTCAAGTAATTGAAGTAAGTTATCCAAGAATAGGAGGAAAACGTTATTCTGCTACTATTAATAACCTTAACAATGTAATTGATAACTCAGATAATTTTTCTTCTTTAGAAGGAGAAATTATAAGCTCTATTGAGTTCGATAATGATAATTATAGTTTAGTAAGAGGTACGCCTAATAGTGATGCAGGTGGTAGGTTAACCCTTAATGCAGTTCATTTCAAAGGTAAAAATGAAACATCGGTAATACCTCCATATACTTTTGATTATAATAATTCTTCATATAGTTTTGAAATTGATGATAAAGATGATTTTGGTTATTACCGTAATGATAATAGTCTTTGGTCTTTAGAAGAAATTATCACTCCAACAGGTGGTAAAATTAAAGTTGATTATGAAAATCATGTTATAGATCCTGTTATGAAATCTAATGTGATTTACACAAGAGCAGGAAAGAAAAATAAAGTAACAATGGACTATGACCAAAATGGAATTCCAGTAGGATTTACAGTGGATTCTGAAAGTGATTTTGGTTTACAAGTAGGAGATGAGGTAGATGTGAAGTATTTCTATGAGTGTATGTATGAAGATCAAGATTGTGGAGGACCACAATGTGGCGTAGATAGTGTTGGAGAGTCTGAATATGATGGAAAGGGGACCATTACACAAAGTTTAGGAAACAATAAGTTTTACGGTACATTAAATGGAACAGTTACTAGTTATTATGCTGGAGGTGATGTACCTGTACAGTCTTGGACATGTAATTATTCTAGAACAACAGCCTCGGTTGAATATGAAATTAAAAATTCAATAACGAATGGAGGAATAAGAGTTAAAAGAGTTTCAACAGTAGATGAGAATAATAGGTATTACAGCATGGATTATTCTTACGGTGAGAATGGAAACGGTGTAGGTTATGTAACATATTTACCTTATGCACCAGAATTAGCAAAAGATTTACCTTATAGTTCTGAACTTCCACCTCCGATTCCTATGTATGAATATGTTACAACAACTACAAGTACTACAGAGGGAGAAGTCGAGTCAACTAGAGAGCAATATGGAACTACAACTGAATACAGATTTAATGTTTTAAAAGAAAAAACAGAAGGAGAGGCTAGGTTTGGAGACTTTTATGAAATAGTAACAGAGGAAGTTTATGGTACCACAAACTCTTCAACACAATTAAGAAAGTTTACAATTAAAGATAACCTAGCTACACTTGGACAATTATTACATGTTAAAACATTTAATGAAAAAGACCAATTACTAAGTAGAATTGATAATGATTATTATGGTTTAGAAGGAACTCCAGAGAACATTGGAATAACGCAAGAATCTTATCAAACATATAAAAAGGTAACCAAAAAAGATAAAAGTGTAACAAATTTAGCAGTAGGTTCCACACGTATTATATACCCTGCGATGCTCAATAATTCTAAACAAGTTTCTGGAGGAGAAAGTTATACATCAGAGTTTAATGATTTTGATCCAATTACGGGGCAGGCGAGAGAAACGTATTCTTATTCAAGTGATGGAACTAAATTTAGAACTAGAGGAATTCAAGCTTTTAGAGAATATTCGGGAATGGGATCTAAAGTCGATAATATTAATAATAAAAATATGTTATCTCAGTCTGCTGGAGATATTAATTATGTTCAAAAAAATGGTGATTGGAAAGTAGTAGGAGCTAATGTGACGACATGGAATAATAATTGGATATATCCATTTAATAATTCGACTACGGAAAGTTCTAATGATGTTTGGAGAAAACACCAAACATATGTTTGGAACGGTCAGTCTAATTCTGATGGTACTTATATCAGTTTCTCCAATTTTGATTTTAATAATAATGCTAATAATACTGATTGGGAATTAGTTAGTGAGACCACTCGCTATAATCAATTTTCAGAAGTATTAGAAATAAAAGATGTTAATGATAATTTTGCTGCTACAAAAATGGGAGATAACTATACGAAAATTATAGCTTCAGCTAATGCAGCCTACGATGATATGTATTATAGTGGTGCAGAGTATATAGAGAATAGCCATAATTACTTTGAAGGCAATGTTATGTCAGGAACAGCATTAGGAAGGAATACGTCATTTGCACATACAGGAAAATTTAGTATTCAGATTGAGCAAAATAAGAAATCATTTGAAGTGAATGTTCCTAGTAGAGCAGGGAGAAACACTTCTTTGAAACAGCGTTTTAAAGTTTCAGTTTGGGTGAAAAAAGGAGGAGAAGATAATGCTAAAATTCTCTTAAACCAGAATCAAATTTCATTCAATAACTCAGAGAAAGTATATGCAGGGAATTGGGTCTTATTAAATGGATATGTTACTATTCCTCAAGGAGGAGCTAGCGTAGCTGTTACAAGTATTTCAGGGACAATTTATGTAGATGACTTTAGGTTACATCCTATAGCTTCCAATATGGTGAGCTATGTGTATAATGAATGGGATGAAGTAAGTTATATTACAGGAGGTAATGGGTTATCTACCCATTATAAATACGATCCTGCTGGTAAACTTCTTGAAACACAAACCGAATATACCGATAAAGTTGATGGTGATGGGACAGGAGGTTTTAAGAGAATTGCTACAAATTCTTATAATTACAAACGAAATAACCAATAATTATGAAAAAGAAAATAGGATTAATAGTAGTTGTTTTATTAAGTAGCTTTTATAGTGTTGTTTTTGGACAATCAATATCTAGTCCAGATGGAGGAGTTATTCCATTAGATGGAGGAAATTGTAGTCTTACTATTCATGAAAATAATCAACCACTAGTAGGATCTAAAACAATAAATTATGCTGCACAGAATATAACATTCACAACTATAACTAATGGAAATTGTACTGTATTAAGAGCTGTTAATGAAGTTGATTGGATTACAATACCTAATAGTAATAGTATATCAGGTAGTTTTCAAATTAATGTAATTGAAAACAATACACCACATGAAAGAGTAGCATTGATTTACTTTACTGATGCTAATGATCGAACTGTTGCTCATTTTGGAATTCGTCAAACAGGAAATGCTAATCTTATAGCTTATTATACAGATACTGATGGAGATGGTTTTGGAGACTTTAATGCACCTATAAACTACGCCACAACGCAACCAGTAGGCTTTGTTGCTAATAATTTAGATTTTTGTCCTAATGAAGCTAGTACTACTAATAATGGTTGTAAAGATGCTGTAAGCGATCAGGTATATAACTGGACAAAAAGTTATACTTATGATAGAGATGGACGATTAATAGGAGCTTCAAAAGGGTATTTTGATGATTTGGGTAAAGTAAAGCAGTCGCAGTCTTATGATATAAGAAAGAAACGTATTTGGGCAACAGAAACACGCTATGATAATAAAGGTCGTCCTAGATTGAGCACACTAGGAGCACCTATTACGAATGAAATAAGTCAGGTGTCTTTTGAGTATAATACCAATTTTATAAAGAAAGTAGATGGTTCTGATTTTATCGCTTCAGATTATGAAAATGATCAAGTAGATCCTGCTGTAGTTGGAACACAAGCTTTAACTTTAGGTAACTATTATAGTGCACAATATACAGATGAAAAATTGCGTGACATTACCAATCGCCCATATTCTAAAAATATTTATAGCGATTTATCACCTGGAGCTGTTAAACAAGTTGTTGGAGGTAATAAAATGAATGATGAATGGAAACAAGGATATAGTTTCTCAATGCTTGCTGCTCAAGAACCTTATTATGTTTTAGGTTATGCTTCTTTTGAATCACAACCAGAAATTGCAGTAACTTATGATAATATTTCTTCAACAATAATAAATGATACAACTAAGCAAATAGCTTGGTTAAAAGCTATAAAATCAGTTTCGCAAAGTGTAGATAATGTTGAAGTAGTAACATTTACCGATGCTGATGGTAAAACAATTGGAGCTGCTAGGTCTGGAGGTACTAAACAATATGAAGTATTATCACTTATTGGAGAGCAAAAGTTTATTGATATTCATATTCCTATAGGATGTGAAAATACAGCTACATTATTAACTAGCGCAACTGATTATAGAATATATGATTTAAAAACAGAAGAAGTTGTAGCTGCTACTGAATTACAAAATGCAGGGTTTTATAGAATTGAATATATAGGAACTCGAACATTTACAAAAGCATCTAACTTGACGTACATCGATAAGTCAGCAGGAACAATTCATCCTGTAGAAAATAATGCAGTGGGAATTCGTTACAATGTAAATTATTATGATTTTAGTTTAAATGAATATGATGATGTTGGACGATTGACAAAATCTATGCAGCCCTTAGGTTTTAATGATGCTTGTTTGGACAACTTATCTGCGACTGTAAATCATAATGAAAATTTAAAATCTACGTTCACCTATGATACATTAGGACAATTGATAATGACTACTAGCCCAGATGAAGGAACGGCAACCTTTAAATATCGTAAAGATGGCCAAATTCGTTTTTCTCAAAATACTAAACAAGCATATAAATATGAAAACTTGTTTTTCTCAGAATCTTATTCGTACACAAATTACGATGAATTAGGAAGACCTGTTGAAAGTGGGGTATGTTATATTGAATCAGGAGGGATAGGAGACAGATTTACAAATTTTGAAGATTTAGATCCTGATGAAGTTAATTTTGTTGGGAATAGAAAAGAACAACATTTTACAAAATATGACTATTTAGAAAATGAAGATTTAACTTATTTATCAAATATAAATGGTGACTATGGAAACCCCTCTTTTTTATCAGGAAATGTAGCCAAAACTTATAATTTAGATAATGCTACACCTAAAAAAGAAATTTCGATAACATATTACAGCTACGATGTGTATGGAAGGATAGTTTGGATTGTACAAAAAATAAAAGAAATTACGGGTAATGGATATAAAACTGTTACTATTGATTATGAATATGATCCAATAAGCAGTCAGGTAACTAAAGTAATTTTCCAAAAAAATGTACCTGGAGAATTATTCGTACACCGATATTCGTATGATGTAGATACTAACGAATTGTTGAAAGTTGAAACGTCTACTGATAACTCTACATTTATGATACATGCAGAATACGACTATTATGAGAGCGGAGCATTAAGACAAACAACTTTGGCGGAGGGGATCCAAGATATAGATTATGTGTATAATTTAAATGGGCAGTTAAAAGCAATTAACCATCCAAGTTTAGCAAATGATCCTGAAATCAATCCAAATGGTACGGATTTATTTGGAATGACTTTAGATTATTATACCAATGATTATCTACGTAATTCTAATTTTACACAATATTCAGATGGAACAGACCAGTATAATGGGAATATTAAGAGTATGACTTGGAATACAGATGCTGGTGGAAATAAAGGTACTTTGCAATATAGGTATACCTATGATAAGAATAATTGGTTAACATCAGCGCTGTTTAATGGGATGGGGAATCAACAACATAATGCCCCAGAGAATGTAACTTTGAATACAGGAATTAATACAACACAGCAAATTACTGCTACTACTAGTATTATTTTTCAACCAGGATTTCATGTAACAGCAGCAAACAGTAGAACGTTTTCTGCTAAAATTGTAGAAAGCTCTACAAATATGTTATATGGGGCTGGAGATTATGATGTAACCAATTTAGAATACGATGCAAATGGAAACATCAAAAAGTTATTTAGAAATAAAAATACTGAAAGAATAAATGGAGATGATACCAATAGTATGGATCAGTTACGTTATGAATATTATGCGAATAAACCAAACCAATTAAAACGTGTAGACGATGCTGTAATTTCTGATACTCATGCCAATGATATTAAAGATCAAGTAGGAAATGCACAAGGAAATAATTATATTTATAACGAAATAGGTCAATTAACTGAAAATATTGATGAACATGTAGGGTATGAATATAATGCGAGCGGATTAGTTACTGCGGTGAGGTATAATGGTAATAAAAAGGTAGAGTTTATATATAATGATAAAAACTTTAGAACCAGAAAAATTACCTATCAAAGTGATGGACAAACACCACAAAAAATAACAGATTATATTTTAGATACATCAGGTAGCGCATTAGCTATTTATGAAGATGGTGTACAAAAAGAACTACCTATCTACGGAGCGAATAGACTAGGTGTTTATAATAAAACGACGAATACGAGCGTTTATCAATTAACAGACCATTTAGGAAATGTTCGTGTAGTCATAGCGAAACAAGGAAGTAATGCAATTGCGCTGCAGGCGACAGATTACTATCCTTTTGGGATGCCAATGCCTAACCGACAGATTATAAATGGTGAGCCGTATAGATATGCCTACCAAGGACAGGAAAAAGACTCCGAAACTGGAAAGGAAGCGTTTCAACTACGTTTATGGGATGCACGATTGGGTAGATGGTTGACTACTGATCCGTATGGACAGTTCTCAAGTCCATATCTTGGTATGGGAAATAATCCGATGAATGGAACAGACCCTGATGGTGGAAAGTTCTTTACAGATTTTATTATCAAAGAAACAGGTGAACGACACAAAGTAAATGATGGAATTGAGCAAGTAGTTTCTATATCACAAAAAGATTTTAATAGCTTAATGAAATCTTGGAAAAGTTTCGATATAGGTTATTATTTTGCGCAACTTCAAGATTTCACTCCTTTAAATTTATCTGTATCTGATTTTGACGCAATAGCAGGAACTTTATTTGCGGAAGGCAGTGCAAAAATGTCATGGCAAGAAGCAGCAGGAATATATTCTGTTATGGAGAACAGAGCAAATTCTGATGGAACAACAGTATTAGATGTTGCTTCTGGAGGAGGAATTTATGGTTATGATGAAAGAGATAAAATTAATAGTATATATGCTAATAAAGCACAGGTAAATAATGCTTATAAAGGTTTAATTGAAGGATATTATGGAGGAGATTTCTCTAATGGTGGGTATTTTTGGCATGGGAAAGACTTTAGTCTAAAGAACTGGAAAGCCCATAAAAGTTATTATTTAACAGGATTTAAATTTACAGATAAAGCACATGATTTATGGAATCTCGGAAATCATAAATCAAAACATAATTGGCAATATAAGTATGAATCTACAGCTGCATTTGGAGGAACTACTTTTATGCGATTAACAAGTCAATGGCAAACAGCAAATGGAAGTACAAGATGGAATGGTCGATAAATAAGTTAATAGTTGTTTTCGTGGTATTAAGCATTATTGGTTGTAAAAAGTCAAATAAAACAACCGAAGTTTCTCAATTACTTATTAAGGAAGAAAAAAAGTGTATTCAAGTTTTAACTGATTCTATTAATTACAAATCAACTCAATATGATTTTAATATAGGCTTAATACCAAGTAAAATTCAGGATTCTATTAATGTTTGGATTAAAAGTGGTATGTTAAATGATAATATAGAAGTAGTAAAAATATTTAATAATCAACAAGAGTTTTTTATTGCTATTTCTGTAAAGGAAAACTCAACAGGATTAGCATCAAACTTTTATGATATATTGATTTTATCTAAAGAATTCACTTTCTCAATTAGAAGTTTATCAAAGGATTCAAAGTTGTTTTATTTTAATGACTTAAATGAATTTAACTTTTATACATTGAATTTTAGTGATGAATTTATTTTTAATAAAGATTGGGATAATCCATCTTTCAAAGTCCAAGGAAATAAAATTATAGAAAATACAGTTATAGATAATCAAGAACCCAGTGTGATTTATTGTAGTCTTTGATAGTCGCCAACCCGATAGAGCGCGGATTTGTAATCCGTGCCGTGGATAATAATTAAAAAGAAATACAGAAAACAAAAAGATAGCTCGGAAATCATTTCCGAGCTATCTTTTTTGTAGTGTTTTAATTATCTTAATAAAAATTGCTATAATACATGTCTACAAAATATAAAGTTAAAGACAATCAATGTTACTTTATAACGATAACAACAGTAGGTTGGGTTGATATCTTTACAAGACTCAATCAAAAATATGTCATTATTAAATCATTAGATTACTGTCAAAAAGAAAAAGGATTAGAAATTTATGCATACTGTTTAATGCATAGTCATTTACATATGGTATGCAGAGCAGAAGAAGGATATAAGTTGTCGGATATTATAAGAGACTTAAAAAAATATACTTCAAAACAGATAATCAAAACTATAAAAGAGCAACCAGAAAGTAGAAGGGAATGGATGTTACATTACTTTAAAGAATCGTGTAAAAATTTAAAAAGAAATCAAGAGTACAAAGTATGGCAAGACGGATATCATGCAGAAATACTATTTTCTAATTCATTTTTAAAAGAGAAAATAAATTATATTCATAACAATCCAGTAAAAGATAAGGTAGTAAAATTTGCAGAAGATTATATATTCAGCTCAGCAAGAAACTATGCAGATTTAGATAATGAATTGGATATTGTTGTAGATGTAAATATATTACTGTAATTCATTTATAAACAATAGTATCGCATGGATTACAAATCCGCGCTATCGATTTAAAAGTTTAAATGAGTTCATAGACTAAATACCAATAAAAAAACCGAAACAATACTGTTTCGGTTTTTTAGTTTCTTAATCTTTTTTCATTTGTTCATAACATTTTCCCCGTCAACCTATCAAATTAGTAATTGATAATTGCATAGTAGTAGTTTTAGTTAAATATATGTTAACAATAATGATGCCGTTTTACGTTTGTACTGCAAAATTTATCGTTAAAAAGTGAAAATTATACGAATAATACCTTTTTTAAAACTCTCATGTATAAAATCAGCAACTTTACAGTAGCAAATAAATCAAGTATTTATAAGAAGAAATAGATAGAAATTATCAGTTACTTCATTTTCTCAATACCCCCGAAATAAAAAGTAACCAAATTTAACTCACTATAATTATGAACTCACAAGTTTTGTATCCAGAGCAGGTATTTGCATACCGAATAGGAAATGATAGTAATGTAACTATTGTTGCTAAAGGACATGAAGATGGCTATTGTAAAATTCACATTCAGGCATCTATGGCAACTATTTATCCACCAATTTATATGGTGGTAGGGGAACCTTGTGCTGTAATTGGATATTTTCCATACACAGTACACAAAACAGTACCATATGCTACTGATTTAGATTATGTACAATTCCAAACAGCAAAAGGAACAGAAAGAATTCCTATTAGAGATATTATGGAAGATATTGCTCCAGCTGCAAAAACGGAGTTATTAGCTAGTGCAGCAAATAGTGATAATCAAGTAACAGGATATGCATACAATTCATCTGATATTAATGTTGCCATTTCTGACGCTATTAGTAAGCTAAGAAAAAAGTTTCCAAACGGAATTTCAGCAGAAATTGTTTCTTCAGGATTTGTAGCTGCAGGATCGCCAGTAGGAATAGCCTTTTTCTATGTAGTCATGGAACAAAAGTAATATAACAAGTAAGAGCCGTTGTATTTCAACAGAGTATTTGGCTTTGTGTTTTTTATCGAAAAGGGAACTCATTAGAGTTCTCTTTTCTTATGTAGCTTAAAAGGTTATAATTTAATCTATACTACTTGAAATTATAAATACGAATAAAACCAAGGGACTTCAGTCCCTTGTAAGATTATGATATTATGTAAGCAAAACTATTGTAACCAAAAAACTTGTCTAAGTATGTTTTGTTCCGTAAAAAATTCTCCATTACTTTCGATTGTACTCAAATAACCATTTAGAATGACAAGAAAAAAAGTAATGTGACCCTAAGTGTTCCCTGAGGTTACTCGAAGGGAACAAAAAGCAACCTATTTACTAAAAAAGATTACATTACTACATTTTATTCAATTTGTAATGAAGTGGTTTTTATACCGTTTTTTTACTTCGCTCAAGATGGAAATAATGCACGTCATTACGAGGAGGAACGCCGAAGTGATCTCTTTATTGACTAATAGACTTATAAAAAAGAAAATAATACTATTTACAACATCATTTTATTGATAATCTCAAAAAAATGTTTCTTGTAAGTATCACCAATAGGCAAATTTTTATTGTTAGATAAATACACCGTTAAAGAATCTGTTTTTACAATATGTTGTATTGCAACAATATATGATTTATGAATTTTTACAAACTGTTTAGAAGACAATTCATTTTCAAAATGTTTTAAAGTACTATAGGTAATAATTTCTTTATTGCTTAGATGTATGGCTACATAATTCTTTAAACTTTCGATGTATATAATATCTTTGGTATGTACTTTTTCAAAATTGTTTTTTCCGTCTGTTTTAATAAAAATAAAATCATCTTGTGCAACTAAAACCTCTTTATTGTCTTTCGATTTTATTTTTAAAATAGCAGTATAAAAACGTTCAAATTCAAAAGGCTTTAACAGATAATCTATAGCGTTTAGCTCATAGCTTTCTATTGCAAATTGAGGATAAGCTGTTGTGAAAATAATATGAACTTTATCCTTTATAATTTTCGATAATTGAATACCGGTAATAGTAGGCATTTGAATATCTAAAAAAAGCACATCGATAGTTTCTTTTTCTAAAATCCCTAAAGCTTCAATAGGATTTGTTGTAGCAGCTACTAACGTTAAAAAAGGAACTTTTTTAATGTAAGATTCTAATAATCGAATAGCAGGAGCTTCATCATCAACAATTAAACAGCGTAAATATTCCATAAGTAAAACTAAGTTAAGGGAATTTGTAAATAGGTTGTATAAATATTATTAGTTTCGGTATGTGTGAATGTATAGTTTGTATCGAACAACAATTGAAGTCGCTTTTTAAGATTTACCCTACCAATACCTTTACTACTATAATTCTTCACATTAGAAATTTTATTTTTGGTGTGTAATTCAAGCATTTTATCTGTAATCTCAATTTTTAAAACTGCAGGAAAACTTTCGTCATTTACAACACCGTGTTTAAAAATATTTTCAACAAAGTGAATTAACATTAAAGAAGGTATTTGTTGTTTAGTATTTAAATTTCCTGTTATAGATAGGTGTAAGAATAAGTTATTTTCAAAACGCTTTTCATAAAAGTAAACATAATCTTTAATAAATTTTATTTCCTTTTGTACTGGCATAAAATCTTTTTGAGCATCATATGTTAAATAACGTAATAATTCAGATAGTTTATAGATTCCTTTTGCAGTCTTTGGTTGTGTTTCTGCTAATTCAGAATAAAAGACATTTAGGGTGTTGAATAAAAAATGAGGCTCTAGTTGCGTTTTTAAAGCATCTAATTCTGCTTTTTGATGTTCTAGTTCTAATTGGTAAATTTTATTCTTATTTCTTAGAAAAATAAACAATAAATAGATAAACGTACTAAAGAGAATTACTTTTAAACTATAATAGGAATTATCAAAAATATAATACCAAAAGGCTCTGCTTTTTTCTGAGTAATTATGAAAACCTCCAATAGAGTAAACGATTACTTCTTCAATAAAATAGCGAATAGCTGGAAAAATGAAAAACAAAGAAAGCTCTCCAAGAATAAAATAGATAAGATGCTTTTTTCCAAGTGTTTTTGGACAAATGATACTGAAATTTATAGCATATACACTAAAAAACGTAGTATAAAAAGTTACTTTATAAAGAATACCAACAGGAACAATATGTTTTATAAAATTATCATATCCACCAGTAACATAACTACTGAAAACATCCATTACAACGATAATGAACCCTAGTATAAAATGATATTTAAAAGTGTTTTTTAATTCCATATTCCAAATGTAGGCATTTACACAAATTTCATTTATGCTTTAGGATTTAGTCTGTGTTTTTTATGACGAACAGGTAAAACGACACAACAAAAAGTTTGATGGAGTAGAAGTAGAGATTGGTAATAAGAAATATAGTGTTGCTGTAATTTGAAGTGTAAGATGAAGAGATACGGATACTTTTGAAGTATCTAAATCAAAAAATATAAAAATTATGGGAGCAAGATCTTTTTTATTAGTTATGGTATTATTTAGTCAAATGATATGGGGACAAAAAGCAGAGATAGATGAACATTTTAAAAATATAAAATCATCTGAGTTATTAATTTTAGGAACGTTTCACTTCGCAAATCCTGGATTAGATTCATATAAGCCAAAGTATGATATCAACATATTTTCAAAAGAAAAACAAGCAGAGTTAAAAGAATTAATTAAAGAACTTAAAAAGTTTGCGCCAACCAAAATTGCTGTAGAATGGAATGCGGCAAAGCAAGGCAAATTAGATTCTTTATATAAGGCTTATTTAAAAGGGAATTTTAAATTAAAGTCAAATGAGATTTACCAGATAGGTTTTAGGTTAGGAAAATTGCTAGATCATAAAAAATTATATGCGGTAGATGCACCTGCAAGAAGTTTTAAAAATGATTTAAGCGAAGAAGCTGAAAAGAAGAAAAAAGGATACTTCATGAAAAAGGCAGGAGCTACTCGCTTACAAAGAGAAATGAATGTGAACGACACGTATTTTAGTCTGTATGAAAAAGGAGATAAACTTAAAACTCAGATTTCATTGATAGATTATTTTAAAGTAATGAATAATCCAGATGTAATTAGTCATAATCATGGACACTATTTAATTGGAGAGTTTAAAATGGGTGAAGGAGTAAAAAATGATTACTATGGAGCAGATAATGCAATATGGTGGTACAGTAGAAACTTACGTATATTTCAGAATATATTAAATATTACAGCTCCTGGAAAAGATAGAGTGTTTGTATTAATTGGAGCTGGACATTTACCAATTTTAAATTTTTTAGCAGAAGCATCAGTAGACTTTGATTTTAAAACTTTTGAAGAATTATTAAAAAAATAGTAAAACGGTTAAGTTTAAGTTATTTCTTTTATAATAGAAACTCACCGTTTAAGGTGAGTTTTTTATGAGTAAGAAAATACAGGAAATATAATAATTAGTAATTTTTAATTATCTGATTACTTTTTATAAGTAATTATTATCTAGTATGTAGAATTTTGTAGCTTGAATAAAGATAAATAACCTTTAATATGTAATTAATAGTTTTTTTAGCTTTTTAAAATTGATATTATATTGATAATTTTAGAAGGTCTTTTTTTAGATAAACCAAATAAATAATCAAAAAAGCTGAATAATATTAAAAATTATTCAAGATTTTAGAATGTCCCTCAAGAAAATACAATTAAACATAACAAGAGGGATTGATAAAATGCTTATAGTAATAGAATTGAAGGTTGTAATAGTAAACTTAGACCTAAATTCAAAAGCTAGAGGTAATTAGTCATGTATTAACAATGAATTTTATAATGATACTCTTTATAAATTCAATAATTAATAATAACCAAATAAATTTTTTAAACCAACCATTATGTTAAAAAACATTCAAAACTTAGGAACGTCTCTTACGAGAAAAGAACAAAAGCAAGTAAACGGTGGATTTGGAACACCATGTAATACCAATGCAGATTGTTGGAATATATATCCAGGTATTGGCCGTGGAGATGTTTCTTGTCGTTACAGCCCTTTCGGATGGGGAGGTAAAGTATGTGTTTTAAACTAACAAATTAAACTTAACTACATCATAATGTAAAAGAAAACCTCGCTAATTGCGAGGTTTTTTATATAGTAGTAAGTAGTTTTAAACGTTATGTTTATAGATTAGGAATTACCAATTCTTGTCCAGGATGAATTAGATCAGCAGATTTTAAGATATTGGTATTTGCTTCAAAAATCTCTTTGTATTTCATAGCATCTCCATAGTAATGTTTTGCTATTTTACCCAAAGTTTCTCCACTCTTTACAGTGTGATTTGCAAATACAGAAGTATCTTCAACAGAAATATCAGCAACAATATCAGTTGGGTTTTCGCCACCTACTTTTTTAATTTCATCCCAAAGTAAGTTTTTTTCGTACTGATTTTTTGCTGTTCCCGAAATATGTAAAACACCGTTTTCTTCTTTTACATCTCCGTTTTGAATTTCTAATTGTTCACCTAGGTTTAAAACACTTTGATATTTTGCTTTCATTTTAATAAAATTTTATTTGTTTTAAATATAAAAAAAACCTCGCAATTAGCGAGGTTTTATTATTGTAAGTTCTGATTTATAAAATATTAAAATCTGTAGGATAAAGATAGTTGCGCTAAATTGTTTCCTAAACTAAAACCATAATTCGAAATGTCACCATTAATTATATTAGTACCATTAGTTTCTTTAAAATCACCTGTAGAGTAGCTAAATCTTGGTAATAACTCTACACCAAAGGCTAAATGATCATTGAAAACATAATTTACTCCAATAACTCCTGCCAAAGATGGAGTATAGAGGGTTCTTTCATCTTCAAATATTGGAGTAGCTTCACGAGTAGATTTTATATAACTGTAAGCAAAGGAAACATCAAATCCATAACGAAATTCGAGGTTTTTAGTTATATCTTTTCTAAATTCCTTACCAATACTAACTTGAGCTCCTATGTTGAATTGCTTTTGATTACCACGAGTAGCATCATCAGTTTCAATATCATTGTTGTTCAAGTTTAGAGCTAAAACATTAAAGCGCCATAAATTTTTTGAAGTTCCAGTTTTGTAAGTAAAACCAAATGAATTAAGAGATGAGAAGTTAATCCCAACTTCTTGTCTTTTATCTTTTTCTTGAGCAAATGTTGAACTAATAGTAGCTCCTAATAATAGTAAACTTAATAAAGTTTTTTTCATAATTTGTAGTTTTAAATTTATTATTGGTTAAGCCTATTTTGAATCAAGAATGATACCAAAAAAGGGAATAAGGAGCTTGAATTTGAAACTTTTAGTGTTAATTTTTTGTCTGTAATATTTAATTTAAGTCATAAAAAAAACCATCAAATAAATTGATGGTTTCTCATATTGTATATGGTTTTTATATCTTACAAATGAATTACTTCATCATAAGCATCTGCAACAGCTTCCATAACCGCTTCACTCATAGTAGGGTGAGGGTGTATTGCTTTTAATACTTCATGACCAGTAGTTTCTAATTTTCTACCTAATACAGCTTCAGCAATCATATCAGTTACTCCAGCACCAATCATATGGCATCCTAACCACTCTCCATATTTTGCATCGAAAATTACTTTTACAAAACCTTCAGGAGTTCCTGCTGCTTTTGCTTTACCAGAAGCAGAGAATGGGAATTTTCCTACTTTAATATCATATCCTTGCTCTTTAGCTTTTTCTTCTGTTAATCCAACTGAAGCAATTTCAGGAGAAGCATACGTACAACCAGGAATGTTTCCGTAGTCAATAGCTTCAGTATGTAATCCTGCAATTTTCTCAACACAAGTAATTCCTTCTGCAGAAGCTACGTGCGCTAAAGCAGGTCCAGGAACAACATCTCCAATAGCATAATATCCAGGAATATTCGTTTGGTACCAATCGTTCACTAAAATCTTATCACGATCTGTAACAATACCAACATCTTCTAAACCAATATTTTCAATATTTGTTTTAATTCCTACAGCAGATAATAAAACATCAGCTTCTAAAATTTCTTCACCTTTTTTAGTTTTAACTGTTGCTTTAACACCAGCTCTGGAAGTATCTACAGACTCTACAGCAGAGTTTGTCATAACTTTAATTCCAGATTTCTTAAAAGAACGCTCAAATTGCTTAGAAACATCTTTATCTTCTAATGGAACTAAGTTTGGTAAGTATTCAACAATAGTTACTTCTGTTCCCATTGCATTATAAAAATGTGCAAACTCAACACCAATAGCTCCAGAACCTACAACAATCATAGATTTTGGTTGCTCAGGTAAAGTCATTGCTTGACGATATCCAATTACTTTTTTACCATCTTGAGGTAAGTTAGGTAATTCTCGAGAACGTGCTCCTGTAGCAATAATAATATGATCTGCACTATATTCAGTTACAGTTCCATCTTCTGCAGTAACATCTACTTTCTTACCAGTTTTAATTTTACCAAAACCGTTAATAATATCAATCTTATTTTTCTTCATTAAGAATTGAACACCTTTGCTCATTCCTTCAGCAACACCACGGCTACGCTTAATTACAGCATCAAAATCCTTATCTATAGCCTCAGCTTTTAAACCGTACTCATCTACATGCTTTAAGTAATCGTACACTTGTGCCGACTTTAATAAAGCTTTTGTAGGAATACATCCCCAGTTTAAGCAAATACCACCTAAGCTTTCTTTCTCTACTACAGCAGTTTTAAATCCTAACTGTGAAGCTCTAATAGCAGTTACATATCCACCAGGACCAGAACCTATTACTATAATATCGTATTTCATAATTTTAGTATTTATCTATTAGTTGTTTATTTATAATTTATGTTATTGGATTATAGACAATGTCTTTAATTCCAAATTGTTTTCCTACAGTACCTAAAAAAACATTTATAGTTGCATGAATTATTATAAGTGCTGCAATAGCCCCCAAAGGTACTCCAAAAATTTTGTATGGTACATAATATGTCCATGTACCTAAATTAATAGCAACCATTTCACCTAAAGTAGGGAAGAAGGCTACTATAAATAGTATATATAGGTTTTTATTTCTGTTAGACATATTAGGGAATTTTTGATATAGAATTGCTTCAATTTGATAGATTAAAATAAAAGCAGCTCCCCAAGCAAAAAACAGCCATCTAGGTGTTTGATAAGGTACATCGTGATACTCCCAATAACCATATGAAGTACCAAGATATTCGCAAGTAAAACCAATAATTCCAGTTAAAATGAATCCTATAATAAAAAGGATACTTAGCGAATTTGTTTTTACACGCTTATAAAAAGAATGAATAATTTTTAAACCTAATAATATGGCTATTAATAAATCATATTGATGAAGTAGTCCAATAGCAATACCTCCAATAATTAATTTAATAGTATTTTTTAAAAATATTTCCTTCATAAAGGTAATTACATTCTCTCAGGAACATCAATTCCTAGTAAACGGAAAGCAGATTGAATAGTATCTGCTACTTTTTTAGACAATTGTACTCTGAAAACTTTTTTATCTTTATTTTCTTCTCCAAGGATAGATACATTCTGATAAAAAGAATTGAATTCCTTAACTAAGTCGTATGTATAATTAGCAATAACAGCAGGAGAGTAACTCTTTGCTGCTTGCTGAATTGTTTCAGGATATAACTCTAATTGTTTAATTAATTCTTTTTCCTTTTCATGTAATTCAACACCTGTAATAGTAGCAGAATAATCAAAATCAGCTTTTCTTAAAATAGACTGAATTCTAGCATAGGTATATTGTACAAAAGGACCTGTATTCCCTTGGAAATCTACAGAAGCTTGCGGATCGAATAAGATTCGTTTTTTAGGATCTACTTTTAAAATGAAGTATTTTAAAGCTCCTAAACCAATAATTTTATATAACGATTCTTTTTCTTCATTCGAATATCCTTCTAGCTTTCCTAATTCTTGCGAAATTTCACGAGCTGTATTCGTCATTTCATCCATTAAATCATCGGCATCTACTACAGTACCTTCACGTGATTTCATTTTCCCAGAAGGTAAATCTACCATTCCGTAACTTAAATGATATAATTGATCAGCCCAGTTATATCCTAATTTCTTTAAGATTAAGAACAATACTTTAAAGTGATAATCTTGTTCGTTACCCACAGTATATACCATTCCTTTTAAATCAAGGAAATCTTTAGAACGCTGGATAGCTGTTCCAATATCTTGTGTCATATATACAGCAGTTCCATCGGAACGTAAAACTAACTTCTCATCTAAACCGTCTTCGGTTAAATCACACCAAACAGAACCATCTTCTTTTTTGAAGAAAACACCATCTTTTAATCCTTCTTCAATAATATCTTTTCCAAGTAAATAGGTATCACTTTCGTAGTATAATTTATCAAAATCAACACCTATGTTTTTATAAGTAACATCAAAACCGTCATATACCCAACTATTCATTGTTTTCCATAATGCAACAGTTTCGTCATCACCAGATTCCCATTTACGAAGCATTTCTTGTGCTTCTAAGAATAAAGGTGCTTGTTTTTTAGCATCGTCTTCAGAAATACCAGAAGCAACTAAATCGCTAATCTCTTTTTTATATTCCTGATCGAACTTTACATAATAGTTACCTACTAATTTATCTCCTTTTAATCCAGTAGATTCAGGAGTCTCTCCATTTCCAAAACGTTTCCAAGCCAACATCGACTTACAAATATGGATTCCACGATCGTTAATAATCTGTGTTTTATATACTTTGTGTCCAGCTGCTTTTAAAATTTCTGAAACTGAGTATCCTAGCAAGACATTTCTAACATGTCCTAGATGTAAAGGCTTATTTGTATTTGGTGAAGAATATTCAACCATACGAGCATCATCTGTAGTTGTTACAAAACCGTAAGATGTATCGGTGGCAATTGTATTAAAAAAGTGAGTATAGAATTGATCTGAAATAACAAGATTTAAAAAGCCTTTTACAACATTAAAATTCGATACTTCTTCGATATGTTTTACTAAATATTCTCCTATATCAGTACCAATTTGTACAGGGTTTCCTTTTTTATATCGTAACAAAGGAAACACTACAATAGTAATATCTCCTTCAAAATCTTTTCTTGTTGCTTGAAATTCTACTGAAGGAATCTCAGTTTCGTATAAACTTAAGAATGCTTCTTTAACCTTCGCTTCTAATAACGATTGTATGCTCATTGGATGCTAATTTCTTTAAAAAATAGAGCCACAAAATTACATAAATTTATTTGTTTATCTAACGGATTTAAAGAGTTATTACCGTAGTTTTGCAGTATGGATAAAGACTTGGAGAATTTACCGAAATTAGCAAAAGATAAACTACAAGAAAATAAGAAGTATTTTCAGAAATTGAAGAAAAGAACGCCAAAACGTTTAGATCTTTTAATGCAGGAAATTCATGAAGAAGAGTTTGAAAGAACGGATTGCTTAACATGTGGAAATTGCTGTAAAACAACAAGTCCGATGTTTACCTACAAAGATATAGAGCGTATTGCCAAGCATTTGAAAATGAAAGTGGCAGATTTTGTAGCACAGTATTTACGAATAGATGAAGACGATTTTCATGTGTTGAAAACTGCACCATGTCCTTTTTTAGATGAAAACGATAATACTTGCTTTATTTATGATGTGCGTCCAAAAGCTTGTGCAGAATATCCGCATACCAATAGAAAAAAGTTTATTCAACTGGCTAATTTGACAATAAAGAATACAGAAGTTTGTCCTGCTACGTATAGAATAGTTGAAGAGTTGAAAAGACGCTTGCCTTCATAGTGTTTCTATACACAAATCTTTTTATTTCATTGTTTTTTTAGTACTTTGCTTACTAGCATTTAAAAACTAACATGGAAACAATTATAAATTACTTTGAGACGATTCCGTCGGCTCATAGAAGTATGATTTTGGTGGGTGGAATAACCTTTTTTTGGTTATTAGAAGGTTCTGTTCCGTTATTTGGATTTAAGTACAATAAATGGAAACATGCTTGGCCGAACTTATTTTTTACAGCAACTACAGTAATTATCAATTTTGTACTAGCATTTTTATTGTTAAGAACAGCCGATTGGGTACAAGCAAATAATTTTGGATTGATTAACTGGCTTCCAGAAATGCCTTTATGGTTATACGTATTATTAGGAGTATTATTTTTAGACTTTTTTGGCGCATATTTAGCACATTTAGTAGAACATAAAGTAAAGCCTTTATGGATGGTGCATTTAGTACATCATTCAGATCATAAAGTAGATACAACTACTGCAAATAGACACCATCCTATAGAAAGTGTTATTCGTTTTACATTTACTTTATTAGGAGTTTTTTTAGTTGGAACTCCTATTGGAATAATCATGCTATATCAATCTATGTCGTTAATATTTACACAATTCACACATGCCAATATTAAAATGCCTCGAAAGCTGGATAAGCTTATAAGCTTTATTTTTGTTTCTCCAGATATGCATAAAGTACATCATCATAACTTATTACCTTATACAGATTCTAACTATGGAAATATTTTTTCTATTTGGGATCGTTTGTTAGGAACTTATATGGAGTTAGACAGGGAGAAAATTGTATACGGTGTAGATACATTTCCAGATGAAGCAAAAAATTCTAGCTTACAAGAATTATTAAAACAGCCTTTTCAAGGATATCGTAAACCAACGAATATGGAAGAATTGAAATAAAAAAACGAGCTTTTATAGCTCGTTTCTTATTTATAGTAGAGTAAAAATTATACGGGATCAACTGGTCCGTTATTTCCTCCGCCAGTATTTGAATTCCCAGTTCCTCCGTTATTTCCTGTCCTACAATTACAAAATAGAGGTTTTGGAAACATACTTTGCGAAGCTACATCTAAAGCACACCATTCAAAACAAGGCATATTTATCCCTCCATTAATAGTTTTTTGTTCTGCTTTATTTAAAGCTTTCCCCAAATTTAAAATGTTTTTGTTCATAATTTTATTTTTTGATTGTAAAACTAAATGTAAATCTAATGACAGAATGCCCTATAAATAAACTTCTGAATTGCTTATAATAGTTTCTAAATGAATAAAGTATATAACTAGAAAAATAAATGAACTAAAAATCGATTAACTCGGTTCTAATCTTTGTTTTGTTGATTTTATGTATGAGATCTAGTTTTAAGATTTAGGGAAATTATTAATAATTATTTTTCTGGTTTTTATGATTTCTCCTTCACGATGAAATTTAAATAAATATATGCCCGTTGAAAATTTACTTATGTCAATAGTTTCATTGGTTGTATGTATTTTTTTAGAGAGGAATTTCTGACCCAAGATAGAATAAACATCTAATGACACATCATTAACACGTACATCTAAATTTATATAAGAGCTAGCAGGATTAGGATAAAGAGAAATGAGGTCTGAAGGATCCGTAATATTATTAATAGTACTGATACCTGCTGTAAACTCCCATGTGTATCCTTTTACAACATTGTCACCAACAATAGCATCTATTCTCCAGTAATAAGTTTTATCCTTTTCAAGTTTACCTGGATTAAAGATATTATTAGATTGTGTGCCTTTATACTCGACAGAGTTTTTTGTAGCACTTTCTACAGAAGATCTAGACTCTCCAAAGTATATATCACTTTCTGAAGATTTATATGCTTTTAACCACATTAAATCAACTATTTTGTAGTTGGTTATACCTTTATCTTTAGGAATTGGAGCTGAAGCTGTAGCTAGTTGACGGCCAGGAATCCAATAATTTTCATCGTCTAATTCATAAGGGCCGATGTCTGGTGCTTTACCTTTGTATGTAGTGGTATAACCTTCTAAAATAGTTCCTTTATCGTATAAATCTGATTCTCTACGTGGTCTAAAATCTCTATTTTCCCAGTCATAGACTTGTTCTTTCATGTTTCTGTTTAGCCTATTACTTTCCCAGTTTGTATAATGTCTACCACTAGCTTGATTAAGTCCGTTTTGAGAATTATTAGCATTAATTACAGGAGTAACATTATTAGCAGCAACGCTATTTGCATGTATACCGCTTTCTGTTGGGTTATTAGAATAATCGGCTAATTGTATAGCTCCTTCACACATATTATTAAAAACGATACGTTCATCGCCTTTAATCATGTAAGATAAACTTTTATGATGTTGATTAAACGTAACATTATTATGTACAGTTCCTGTTCTTTGTTTTGGAGCAGGAGGTAGGTAATGTTTAGGACCATCAAAACGAAGTGATGTTCTTTTCGTATCGTGAACCCAGTTATTACGAATTTTTACATTTCTATGGTTTTGACTCATAGCAAAATATGCTGCATCATGTTCTAAAAGAGACATATTTGATAAATCATTTAGCTCCATTATAGCATTATTAGAAGGAATGATACCTTGAGGAGGTCCAGAAGTATGTATTGTATTTCTTCTATAAATAAACCCACCCGCATTCCAAGCTGTTAAAGTACCTTTTAAATTAGATAAATTATTCCCGATATAACTAATTTCACAATTTTCAATTCGTCCACCACCTTTTCTAATATTAATTGCTGTACCACCAGTACGTGTTATAACACAATTTATTATTTCCAAATTTTTATTATTAAAAAAGTAAAAATCGTCGTAATTGCCCCAGCGTAATTTACCCAAGGTATGTCTATTATATACAGTGTATTTAAAACTACAATCTTCTATGAGAATATTATTACATTGTTCAGCTACTATATTTGTAGCAAAAAAATGAATACCTTTTATTGTAATGTGTTTACATCGATAGAATTTAAAAACGCTTGATTTACCAGCGTGTCTTTGGGTTCCTATTTTAGTTCTGCAACGAACAGATCCTGGTTTTGGTTTTCCACCTCCTGGAGCCCATAAGTATAACATACGATCTGTTGGGTCAAAATACCATTCTGTTTCATTATCAAGTAAATCAAGTTTGCCCTCAAAAAAGTAGGCGTTATGTCTAGAGTCTCTGTAATTAGAAGGAGGATTACTATAAGAGAAATTGTCATCTCCTATTTCATGTCTGGTAACGATATGTTCAGAGGTTCCCCATGTATATAGAACAGCTACAGCATCTTTCATACTAATTCCAGAATTCGCTAAATCATGATCGTCAGAAGGATTATCGTACTGAATTCCTGAGCTTGAAAGTTTTGGATTTCCTTTAGACCATGATGTTGATCTATCCCAAATTGTTTCATCATCGAATCTAGCATTAGGCCAACGAGCCAATACCATCCATTCTTTATCAACAAATACTTGACTAATACTATCATTTAACTGTATTTTGTAAATATTATCTTTATGTAATTCCCAATCAGAATTACTTAAGTCTTCAACAGCTACAGATCCGTCTATTACTACATGTTCGTTTTTGTAGTTTTTTATAGTGAATTTACCACCTTTATTAGACCAATCAACATGATCTGCAGAATAAGTCCCTTCTCTTAAAAAAAGAGTGTCACCAGGTCGCAATACAGACATCGCATGTTTGATAGTTTTAAAAGGTTGGTTTATAGTACCAGTATTAGTATCATTCCCTAATTCAGAAACGTAAATATTCTGATTAAATAAATAACTCTCCTTTAAAGTGGATTTGTAGTTTTTTGAAGCAAATGATATACTTATACAAATAAAAGTAATGAATACTATAGTAGTAGTTTTCATAATGGGGGATTATAGTTTGTGTGGGTAAAATTAAAAAAAGATTCTTTGAGAAATGAAATGAGTAGGGTGTTATAATAGTTAAAAATAAGATGATTTGATATTGTTTGTTTATAATGAGTTATTTAAAGTCTAATGTTTTTTGCTAATTGACTCTAAAATTTTGCGTAGTACTATTTATTTCAGAGGAAGATATTTTAATAACATAAAAAACGAGCTTTTATAGCTCGTTTCTTTTTTAAAATAGTTTGTTATTATCTATCGTGAGAGTAATTACTGCTATCTGCATTAACATCTACTACGATACCTCCAGTATATACACATGTAATATCTCCACCAGAAAGATCTACACATGACTGAAAAGATCCACTTGAATCCCAGCAAGTGTAAACTTCCTTAGTAGGTGTTCGTCCCTTTTGACTTCCTGAAATGTTTTTTAGATCTGAATTAGATAATTTTTGAACTCCATTTACATTTAAAATTTCTTTTAACATGATTTATATTTTATGATTAATAATTATAAGCAAGATATAATCAGTTTGTTGGTAGATAACTAGGAGTAATACTATTTTGAGGCCGATAAAATCCTATAAAAAAGTAGTTAAAAGTGAGGGTAACCTTTCATAAAATAAAGGCTCTTATATAATTTATATTTTAGCTATTAAATTCAAAATTTTCCTTCCTCTGGCTGCGCAACCTTTGCTTTCGTGAATTACTTTGGTTCTAATAATGTGATCTAATTCAGGGTGTACCCAATCTTTAGTTTTTCCGAATAGAAATAAAGTGTTCATTGTGTAGGCTTTTACAGCAATTTTTTGCTCAGTAATTAACCAATCAAATCCAGTTTCAATTATTAAATCTATGTGTGTATCAGCTAAAACATGTTTTGTTTCAGTATCATTTTTTGAAGTATAAGCGGTTGCTAGATGTTCACAGATTTTAGCACATGGACGTATAGCACTATCTAGAGTAACTGTATGCAAGTTTTGAGTAAAAAAAGATAGATAAGGATGTATATAATTTACTCCATGATGTGTACAAATCCATTCTAAAATCCATGCAGCTTTAATGGAAAGTTTGTTCTCTGTATCAAAAGTTATATTCACAAGATCTTCAATCAATTCAGGCTGCTCTAGTACAATATTTGCAGCATTATTTCGATTTATTCTTTTAGGGTTCTCTATATTATTTAAAACAGAAATCAAAAAATCAATACTCATATTGGTATGGTTTGTGTACTTTTACAATAAGAAGAACTAAATATAAGGACAAAAAAAAGAAACAATGATAAAAGTGAAAGCATTAATTGTCTTAAGTTTTGCAATGATATCGTCAATTGTAGTAGCGCAAAAAGTGAATCAAGTCGATGCAAATGGTAAGCGAACTGGTATTTGGCGTAAGTATTATGATAATGGAGATATCCGTTATAAAGGAACCTTTGAAAATGGAAAAGAAGTAGGAACCTTTAAATTCTATAATCAAGGTTCTCCTTATCCTTCTATAGTGAAAGTCTTCTCGAAGAATTCAGATACAGCTACAGTTAAGTTTTACAATAAAAGTAGGTTGAAAACAGAAGGAAAAATGGTAGGTAAGGAAAGAGTAGGGAAGTGGACGTACTATTTTTCAGATGGGAAACGAGTTTTTTCTGAAGAACATTATAAAAATGGAAAGTTAGATGGATCGGTAAAAAACTATTATGGAAACGGAAAACTTACAGAAGAAACGTTTTATAAAGATGGTAAGAAAGATGGAACTTCAAAAATTTATACAGAACAAGGAGTTTTAATTGAAGATACAAATTACAAAGATGGAAAATTAAACGGTCTGGCTACGTTTTATGATATTAAAGGTGTTATAAAAGAAAAAGGAAAATATAAAGATGGGGTTAGATCTGGGAAATGGGAATATTATATAGATGGAGAACTTTCAGATAAAGGAAGAGAGCGCAAAAACTTGTTAAAAGACGATCAATTAGAAGAAGAGCAATAAATAATAATCATATAACCATATAAAAAAGCAGTTGTTTTAGACAACTGCTTTTTTTATATACTATAGTCAGCACTACGCTGTATCCAGCATAGCCTATAAATAAAAAAGAAATAAAAGCTTTTAAGTCTTAAAAACATATCTTTATCAACCAAATAATCAAAAACAAATGAAAAAACTAAAAAAGATTGCATTCATACTATTCTTATTAGCATCGTTTACTACAACTGCACAATCAAAAAAAGGCTTAGCAGGTTATCCTATAAAAGAATATTTAGGGCAAATTAATATTTCAGAAATTTCAATGGCTCCTAATGGAAATTACCTAGCCATAGTAACTATGCAAAATAATTTTGAAAAAGATAAAGAGATATATACCTTATGGAAGTATACATTAGATAAGACTGGAAACCCAATTAAAAAAACAAAGTTCTCTTCAGGCACTAAAAATAAATATAACTTAAAATGGACTAGTGATAGTGAGTTTTTATTTTATATCTCGAGTAATGAAGAAGGAAGAAATTTATTCAAAAAGAATATAAATGGAGGAGTGGCTATTCCAATGATAAAAGATCAAGAAATAGCAAATAAAATGGAAGCCTATGAATTATTTAGAAATGATACTATTCTATTAAATGCGAATGTTTGCACAAATAAAAATGATGATAATCCATTATATAAAGATGTTATTTATTGGTCAGAAGAGAATACTTGTATATCAAATTTTTATAGACTCAATTACAAGTCTAAAAAATTAGATTCAGTATTTACAATAAAACAGCCTATAAATTATTTCCAAATTTCACCGAATCAAAAAAAGCTAGCTTTTGTTTCATCTGACCTTAATACATTTATGAAATTTAAAGAGGAAAAAAGATTCCATACATATGTATTTGATATAAAAAGTAAAAGCATTGATAAACAATTAACTTTTGATGGAGGTTACGAATATCCGAAATGGATAAGTAATACAAAACTCGTTTTTAATAATTACGGAGATACCAACTTAAAAGCTTATAATTACAGACAAGGGAAGCTATTCAATTATAATTTAGAGACTTCTAAATATACTCCTGTAGATAATAATTTTAAAGGAGCAGTAAAAGATTTTCAAATATTAAAAGATAATCAAGTTGTGTTTACAGCTACAGTTTCAACAAATTTAAATGTATATAAAACTGATAAAGGAAAAATAGAGCAAGTAACTCAATTTAATGGAAAAGTTTTAGGATTTACATTCTCTAAATCACATAATTTATATGCTTTCGCTGTAGTAACTAATAAATCGTTTCCAGAAATATATGTATCTAAAGGTTTAGGAAGAAAACTATTTAAAATAAGTGAGTTCAATAAAAAACTTGATAATTTTCCAAAGCCAAAAGTAGAAAAGTTTTCATGGAAAAATAGAGATAATGAAATTGTTGAAGGCGTATTAATTTGGCCACCAAATGCTACCCAAAAAGACAAACTGCCTTTAGTCGTAGATATACATGGAGGCCCTTGGTCAGCAAGGTATGAAGCTTTAACTTTAGATGGGTTACAATATTATTATTACGGTTCACTTTTAGCCTCAAAAGGTTTTTTAGTATTGCAACCTAATTATACTGGAGGTATAGGTAGAGGAAATGAATTTGTAACGAATATTTTAGAAAGTCCTATTAAAAAACCAGCATTTGATATTATTAGTGGTGTAGAAAGTTTAATAGATAAAGGATGGGCAGATAAAAATAATATGGTAGTAATGGGAGCAAGTTATGGTGGTGTATTAACGAATTCTATCATTTCTGAAACTAACATGTTTAAATTAGCATTGAGTAGTTGTGGAAATTGGAATGAAGTTACTGATTATGGTATATCTGATGGAGATATTTTACAAAAGTATTTATTTAAGGATAAAAAAATATGGAAGGATTATGAATATTATCTAAAAGAAAGTCCTGTAACAAAGGTAGAAAACATAACGACACCTACACTTATTACTCATGGAGAGAAGGATATTCGTGTACCAACTGCTCATTCTAAATCTATGTATTGGGCACTAAAAGAAATAGGTAAAACGGAAGTTGAATTGGTCCTTTTTCCAAATGAAGGTCATTTATATAGAAAACCTAAAAACAAGCTTAAAAAGATGATGATTGAGTTAGAATGGATCGATAAATATATCAACTATTAGAATGTAAGCTACTAAGTTAATTATTATAGTTTAATCTGATAATTTGCTTTTTGAGAGATGTAAATAGTCTAAATAGTTTTGTGTTAAAAGCATAAAGTATTTTATGAAGACAGCTATTGAAAAATAGTTGTTTTTTTATAGGGGAAATCGTAATCCAAAACGATAAATTCCCTTTATATAATCATCAATTTAATTCATATAAAAATACGGATTCTTATTCGTAAATTTGCAGCCTAAAAATTTTAGTATGAAACGTGTTGTTGTTGGACTTTCTGGAGGAGTAGATAGTAGTGTTACAGCTTATTTATTAAAAGAACAAGGTTACGAAGTAATTGGACTTTTTATGAAGAACTGGCACGACGATTCTGTAACAATTTCAGATGAATGCCCATGGTTAGAAGATAGTAATGATGCAATGATTGTTGCAGAGAAACTTGGTATTCCATTCCAAACAGTTGACTTAAGTGAACAATACAAAGAGCGTATTGTAGATTATATGTTCGATGAGTACGAAAAAGGACGTACGCCTAATCCAGATGTACTTTGTAACAGAGAAATAAAGTTTGATGTATTTATGGATATAGCATTAAGCTTAGGTGCAGATTATGTTGCTACTGGGCATTATTGTAGAAAAGAAGAAGAAGTGATTGATGGAAAACCCGTATATAAATTATTAGCGGGGAAAGATGGTAATAAAGATCAGTCATATTTTCTGTGCCAATTATCTCAAGAGCAATTAGCAAAGGCATTGTTTCCTGTAGGAGAATTAACAAAACCGGAAGTAAGAGCTATTGCTAAAGAGGCTGATTTAATAACTGCAGAAAAAAAAGATTCTCAAGGATTATGCTTTATAGGTAAAGTACGTTTACCAGATTTTTTACAGCAGAAACTACAACCTAAAGAAGGAGTTATTGTACAAATTCCTACTTCTTTTGAAGCTTATAATACTTCGCTTCCTAATTTTGAAAGCAAAGAGGAAGAATTGATGCATCTGGCTACTAAATATGTATATACTAAAGATGATGGAAAAGTAGTAGGAAAGCATCAAGGAGCACATTACTTTACAAAAGGTCAACGTAAAGGTTTGGCGGTTGGAGGAACAAAAGAACCTTTATTTGTGATAGAAACAGATGTAAATGAAAATGTAATTTATACAGGTGAAGGAAAACAACATGCTGGATTATATAGAAATGTACTATTTGTTTCTAATGAAGAATTACATTGGGTACGAGAAGACTTAGCATTGTCTGAAGGTGAAACCATGGAAGTAGCAGCAAGAATTAGATACCGTCAACCACTAGAAAAAGCAACTTTACATAAAGTAGCTAATGGTTTATTTGTAGAATTTGAAAATGCACAATCGGCAATCCAAGAAGGACAATTTGTTGCATGGTATCTTAATGACGAGCTTTTAGGTTCGGGGGTTATTTCGTAGCTTCGCTACATGCAAAATAAGATTACACAACTTTTTAATATACAATATCCAGTTGTTCAAGGTGGAATGATTTGGGTATCTGGATGGAAATTGGCATCTGCAGTTTCTAATGCTGGCGGTTTAGGTTTAATTGGAGCAGGTTCTATGTACCCAGATGTGCTACGTGAACACATTCAAAAATGTAAAAAAGCAACCGATAAACCTTTTGGTGTCAATGTTCCAATGCTGTATCCAGACATTGAGCAAATCATGGATATTATTGTAGAAGAAGGTGTAAAAATTGTATTTACTTCTGCTGGAAATCCTAAAACATGGACAACCTTTTTGAAAGAGAAAGGAATTACAGTTGTGCATGTAGTAAGTTCAGTAAAGTTTGCGTTAAAAGCAGAAGCCGCTGGAGTAGATGCAGTTGTGTGTGAAGGTTTTGAAGCTGGTGGACATAATGGAAGAGAAGAAACTACCACATTTACATTAATTCCTATGGTAAAAGAACAGGTGAAAATTCCTGTAATTGCCGCAGGAGGAATAGGATCGGGAAGAGGAATGTTAGCTGCAATGGTTTTAGGTGCAGATGGTGTACAAATCGGAAGCCGTTTTGCTGCTACAGTAGAGTCTTCTGCTCATGATAATTTTAAAGATACGATTGTAAATGTAAAAGATGGCGGAACGTATTTAACATTAAAAGAATTGGCTCCTGTACGTTTAGTTAGAAATAAGTTTTTCAACGATGTACAAGAGTTATATCAAAAAGGAGCTTCTGTAGAAGATTTAAAAACATTGTTAGGAAGAGCTAGAGCAAAAAGAGGAATGTTTGAAGGAGATTTAGAAGAAGGCGAATTAGAAATAGGTCAAATAGCAGGATTAATACATAAAATAAAGCCAGCAAAAGAAGTACTACAAGAAATAATTTCTGAATATACTAGTGTAAAAAGCGAGTTGCAACAATAGTTATAGAGCTTCTTTGTTATAATACTAAATACAATCAAAGGTTGTAATTATAACTGAAAACGGATCATCAACTTTAAAAATTAAAATTGATGATCCGTTTTTAGTTTTTAAAAATCAATTCTTTAAAATAAGATATCATTCTATTAGAAAAAATCTTTTAAATTTATTTAGACTGAATTAAAATAGTGGATTATATTTGCGCTCGAAATTTTTAGAATCTCGAAAAATATAATATATGAAAAACTATATACTTTTAGTACTTATTTTAAATTGTAGCTTACTACAAGCCCAAGATTGGGTACATGATTTTTATTTAACTGCACCTGTTCCAAAGTCTTTAGATAGATATGGATCTGCTGTTTGTTTAAACGATGATTTTATGTTTGTTGGTGCTTCTTTAGATGATGAAGCCAATATTGGAGGTGGAGCAGATGAAGCTACTTCTAACTCAGGTGCAGTTTATGTTTACGATAAGAATTATAATTTAACTCAAAAGTTATTTCAAACAACACCAACTAAGAGTGCTTATTTTGGAAACAGTATCGATGCAGATAATAATTTTCTTACTGTAGGAGCTTATTATGGAAGGCATGATGAAAAAGAATCAGCAAGAGAAGGATTAGCATACGTTTATGAAAAAGATGTAAATGGATTATGGCAACCTTTAAAAACACTAATGCATGAAAATGCAAATAGCTTTGATCTTTTTGGAAGAAATGTAGCTTTAAGTGGCGATAATATTTTAGTTACAGCAAATGGAGAAGACGAAGGAGAAAAATCTTCAGGAGCTGCATTTATTTTTAATAAGAATGAAGGAGGAGTCAATAATTGGGGACAAAAAGTAAAATTAAAAGCAAGTGATCCTCAAAAGAATGCTTATTTAGGCTGGTCTGGAGATTTAGATAGTGATCATGCCGTTTTAGGAGCTTATTTATACGATCATGAAGGAATTAATAATTCAGGAGCAGCTTACGTATTTAAGAATACAAATGGAACATGGTCTGAAGAAATAAAATTAGTAGCAGATACACCAGAAGCCGGAATGGATTTTGGTTATGATGTAGCTATTTATGGAAATTATATAGCGGTTAGCGCTCCGTATACAACAGTAAATGGATTAACAGACGCTGGAAAAGTTTTTATTTTTAATAATTCAAATACAGGTTGGGTATTAGAAAGTACAATAGTTTCTCCAAATCCTAGCGAAGATGCAAAATTTGGATTTAAAATAGCTTTACATGAAAATAAAGTAGTTGTTAGTGCTAAAGGATATAACAATGGTACTGGTAAAGTATATGCTTTTCATAAAGTAGGAGATCAATGGAATTCAGCTTCTATAGAAACAAATGATGCTATAGCTGGAGATGAAGTAGGTTATAGTATATGTTTAACTAAATATAGTACTGTTTTTGGAGTTGAAAAAACTGACAACTCGGGAGCTATTTTTAAGTTCAATGATGTTAATGCATTATCGAATAATGAGTTTGAATTGAGCGCTGAAAGTTTAGCTATTTATCCAAATCCTTCTGTAAATAAAAAGATAACTCTTTTAACTCATGACGAAAGTTTATTGGATAAGACAACTGCTTCAATATTTACGTTAACAGGTAAAGAAGTCTTCAGTCAAGAAATACATTCAAAAAGAGTTAATTTAGATTTGAATAATTTACATACAGGGATCTATTTTTGTAAGATAAAAACAGGAACTTCACAATTAGTAAAGAAGATTATTATTAGATAAAAATAAAAAAAGAGGTATTAATTTTAATACCTCTTTTTTTATTCATTTATATGATTATTCTATGTTAGAATCCTACATAATCTACAATCTCTAAACCATACCCAATCATTCCAACACGCTTTTCTTGTTTTGTATTAGACACTAAACGAAGTTTATGAATATTTAAATCGTGTAAGATTTGCGCTCCAATTCCAAAATCTCTATTATCCATCGTAATTCTTGGAGCTTTCATTTCTCCGTTAACCTGGTTGTCTTTTAAATCACGTAATCTATTTAGTAAATTTAATGATTGACTCTGTTGATTGATAAATAGAATGGCTCCACGTCCGTCATCATTAATAACTTTAAACATTCTATCTAACTTATGATCAGCATCATTCGTTAAAGTACCTAGAATATCATTATTCACTAAAGTTGAATTCACACGTGTTAAAATAGGTTCATTCTTACTCCATGTACCACGAGTTAATGCAATATGAATTTGATTGTTAGTTGTTTGTTGGTAAGCTCTTAAACGAAAATCTCCAAAACGAGTTTGTATGGTAAAATCTTCTTTCTTTTCAATTAAAGAATCGTGTTCCATTCGGTAAGCAACTAAATCTTCAATTGAAACGATTTTTAAATCGAATTTTTTAGCAACTTCAATTAATTGAGGTAAACGAGCCATTGTTCCGTCCTCATTCATTATTTCAACAATAACTCCAGCAGGTTGTAATCCCGCCAAACGAGCAAAATCTATAGCTGCTTCTGTATGTCCAGTTCTTCTTAAAACACCACCTTCTTTGGCTTTTAGAGGAAAAATGTGTCCTGGTCTTGCTAAATCAAATGGTTTGGTTTCTTTATTAATTAAAGCTTGTACTGTTTTTGCTCTATCCGATGCCGAAATACCAGTAGTTACTCCATTTCCACGTAAATCTACAGATACAGTAAAAGCTGTTTCCATAGGATCGGTATTGTTATTTACCATCATTCCTAATTCTAGCTCTTTACACCTGTTTTCTGTGAGAGGTGTACAAATTAAGCCTCTACCATGCGTAGCCATAAAATTGATCATTTCTGGAGTAACTTTCTCAGCAGCAGCTAAAAAATCTCCTTCATTCTCACGATTTTCATCATCTACAACAATAATTACTTTTCCAGCTCTAATATCATTTATAGCCTCTTCTATAGTATTTAATTGTATGCGTTGTGTTGTGTTTGTTGTCATTGTTTTTGTTGAGTTGATTTTCTTTTTGTTAAAAAGAGAAATATTTTTTTGAAAAAGTTACCTATTCTAGCAAAAAAACTATTGATATCGAATAAGCCTTTATCTTGTGTTGCTCTAGTTGTTAATACAATTGCTAAAGGTAGCATTAATGCAATGGCTAACCAAGAACCACCAATTGCAGAAAGTGAACTTTCTTCTGCCATATTCCTACCAAAAGTATTGGAGAAGAAATATAATACATAAATAGAAATTGCTAAAATCATTGGTAATCCCATTCCTCCTTTACGTATAATAGAACCTAGTGGAGCACCGATAAAGAATAGTAGTAAGCACGATAAAGACAATGCTACACGATTGTAAAATTCAATATCATATAGATTAAGTACTTTCCTTCTATGCTTGAAAGAGTTTTTATTGGCTGTAAAATTATTGAGTGTTCTATCTACTTTTGCGATGGCAGAATTGATAATATCTCGTTGTTCTTGAATGCCAAAATTATCTAGAATGTTAGGAGCTAACTTATCGTTTTTCAAAGAATCAGGAATTTGATGAAGGCTTTCTGCACTGCTATTTAAGTATAAACTTTTAGCTCTTGTACGTACATATTCATCATATCCTTGTTTTAAGCTAGGCAATGTATCTTTTAATTGAGCCAAGCTTAGCATATTAAAGTTTCTCTTATGGTTTAACTCATCTAAGTCGTCATCATAAAAAGATGAGATATCAATATTCATAGTATACTCATCAAAGTCTGAATAAGACGCTTTCATTCGAAAACGCTCCTTATAAGGTGTTTTATCATTTACATGATGTTCGTAAAAATGACCATCATTTAATTTTAAGGTCATATAACGACTACCTTCTTCTGAAATTAATTCACCATGCTTTGCAGAAATGATTTTGTTATTCCCTCTTTTAGCGGAAAGATCATAAATTAATACGTTGTCGAGAAGTTCTCCTTCTTTACCATACTTACGATCAAACTTAATTTGATAGCCAGGAATTTCAGTATTAAAACTTCCAGGAACTAAAGCTAAAGCAGGTTGTTTTTTACGAATATTAATTTTTAGATTGATTTGCTTCAAAATGGCATATGGATACACATAATTATATGCTAAGAAGTTTAAACCACTTAAAAAGATAGTTAAAATAACAAGTGATCGTACCATTCTTTGTAAGGAAACTCCAGCAGATTTTGTCGCTGCAAACTCGTAATTTTCAGAAAGACTACCAAGGGTCATAATAGAGGAGAGCAATACTCCAATAGGCAAGGCTTGAGGAGCTACAATTAATGCAGTATACCACAAAAACTTTAAAATAATACCAACACTGATTCCTTTTCCCGCAAGATCATCGAAAGCTAGCCATAAAGCTTGCATTACCAATACAAATAGAATGATAAAGAATGTAGCTAAAAAAGGAATTAAAAAACTTTTTAATATATACTTGTCTAATCTTTTCACAATTACAAAGGTAGTAAGCTTCTTGATAATAAAAACACAAAAGTTTTGTTAATTGCTTACGAAAGCTACTAACAAAACTTTATATTATTTTTTGAAGGATTAATCTATTAAATATCCTAACTTTTCATATTTACTTTTATCAAAAGAAAATAAGTTTTTAGAAATAGGTTGGTTACTCTTAAATTTAGTTATAGTAAATGTTGTTACAGCACCGTTAGAACCTACTTGAATTAACTTGTATATATGCTTTGTTTTAGCATCTATTCCTAATTGTACTTTAACAATATCAGAATTACTATCAATAGGAGTTAAGTCTACATACTGTACTTTTCTACCATTGTTATTTTTAATAGTTCCCATTGCATAATTATAACCATCTTTATAGAAAGTTAATAATTTTGAAGGATAAATGAATCCATCTTCTTCTTCTAAATCTCCATTGGTAATGGTTACTTCTTTTTCTTCTTCATTAATAACAACTAGTTTAGAACCATCGAAAATAAAGTTATTACCAAGATAATGTAAATTATATTTTTCGCCAGCTAATGAAATTGTTCCTCGAATTGGAGGATCGTTTGTAATACCTGCTTCTTCATTTACCAAAGTAGAAGTAAAGCCGATACTCATATTTTTATAAGCGCCCATTTTAGACGATACTTCGTCTAATAAAGTTTTAGCTTGACTTGCTGTATTTTGTGCTGTCAAGTTGATACCGATACATAATGCTACTAATACTAATGCTACTTTTCTCATACGTGTTTTCATTTCGTTCAAACAGTCTGTTTAAATATTGTTTTAAATATTATTTTTTCTCGTTTTCTAATAATTGTTCAAGAGCTATTAAATCAGGAACTAAAACTTGTCTAGCTTTACTACCTTCAAAAGGTCCAACTATTCCAGCAGCTTCTAATTGATCTATTAATCTACCAGCACGATTGTACCCTAACTTTAATTTTCGTTGTAATAGGGAAGCAGATCCTTGTTGTGCTGTTACAATTACTTCTGCAGCTTCCTTAAATAATTTATCTCTGTCTGCAATGTCTATATCAACATTTGTGCCACCTTCTTCTCCCACGTATTCTGGAAGTAAGTGCGCTTCAGGATATGCTCTTTGTGAGCCAATAAAGTCAGTTATTTTTTCTACTTCTGGAGTATCTACAAAAGCACATTGAATACGTGTAATATCATTTCCTCCAGAATATAACATATCTCCACGTCCAATTAACTGATCTGCACCAGGCGCATCTAAAATGGTTCTACTATCAATTTTAGAAGTTACTCTAAAAGCAATACGAGCAGGGAAATTGGCTTTAATAATACCAGTAATTACATTTACAGAAGGACGCTGTGTTGCTACAATTAAATGTATACCAATAGCTCTGGCTAACTGAGCTAAACGAGCAATTGGTGTTTCTACTTCTTTACCAGCTGTCATTATCAAATCAGCAAATTCATCAATAACCAGTACAATATAAGGTAAGAATTGGTGCCCGTTTTCTGGATTTAACTTGCGTGCTCTAAACTTAGCATTGTATTCTTTAATATTACGTACCATTGCCGATTTTAATAAATCGTAACGGTTGTCCATTTCTATACAAAGCGAGTTTAATGTATTTACAACTTTAGAAGTATCTGTTATAATAGCATCTTCACTATCTGGAAGTTTTGCTAAATAATGACGTTCAATTTTATTAAATAAGGTAAGTTCTACTTTTTTAGGATCTACTAATACAAACTTAACTTCAGCAGGGTGTTTTCTGTATAATAACGAAGTTAGAATAGCATTTAATCCAACCGATTTACCTTGTCCAGTTGCACCTGCCATTAATAAGTGCGGCATTTTAGCCAAGTCTACCACAAAAGTTTCATTAGAGATAGTTTTACCCATTGCTAATGGTAATTCCATAGAACTCTCTTGGAATTTTTTAGAAGCAATTACGGAATGCATAGAAACAATCGTAGATTTTTTATTTGGAACTTCTATACCAATGGTTCCTTTACCAGGAATTGGTGCGATAATACGAATTCCTAAAGCGGAAAGAGATAAAGCAATATCGTCTTCTAAGTTTTTAATTTTAGAAATTCTAACACCAGCTTCTGGAACTATTTCATATAACGTAATTGTAGGACCGACAGTAGCTTTAATTTGAGCAATTCCAATTTTATAGTTCTTTAAAGTCTCTACAATTTGGTTTTTATTTGCTTCTAATTCGCTAGGATCTACAGAAATACTTTCGTTATATTCTTTTAATAAGTTGAAAGTAGGGAAGCGGTATTCTCCTAATTCCAAGGTAGGATCAAATTCACCAAAATCTTGAACTAACTTTTCAGATAAGTTTTGTGTAACACTTTTTTCTTCAGCTACTTTAGCAATTGCTATTTCAACTTCGCTATCGCTTTTTTTAACAGAAGTTTCCTGCTTATTTTCTACGATTAATTCTTTTTCAACTACAAGAGTAGGTTCTTTTTCCTCTTCTTTATCTATTACTGAATGGTTATTAATTGTAGGTTGTAAATCTTCTACAGATAGTTCAAAAGCAGACTTTGAATCTTTAGTTACTTCTTTTTCAGAGTCAGTAGCTTTGTTTTGAATATTTTCTTCTGTAACTATAGTATTGTCAATTGCGCTATCTTTTGGAGCTTTTTCAGGAGTTCTTAATTTTTCGCGAATGCTTTCTAACGTAACTTTAAATCGAACAACTAAATAAGAAATTAAAAAGAACGTTAATACAATGGCAAGTCCTGTTCTTCCTATAAATGTTCTTAAATATTCATTTAATTCAAAACCTATAGTACCAGATAGTAATGCAAATTTTTTCTCTACAAATCCTAATGCTACTGAAATCCATAACATATTAAATAGTCCCCAATTCCAACGAGCAACCATACTTTTTAAACGGGTTTGTAGTAAAAAGCTAATTCCAGTTAAAAAGATTAAGAATGGTAAAATAAATGCAGCTAAACCAAAACCATTATATATAAAAGTATGACTGAGTTTAGAACCTATTTTCCCTAATAAATTTTTAGCTTTTATTTGTTTATTACCAAATTCAGTTAAGATACTTTGGTCTTCTTGCCAAGTAAAAAAGAATGAAATGAAAGCTATACATAAAAAAACAGCGAATAAAACTAAAAATGCGCCAAGAATAGTTTGTGTTTGCCGATTTTTGAAAAAATCGGAAAGTTGCTGATTCATTGGGGTTTTAGTGACTTTTTTTGTCTTTTTAGAAACTGTTTTTTTTGCCATTTAAATAGATGAATTTTGACCTGTAAATATAGAAATATTACAAAAATAAGCTAGTTATTTTTGGGACGTATATTATAGAACCTACAATTAATGAAATTATTGCCGCTAAACCAGCTGCTCCAGCAGCGACATCTTTTATAATTCCTATTTTGTGGTGAAATTCAGGATGGATAAAATCGGCAACTTTTTCTACAGCAGTATTTAGTGCTTCGGCTACTAAGACTAATCCGCAAACTGTTAATTGTATCATCCATTCTGTAGCAGAGATATTGAAAATAAATCCTAATATAACAGCAAAAAGCCCAATAAAAAATTGAGCTTTAATACTATCTTCTGTTGTTGCTAGGATAAGAATTCCTTTTAGCGCATATCGAATGCCTTTAAGTCTTCTTTTTACAAATCCGTCACGAGATTTTTTCATTATAAAGCTTTTAAAGCTTCAGCATAATTTGGTTCATCTACTGTTTCAGCAACTTGTTCTGTATAAGTAACATCACCATTTTCGTTAATAACAACAATGCTTCTTGAATGTAACCCATTTAAAGGTCCTCCTTCAAATTCTACACCATATTCTTTTCCAAATGCACCAGTAGCATAATCTGATAACATTTCTACATTTTCAATTCCTTCTGCTCCACAAAAACGACCTTGTGCAAATGGTAAATCTCTAGAAATACATAATACTTTGGTGTTGTCTAATTGAGCAGCTTCTTTATTAAAGTTTCTTACTGAAGTAGCACAAGTACCAGTATCTACACTAGGAAAGATATTTAAAATTAACTTTTTTCCTTTATAGTCATTTAAAGTTTTTACTGATAAGTCTGTTGCAACTAAATTAAATTCCGGGGCTTTAGAATTGATTTTTGGAAGATTTCCTACGGTGTGTAATTCGTTTCCTTGTAGTGTTACTGTAGCCATGTTTAAAGTTTTTTATTCTACTCAAAAATAACTAAAATCTATCAATTTAAACTATCTTCGCTTACTTTTAGAGCGAAAGAATTTATTTGTGAATTTATCAAACTATACTTCAGAGTTTAAGAAAAACTTACGTATTGCTTACCCAGTTATGTTAGGCCAATTAGGCCATGTTTTAGTTGGGTTGGCAGACAATTTAATGGTAGGTAAGTTAGGAGCAGCACCATTGGCATCAGTTTCTCTGGCTAACGGTTTAGTATTTGTATTTCTGTCGTTAGGAATAGGTTTTAGTTTTGCGATTACTCCACTAATTGCAGAAGCAGATGGAGAGCAAGATAAAAAGAAAGGGAAAACTATTTTTGAACATGGAATTTTTATCACAATCATATTAGGTTTTATAATTTGTTTTATGCTACTGGCTTCACAACCTGCTATGCATTATATGAAACAACCCAACGAAGTAGTTGAATTAGCGAAACCTTATTATCAAATTATTGCATTTTCAATGATTCCACTAATGGTGTTTCAAGGATTTAAGCAGTTTGCAGATGGATTATCGTTAACAAAATATGCAATGCAAGCAACGATCTTAGCTAATGTAATTAATGTGTTTTTTAATTATGTATTGATCTATGGAAAGTTTGGTTTTCCAGCAATGGGAGTAGCTGGTTCTGCAGTAGGAACGTTGATTTCTAGATTCATTATGGTAGGTTTTATGATTTATATTATAAGAACGCGTAAAGAGTTTACCGATTTTGTTACACGTTTTTCATTCAATAATATTAAAAAATCAATACTAAAAAAGATTTATAAGTTAGGATACCCAACAGCATTACAAATGTGGTTTGAGGTTACTTTATTTGCTTCAGGAATTTTTATAGCTGGAATTTTAGGAACTAATTCACAAGCAGCCAATCAAATAGCATTAAACTTAGCATCTATGACATTTATGATTGCAGTTGGTTTAGGAGTAACAGCTACAGTTAGAGTTGGTAATCAAAAAGGACTTAAGAATTATAAAGAGTTACGTAGAATTGCATTGTCTATTTTCCTATTAATGATCATTATTGATTTACTATTTGCTTTTGGATTTATATTATTCAAAGATATTTTACCAACATACTACGTAGATAATCAAGAAGTAATTTCTACTGCAGCAACTTTGATAATTATAGCAGGTTTTTTCCAACTTTCAGATGGAATTCAAGTTGTTGTATTAGGGGCATTACGAGGATTGCAAGATGTAAAAATACCAATGCGAATTACATTTATAGCGTATTGGGTAATAGGATTTCCAATTTGTTATTTTTTAGCCTTGCATACAGATTTAAAAAGCAAAGGTATATGGATTGGTTTATTAATAGCGCTTACCGCTTCTGCGATAATGTTGTATCTTCGTTTTAACAAATTGACTCAAAAATTAATTATAGAAAAAAATGAACTTACCTAAATTTTTATTGGCTGATAACAGCGAATTTCCTGAAGATATTTTTATTCTACATACAGAGTATCCTCGTTTTTTAATCAATTTAAAAGATGATGAAGTAGAATGGTTTGAAGATGTTGAAGGAGAAAATGAACAGGAGCTAGCAAATGAATTAGAGAAGCTAATTGAACAGGCAGGTAATTTCTACGATTCAGAAATGAAGAAATATGAATAAAAAGAATGGTAATTACCATTCTTTTTTCTTTTACTAAATTTTTATTTAAAACATAGAAGCTACTTCGTAAGCTCTTTCTACCGCACCTTCCATATATCCACCAAATTTTTTAGAGGTTTCACTACCACTTATTATTAGCCTGCTATTGAAAAATGATTGTTGATACAAAGTATGTCCATTATTTTGATGTGGTAATAAATACTCAGAACTTTTTGTAGAAATTGAAGTATCTAAACGCCAAGGCTTATCTTCATAAGTAATATAGTTTGTTGCTTCAGCGCCAAAGAATTTAACTAATTGCTGTATTATTTTTTCTTTTCTATAATCCTCATTTTCCTTTACCATATTCGGATTCATAAAGCCCATTAAAGCAAAAGTAGTCTCCTTTGCATTACTATGATCGTATAGTTCTGTAAAAGGTCCCACATTACTAAAACCTACACCAGAAAGTTTTTGTGCTCTCCAAAAAGGAGTTTTGTAAGCAACTGCGAATTTTATAGAATCATTCATCCAAGTATGTGTTTTCTTAGCAACATTCATAAGTTGTTCTGGGAGGTTGGGAGAAAAGTTTATACTATTGATTAGTAGTTGAGGAGGAACTGTAGCGATTACATAATCTGTTTCATAGCTGCTTTTATTGGTAGTTACATCAATAATTTCAGAGTTTAGAGTAATAGCAGAAACTTTTTCATTTAAAAGAATTTCATCTTTTGTAAATTTTTTACATAGCCTTGAAATTATTTCTTGAGTGCCATTAGTAATCCTATAACTTTTTTCTTGATTTTTAGGTAACTGAAATCGTTGAGGAGCATGAGCAGACATAGCTTCAAATAAAGCATCACCGTCCATACATTGTTCAAAAAGTTGTATGCCTAATTGATTGCATAACTGAAGTAATTTAGTATTGTATTTCCAAAGCCAAGTAGCACCCATCTCTAAGGTTCCCGTTTTACTTTTCTTTGTATAAATTCTTCCACCTAATCTACTGTTTGCCTCTATGATAGTTACATTATACTTTTTTTGTTTTAATAAATGAGCAGTTGTTAAACCTGAAAGCCCACCACCAATAATAATAACACTTTTATTCATTTGTTTTTAATAAAAAAAAGGCTAGGAATGGGAACCTAGCCTATATTACAAAAATAACTTAATTTCTACCAGCTATTACACCACCATCTACATCCCAAATTGCTCCAGTTACCCAAGAAGATTTGTCTGATAACAAGAAGAGAATGCTATTCGCTACATCATCTGCTAATCCATTTCTTCCAATAGGATGGAATTGATTAAAAGATTCTAAAGCATTTTCTGCTGCTTCTTTGCTACCAAAAACACCATGATATACCGGAGTTTGAACTACAGCAGGAGAAACAGCATTTACACGAATATTATAATCTGCTAATTCCATAGCAAGATGCTGTGTTAAAGAATGTAATCCTGATTTTTGCATAGAATATGCAGAAGAAGGAGTTGCTTTTACTGCTTGTTTAGCCCACATAGATCCTACATTTACAATTGCTCCACCATTCGTAGTTTTCATTTTTTTTGCAACTGCTTGTGTTATAAAGAAGAAACCTCTATTTAAATCCAAATAAGAATCATAATCTTCTAAAGTATGTTCTAAAAAAGGTTTTGGACCAAAAATTCCTGATGCGTTTACTAAATAGTCTACTTGATCTAAAGTATTAATTATAGTTATAAAATTATTTACTTCATTAGTATTAGTAATGTCCACTTTGTGTTTGTGTAGATTTTTTTGATCAATAACTTTGTCGATACTTCTACCAACAATATGAACAATTGCTCCTTCATTTAATAATTGATGTGCAGTTGCATACCCAATTCCACTTGTTCCGCCAACGATAATGGCTACTTTGTTTTTAAAACTTTCCATGATATAAATATTTGCAGACAGACAAGTCTGTCTTTTTGATTGTAAAATTTTTTAAATAATTTTTTCTGATAATTTTTTAGCTTGCATAATAGGCCAATTGTCTTGATGCAAATGACTTTCGGCTACAGCACTTTCATACAATAGATATAATTGTTTAGAGAGCGTATCGATTTCTTCTTGAGTATAAGAAGGTATATTATCTGTTATTAATTCAGCAATAAAATGGATTAACTGATTTTTTTGTGATTGTATTTCTTTACGAATGATTGTATTGTCTTTTGGTATTTCTGAAACAGTCTTAATACACCAGCAACCGTTAAAATCTTTTTCTTTAAAGAATGCTTCTAAAAAATCAAAAATTGCAAGAACTCGCTCTTTTCCTTGAGGTTTTTTGTCACAAAATTCTTTTATATCATTCGTAAAAACAGCATTTTTATATTGGAGGTAAGCTAAACAAATTGCTTCCTTAGATTTAAAATGGTTGTATAAAGTAGCTTTTGCAATTCCTGCCTCAGAAATTATTTCATTTATTCCTGTTGAATTATAGCCATTACTGTAAAAAAGATTAGAGGCTATTTCTATAATATGTTGTCTTACTTTTGATTTCACAGAGCAAAGATATAAAAAAACAGACAAGTCTGTCTGTTTTTATGGATTATGAAATTTCGAAGCCTTTTTTAATGAGTAAAATGAGGAAGAATATGTTTACCAATTTCTTCTAGTACAGTAGGTATTGGTCTAGTGCTATACTTTAAATTTATAATAACATGATTTACATCCATACTTTCTAAAGCTTTTAAATGTGAAAGTAAATACTCCGTTCCAGACTGAAATCCTAAATGAATTCCTTTAGGAGTAGTTTTTGGATTTTCTAAGAGATCTATATACAAAGACTGCATATAAGGTTTCCATGGTTGTTCATTCTTTTCTAAGGTACGTTTCCATCGTTGCATATTTTCTTGTAAGAAACGAAAATCTCTAGGATAATAAAGCCATCCATCGGTATTAGAAGCAATCCAATCTAAAGATTGTCCAGAATGTCCAGTAACTAGCATTGGGGTATGAGCATTGTATTTAGGAAGTAAATCGATTGTACCGTTTAATGTTCCATAAGTTGCTGATTCATGCACAGGAAAATTATGTTGCAATGCTTTTATATATGCAAAACTTTCTCTAAACAACTCACTTTTTTTATGTAAATTTTTATGAAACGCAGGATATTCGTTAGGTCTGTCACCAGAAGCAAGTCCTAAAACAATTCTTCCGTTAGATAATGTTTGTAGACTAGCAATTGATTTTGCTGTATGCACAGGATGTCTCAAAGGCAAAATAATACTTCCAGTTGCTAAAGCAATTGTTTTAGTGTGATTCATAATATGTGTCATATAAATCCAAGGATCGTATAATTGACCTGCATCACCAAAACTTGGGTCGTTAAAAGGAACATCTCTAAACCATAATGCTTTGAAACCAATTTCTTCTGCCAATTGAGCTAGTTGTTCTTGGTTTTTCATTGTTGGAATTGAACCTTTATAAGCTTCAATAGGAAATACCAAACCTAAAGTGAGTTTGTTCTGCTGTGCTATACTTTTAAACGTATTCATACGTAACTATAAAATATCATTAATTAGTTTTTCTGTAGTAGCAATCAAAGCATCTATTTTTTCATGATTGTAAGCATCCGAATGTGCATTAGCAAAACTACCAATAGGATCACCTTTGTCATTATCAAAATATTTACCAGTAATTCCTTTATACTTTTCAGCTACAGCTAAATCGTGTAAAATAGTAACACCTTTATCAGCAGAAGCCCAATGTGTGCCATAAGCTTCATTTGCCATTTTAGTATTTAATAAAGAGCCAGGGTTTACAGCTATAATTACAATTTTAGGATACTGTAATGCCAAATAAAAACTCCACATTGTTAATGCTAGTTTACTTTGTGAATAAGCATCTTGAACTGAAAGGAGACTATTTCCTTGTAATGCGTTAATTGAAACTGTTGCTTGTGCTGCAGAACTTAAATTGATAATTCTAGAATGTTCAGATTTTCGGAGAAGTTGAATTAGGTTTTTAGTCAACACAAAAGGAGCTAAATAATTTACAACAAGTCTAATATCTATATCATTATTATTTTTAGTTACAGAGTTTTTGAAAATTCCAGCATTGTTAATTAGTACATCTAATTGCGGTAATTTTGCATTAACTTCACTAGCCATTTGTTGAACGCTTTTTAAATCGGAAAAATCTGCAAGAAAACTTTCGATATAATTATTATTAGAAATTTGTTTGATTTCTGTAACTGTGTTTTCTAACTTTTGTTTGTTTCTTCCATGTATGTATACTTTATGACCTTCTTTAGCTAGTTGTATAGCAGTTAGTTTTCCTATACCATCTGTACTACCCGTTATTAAAATTGTTTTCATTGTAATATATTAAGAGACTAATAATTCTAAACTATACTAATTATAGTTACAAAAGTATTTGTAGTTGATGCTTTTTGCAATAACGGTTGAAAATGATAGTATTCATTCTAAAAGAAATATTACTATTTTTTATAAAATATTTAACATAATTTAGAACTGTTTACTCTTTGATTTTAAGCTCATTTGATCGTTTAAATTAATTTTTGTTTAATAATTTTATATATTTGTTAAACAAACTAATCAGGAACAGTCATGAAATCAATTCTTTTTAAATACATCAGTTTAGCTTTAGTACTAACATTTTTCTCTCCAGAAGCTAAAGAATTTCAAGGTAAGGCTATTTATTATTCAAAATCGAAATTAGAGCTGGGGCGTTGGGGAGCTAGAATGAGTGAAGCACAGAAAAAGCAGATAAAAGCACGATTAAAAAATAGGTTAGAAAAAGAGTATGTTTTAGTATTTAATAAAGAAGCATCTTTTTTTAAAGAAGAAGAAAAAATAGATGCTATTTCTGGAGCAACAGATTCTTGGGGAAAAAACTTTTCACAGGGTGATTTATATAAAAACATTAAGAAAAATCAGCTAGTACAGAGTCAAGAATTTTACGGAAAGAAATTTTTGGTAAAAGATAATCTTCAAAAAATAGCTTGGAAAATAGAGAAAGAGTCGAAGAAAATAGGACAATACCTTTGTTTTAAAGCTACAGCTGCTATACCTACAAAAGAATTGACTTGGTATAATTTTTCTTGGAGTGATTTAAGAAAGTCTGAAACAAAGAAAGACTCTATTACTAAGGAAGGAAAAAAGATGATAGAAGGGATGACATTTGTTGAAGCTTGGTACACACCGCAAATTCCAGTCAGTAATGGCCCAGGTGAGTATTGGGGATTACCAGGACTTATTTTAGAAGTGAGTGCAGGTGATAGAGTTATGTTATGTTCTAAAGTAATTATCAATCCTAAAGAAAAAATTGAAATAGAAATTCCTGAGAAAGGAGAAGAAATTACGAAAAGTGCTTACCAAAAAACGATACGAGAAAAAATGGTTGAAATGAGAAATAACAGAGGTAGAAGGAGAAGATAATTCAATCTAAATTTTCGTTTCATGAAAAAAATAATATGTTTTATATGTTGCTTATATGCAATGAATATTTTTTCTCAAATAACTTTAAAAGGCGTTGTAAAAGATAGTTTAAAAACACCTTTAGAGTTAGCGAATGTTATCGCAATAAATCAGAAAACTAGTGTTTTAGAATCGTTTGGAATTACAAATGCTCAAGGAAAGTATGAGCTTAGTTTAGCTAAAAATGCTACTTATAAAATTCAGATTAGTTATGTAGGAATGAAAACTTTTGAAGGAACTATTATTGTAAAAGAAAGTAGCTTACAAAAAGATTTTATACTTGAGGCAGATAATTCTTTAGATGAGGTTGAAATTACTTATGAAATGCCTGTGGTTATAAAAGGAGATACATTGGTGTATAATGCAGACTCTTTTAAAAACGGAACAGAGCGAAAGTTAGAAGATTTATTAGAGAAACTTCCAGGCGTAGAAATTAATGAAGATGGACAGGTTGAAGTAGAAGGGAAGGTAGTAAATAAGTTAATGGTAAATGGAAAAGACTTTTTTGATGGAGATACAAAACTAGCAACGAAGAATATTCCGTCTAATGCAGTAGATAAAATTCAAGTATTACGAAATTATGCAGAAGTAGGACAGTTGAGTAGCGTTCGAAATAATCAAGATAATGTTGCACTAAATATAAAATTAAAAGAAGGAAAAGAGAATTTTTGGTTTGGAACTGTAACTGCTGGAGGAGGAACTGCTCCAGATGAAGGCTTATATTTAGTACAGCCCAAGCTGTTTTATTATAGTCCCAAATATACTGCTAACTTTATTGGAGATATAAATAATATTGGAGAAGTTGCATTGAGTAGAAGAGACATTAGAGGTTTTACAGGAAGTTTTAGAACACCAAGCAGAAGTAGTGGAACGGATATAAATTTAGGAGATAATAGCTTAAATTTCTTAACGAATCAGGATAATGCCCTGAAAATAGAAAATAAGCTTGCTACAGGCAATTTTAGCTATTCTCCTAATACATCGTTAGACTTAAGTGGTTTTCTAATTTATAATAGCAGTAAAATTCTTTCTAGGACGTCTAGTTTCATTCAATATACAAATCAAGGGTTAGGTATACCAGACGAAGCAACTGAACAGTCGAGTACAGAACGATCAGACCAAGGAGTTTTAAAATTAAGTGCTACTTACAAACCTAATGCTAATAATCAATTAGATTATGATATAATTAGCAGAGTCTCTAAAGATCAACAAGATCAAAATTTATTTTCGTCTGTAATAGGAACTATAAATCAAACAGATCAAATTACACCTTTTAGTATCAATCAGAATTTAAACTATTACTACACATTAGATGAGAGGAATATTTTTGCTTTTGAAGCGCAATATTTGATTAAAAATGAAGATCCGTTTTACAATGCAGTTTTAGCAAATACAAGTGGTAGTGATCCATTTGATACAACTGCTGAAGCATTAGGATTACAAACAGATCAAAGTAATTATAATTTAGGACAGAATAGACGCATACAGTCAAATCAGTTAGATGCTAAAGTAGATTATTATCATATTATTAATGGGAAAAGTAATATTAACTTAACCTTTGGAACTATTTTTAGCACTCAAGAGTTTAATTCCAATATATTTCAGTTTTTGAATAACGGAACTACATTCAATCCAATTCCTACGATTAATAATGGTAGAATAACTAACGATATAGATTATAACTTTAGTGATGTTTATTTAGGAGTTCATTACCGATTTAGAAAAGGGAAGTTTACAGTAACTCCAGGATTTTCACTACATGCCTATGGAAACAAGAATGCCCAATTTGGAACAGTGTATAAAGATAATTTCTTCAGAATTTTACCAGATTTTGAAACTCGCATTCAATTTAAAAAAAGTGAGGCTTTAACGCTTAGATATGAAATGCGCAATCAGTTTACAGATGTTACGAGGTTAGCAGAAGGATTGGTATTGAATAATTACGACGATATTCAGTTTGGAGCTTCAGAACTTCAAAATGCATTATCACACAACGTAAGTTTGCTTTATAGTAGTTTTAATCTTTTTAACTACACCAATGTTTTTGCTAGAGCTGCGTATTCGAGTAATATAGATCAAATACGAAGCTTAACAGATTTTGAAAGTGTAATTAGAACAAGTACTTTTTTCAATTCTAATTTTGCTGATGAGAGTGTTACTTTATTTGGTAGGGTACAAAGAACATTTGGTAAAGTACGTGCTAGTTTCAATGCAAATTTAAATTATAGTAAAATCAATCAGTTTATACAAGGAAATCGCTCTTTAAATGAACGTTTTACACAAACATACACTCCAGGTATTCGTACAAACTATTTAAAAGCACCAAACATAAGTTTTCGTTACCGATATAGCAGGTCTGAAAATAATCAAGGAAGTCGTAAAACAACTTTTATTACAAACGCACCTTCTGTAGAATTTGACGCTTATATTTGGAATTCAGTTACCGTGAGAAGTAATTATACATTTACGAATCAAGATTTAGGAAACGGAAGATCACAATCATTTCAAAATTGGGACGCAACTATTTCCTATAGAAAAAACAGAGATGCGAAATGGGAATATGAATTGAAAGCAACAAATTTGTTAAATATAAGTTCTCAAGTAAGAAATAATGCTACAAATTTCTCTGTTTTCAGTTCAGAAACATTTATACAACCAAGGTTTATAACATTTCGATTTGTGTATAATTTGTAAATAAATAGTTGTTAAAACAACAGGGTTTAACAACTATTTGTTGAAACCTTCTAAATTCAAATATTTTATAATAATACCTAATTGACCTAAATGATAGAGGTCATGATGTATCATTCCATTTATTAAAAAGCTATATGTATAATTACCTTTAAAGTCGGTATCGTAATATTCGTCATTAAGAAAGCTATCTTCTTTTTCTTTTAACAGTTCAATTAGCTGCGTTAAACTTTCGTCATAATCAGATTTGATGTTTGTCCATCCTTTGGTTTTTAAAACTTCATTTGATAGCCAATTTTCTGCACAATCGTCTGTTTTACTTCCTTTACCAGTTTTTATTTTTAAGATGGCTTCTGTACGCCATAAAGTTAAGTGTGAAAGAATTTCAGCAATACTATGCAAGTTCTTTTGAGGTCTTATAAAAACTAAGTGCTCATTTATTGCACTTAGTTTACTTTTATAGGAGCTACCAATCCAAATTTTTCCATTTTGTATAGCAATAAACTGCTGAATTAAGTGATTGATTAATATTTGCATTCTCTTATTTCTTTATTTCCCAATTTTTAAAATTCTAAAGGCTCCTTGAATTACTAAAACAAAAACAATTGTTCCGATAATTAAATCGGGTTTATTTGAATGTAGCCAGTTTACCAATACACCTGCTATAATTACTCCTAGATTAATAATAACATCATTTGAAGTAAAAATCATACTAGCTTTCATATGAGCTTCTTCTTTACTTTTCGATTTTTGCAGTAGATATAAACAGATTCCATTTGCTATTAAAGCGAATATAGAAACGACAATCATTGTAGAAAAATTAGGAAGTTGTGATACATTAAAAAACCTTCTTAATACTTCTACAAAACCTATGACGGCTAAAATTATTTGAAAATACCCTGCAAGTCTTGCGATTCTTTTTTTTCTAGCTAAGGTGCCACCTACAGCAAAAAGACTAATTCCATATACAAAAGAATCGGCAAGCATATCTAAACTATCAGCAATTAAACCAAGAGAAGCAGATAGTAATCCTGTAGAAATTTCAATAAGAAAAAAAGCAAAGTTGATGAAAAGAACCGTCCATAATAGTTTTCTCTGGTTCTTATTTTCTTTAAAATCAGTTTGGGCTGTTTTTTCTGTTTGCAATTTTCGACCACCTAAATTTAGTTCTAGAATAGATTTTTCTATAGATGAAATACCTTCATCATGAAAAACAGTAAGTTTTCTGTTTGGTATGTCAAAATCTAGGTGTTTTATATTCGAAATACTATCTAATTTCATACGGATTAAGTTTTCTTCTGAAGGGCAATCCATTTTTGTAATTTCAAATATTGTTTTTTCCATTTGCAGTCTGTTTTCTTACTATCTAAATATAGTTTTATTCTTGAAAATCTGGACTGTGTTACTGTTTTTTTATTTGTAAGTTACTTGTTTTAAGATGTTTTTAATTCTTTAACAAATTTCTTCCATAGATTATGTTCAAACTTTCTAGAGAAGAAACCAGTATGTCCAATCTTAGTATTTCCGTAATCTTTTGGGCATATTTTTTCAACTTCAACTGTAGTATTACTAAAATACTTTAAGAATTTATTACTGGTAATATGATTAGCTAAAGGATCGTCTTGTACTTGTATTGCTTTTATAGGAATACGTATTTTATCATAGAAATTTGGACTAAGGTCTTTATCAAAATCAAGTTCAAAATAGCTTGGATGTGTACACCATTTCTTTAATTGGAGAATAACTCCTTTAGGCAAATTTTCTCCTTGTCTAATTTTCATAGCGTTTGCATAACCAAATAGTTTTATATGAATAGGAATTAGAAAGTACCAAAAAAATGCAAGAAACCATTTATGTGGATTGCTCATATCCTTCCAATATCCGGTAGATGAGGTAATAAGGAATAATTGATCGATGTCTTTATAATTATCCATTAAACCAATCATTTGCCCGCCAATGCTATGTGCAGCAATTATCTTCTTTTGATTAGGAAAATGCTCTTTTGTCCAGTCCAAAACTCCAGACATATCTAATTGTGCCCAATCACTAACTGTAGCTTCAAAACCTTTTAATTTTCTAGGAGCAGATGCTGCAATGCCTCTATAATCGAAAGTAAGAGCGGTAAAATCATTTTTAGCAATGTAAGTAGCAAAATTGGAATATAGCTTTTGAGGAATACCAGTTCCTCCATGAATTTGAACAAGCCCTTTACTAATTCCATTAGGTTGAAACAATTTTCCAGATAACATATAGCCATCTCTTGCAGGAATCTTAATATTTTCAATACTAATTTTCATTTGAATTAAAATCGTTCGTTAAGAAGTTTTACATATTTTTCAGTTTGCTCTAATTCTGGAAAATGACCACAATCAGCAAATTCAATAATTTCACAATTAGGAATATGTTCTAAAATAGAGTTTTTATCGGTATTTCTATGGGTAAAATCTTTACCACCCCAAATAAGAGTAGTTGGAATATTTTCTAACGCTAATGTTTGTGTTATTTCTCTTTGAAGCCCTTGTACCAAACTAGAAAGACAGAAACAGCCTCCACTTTTAAGTGTTTTAATAGCTGTGTCTTGATATAGTGTGCCATCAGTATTTTTTGGAAGCGCATAATGATACCAAATTTTTGCAAATTTCTTCTCAGAAACAGCATTGATGAGTTGCCCTACAATAGGTACTTTTAGAGGACCAGGTATAGAATGTTTAGTCCATTCTTCCATGGCATGTGTAGATGGTGTTTGAGATAAAAACAGTCTATGAATTCTATCAGGAAACTCTTGCGCAGCTTTTATAGCATAAAAACCATTAGAACATGAAAAAGCCAATGCCGCCCGATCTATTTTTAAAACATCTAAAATATTGATAATTAATTTAGAAGCTATATCAAAAGAATAATCAAACTTAGCATTAGGATAGGAAAAGCCTAGCCCAGGAAATTCAAAACAAACGATTCTAAAGTTTTTAGATAATGAAGTAATTAAATCTAATTGATGCTCTATAACATTAGGCCCATCAGGAACATTAATAATAACAGGTTTATTCTCTTTTGTATCAAAAACTCTAACGACTCCAAAATCTGTTTGAATTAATTGAAAATTCGGTTCCCATTTATGATGATTCTTTTTAAAACCGCATCGGATATTGTCTACAAAACTCCCTGTTATGTGCATTTAAAATATATTTTTTAGTATATAAGTACTAATATATGAAAACTTATTTAATATAAAAGGAAAAACCCTATACCAGTAAAGGTAATAGGGCTTTCTATTTTTAAATATTGTACTATTTTATGTATTTAGCTTTTCTTCTTTTCTACTAATTCAATCTTTTCTATAGAAGTTTTAGTGGTAAACATTCCATAATTTATAAAGGCATTTTTCTTTTCAATTTTATCAATTGTTCCTACAGCATTTCCATCTTCCAAACGAACACGATCGCCAACTTTAAAAACATAAGCGGCTTTTTCTTTAGCTATTTTCTTAGCTTCTTCTTTCTTTTCCGCTCTTACTTTTACCACCTTTTTTAAGACTTCTTTTTCAACTTTCTGAATCGCTTCTTTTTGTTTAGCAGCAATCTCTTTTTCTTTAGCTTTTTCTGTCTTAGTTTGCTTTTTAGGCGGATTTTTTTTGGTATGTTTGGTTTTCTCCGCAGCTACCCATTTAAAGAAATTAGCAGAGAGTTCTTTTTTATTATTGGTTTGAAAGTATTTATTTAAGAGTTCATTTAACTTTCTTCCTAAGCCCAACATGCGTTGGTTATTATCATATAATTCTTGAAAGCCTTCCAGTTTTTCTCTGATTTTGAGTTCTTTTTCTTGTAAACTTTCAATATGTTCCTGTCCTTTAGACTGCTGCTTTTCTAAGTTATCAGAAGTCTTTTGTAACCTGTTACGTTCTTTTTGTAATTTAGAAATAGTTCTATCTAAACGTACTTTCTCACTTTCTACACGCTTTTTGGCTCTGTTAATTAAGCTGTAAGGAATACCATTTTTCTGAGCTACTTCAAATGTAAAAGAACTACCAGCTTGTCCAACAAATAGCTTATACATTGGTTCTAATGTTCGCTCATTAAATTGCATGTTAGCATTGGTAACATTATCTAATTCATTAGCTAACACTTTTAAGTTGGCGTAATGAGTAGTTATAATTCCAAAGGATTTCTTCTGATAAAATTCTTCAAGAAATATCTCAGCCAAAGCACCACCTAATTCAGGATCAGAACCTGTTCCAAATTCATCAATTAAGAAAAGCGTATTGTTATTACACTTTCGTAAAAAATATCGCATGTTTTTTAAGCGATAACTATATGTACTCAATTGATTTTCTATAGACTGATTATCACCAATATCTGTAAGAATGGTATCGAAAATAGAGGTTTCACTTCTTTCATGCACAGGAATTAGTAGTCCACTTTGTAACATTACTTGAAGTAAACCTATGGTTTTTAGAGTAATACTTTTTCCACCAGCATTAGGTCCAGAAATAACAATAATTTGCTGTTTTTCATTAAGTTCTATGGTTTGAGAAATAGTATGTATTCCTTGTTCTTTATTTTTTCGCCATAGAATAGGGTGGAAAGCATCTCTATAATATATTTTCTTACGAGTAGTTATATTAGGTAATAAAGCATTGATTTCTCTAGCATATTTTGCTTTTGCAGCAATAGTATCTAAATGTATCAAGAAGTGAACATATTGCTCTAATAAAGGTGTATATGGACGAATCTCTTCGGCTAAACTACGTAATACTTTAATTACTTCTTGCTTTTCTTCATAGATGAGGTTTTGTAATTCTCTACTGTAAGCTAAAGTTGTTTGCGGAGCAATGTATACAATATTACCTGATTTAGAAGAACCTAATAAACTTCCTTTTACTTTTCTACGGTGCATTGCTAATACTGCTAATACACGTTGGTTATCTATAATAGTTTCTTTAATGTCATCTAAGTAACCACTGGCAATATTACTACTTAATGCTCTAGAAAAACTCTCAGAAATTTTACCTCTTATATTATTTATAGATCTACGAATTTGTTTTAGAGTAGGAGAGGCGTTATCTGCAACTTCTCCATAAGAAGTAATTATTTTTTGAATAGCATTTACAACAATCGTTGTGTATTCAATAGTTTCGCTTAATTCAAAAAGAGTAGGGTAGTAGTCTGCAAACTTTTTTAAAAACTTCTTTAATTCATTTACAGTTTCAGAAGTTGTAGCTATTTTTAAAAAAGCTTCAGGCTCTAAATAGCTATTCTCTATATTAAGTCTCTTAATAGATGCATTTATATTATCGAATCCGTGATTTGGAATTCTATTTTCATTTTCAAAAGAAGCTAAATATTCGCTTACCAAATTCAACTCAAAAAATAATTTTTGAGTATTCTGAAAAGGTAAAATTTTGAATACACTTTCTTTACCTAGCTCTGAAATACAAAAATCTCCAACCTGTTCTAAAACTTTGGTGAATTCTAAATCTTGTAGCGTTTTTTCTGAAATATTTTTTTTCAAATTCCTATTTTTGAGATTCACAAAAATAAAAGAATGCAAGTAAATATCGCGGAAAGCTGGAAACATATTTTACAACCAGAGTTTGACAAAGCCTATTTTTCTGATTTAGCAAATTTTGTAAAGCAGGAATATACACAACATACGTGTTACCCAAATGGAAAAGATATTTTTGCTGCATTTGATTTTTGTGCTTTCGATGATGTAAAAGTGGTAGTTATAGGTCAAGATCCATATCATGGAGTAGGTCAGGCAAATGGGCTTTGTTTTTCTGTACACGATGGTATTGCGCATCCTCCTTCTTTGATTAATATTTTTAAAGAAATAGAAACTGATATTGGTACAGCATATCCTACTTCTGGAGATTTATCTCGTTGGGCTAAACAAGGTGTACTATTATTAAATGCAACGCTAACGGTTAGAGCACATCAAGCTGGAAGTCATCAAAATAAAGGATGGGAGCAGTTTACAGATGCTGTAATTAGCGCAATTTCTAATAGTAAAGAAAATGTTGTATTTCTACTTTGGGGAGGCTACGCAAAGAAAAAAGGAGCAAAGATAGATAAGCAAAAACATCATGTATTGACTTCTGGACATCCTTCACCATTAAGTGCAAATCGTGGCTATTGGTTTGGGAATAAACATTTTTCTTTAACAAACACGTATTTAAGAGAAAAGGGAGCTGAAGAGATTGTATGGTAGTAAATAAACTAAAAAGTAAAAAGTGATCGGAACTTAATCCGACCACTTTTGCTTAGAATACATATTAATAACATCTCTTAATTCAAGAAATAGATATAATATAGAAGGTTCAATTCAGCACCATCAACACGGTTTACAAAAACATGTAATGGATCTGGATGGAAATTGTCTAATATCGTATTACTTGCATCTGGTCTACCACCAACACCTGTCCATGTATTTGTAGATGCATTATATTCGTAATAGATGTAAGAAACTCCACCATTCGGTAATATTGTACATGAAGAATCGCATTCTCTTGCTGTTGATTTTACTCTAAATCGTTCACCATTAACTTGATCTAATTCAAAGTCAACAAAATAACTTCCATGTAAAATGGTATAACTACCACCAGATTTATAAAAATCTCTTTGTGTATGATCAACACCGTAGCCCCACCATTCTGGAGTAACTATATCATACCATTGTTTTAAATTCTTATCATATTTTTGCACTTGAATCCATCCTTGGATTTCTAATCCAGAAGTATTATGGTCTGAAGCACCAGGTCTTACATAAAGATAATTGGGATTAAATCTTACAGTTCTTCTAGAAACTAAATCACAGTTTCTTTGCGTATAAGAAACATTACTTGTTACTTTAAATGGTCTGTTATTAGAGATATAGTTTACCTTATATGAAATAGGGTAACCAGGGTTTGTAGCAGACACATTTGCTCCTCTTTGAAGGAAATCGTTAATACCGTTTAAATTACCAGAAATAGCTTGTAAACCAGCAGTAATTCCGGTTTGAGCATTTCCTCCAATTTGTTTCACTTTGACAGAAGCTGTACTTAATGTTTCATTATATTTAGCTGATACGTCGGCATTAATGTTTCCACTAGCTCCTTTATAAGCAAATTGTAATGCTGCCGATACATCCTTAGCACTTTCTGAAGATTCATAAATTAAAGTAAACAATCTACCATAAGTAACAGACTCAATATAAGCCGAAGGATTTGCATTTACAGGCTCAACATTTTGATAATCGGTTACATAGTTTTCTAAATCACCAGGAGTTACACTATTGTTAAACCATCCGTTACTACCAATTAAACCAGCTTTAGGTGTTACAGTAGCGGTAAAGAAACGTTGTTTTAAAGTAACAGCATAACGTGTTTTTTGTTCGCTGAAATTTAAACCTAATTGTCCAGCTACATCTACACCATAACCAGAATAACCAGCATTTAAGGCAAACTGCAAGTCACTTGCATTATGAATTCTTTCAATAGAAACTTCAAAAGAAGCAGGAAAAGAAGCTCCAGAATTATAGTAGTTATTTAAAATACTATTTAATTGATTGCGAACTGTACCAGGAGTAGGTGACTTAACTACAGTAGATGTAGAAGCTGCTGTACCAGAAATAACCGTTAAACCAATTTCTAGATCATTTCTAGATTCACCATAAATTGGCACAGAAGCAGGAGCACCTTCTTGAATTGTTCTTGCTCCAACAACATTACCAGGCCATAATAAACTTCCATTAGGGTTAATTAAAAAGAAATCCGAATCAGTTTTATCAAAACTTACCTCTTGGGTAGTACAATTAGCTTCAACTAAAGCTCTACCAGTAGTTTCATCTTTTACTTCATTAATAGTTAAATTACTAATTCCATCTGGAATGTCTTCGTTTAAGAATTGCTCTTTTGTTTCTAGAGCTTGTAAATTGTCATTACTAACTAATTCTTCATTTTTACATGAAGCAAGCACAGTTAATAACGATGCGAAAAGTATACGCTTTGTATATTTCATTGTTGTAATTTGAAGGGTTAATAAAAATTAAAACAAGGTTGAACCGCTACATACAAATTTAAAAATCTTGTATGCTTAAAAGTGAAATAAGACAGTGCTATTGTTAGTGTAACAATAGAATCGATTATTAGTAGCTAGCTTTATTAGTTACAGTAATAGCTTTGGTATTATTTTACAAATTATTTTCGGGGTATTCCTTATTTTAAAAGGTGAAGATTAAGTATCAAATAACTAGTATACTTTAACTTAATCTTCGCTTGTGAGCAAATATATAGATGTTCCTTAAACACAGATATAGATAACTGCTTTTTTCAATTAAATGCTGCTTTTCTTCTGTTAAATTAGAAGCCTCTTTATTTTTTACTCAAAAAATTAATTAAAAAATAATTGATACGATATTAAAATCTTAATCTAATAGATATAATCGATACCAAATAGTTACTGGACTAGTATAGTTATTATGACTATAACCATCGTTAGCTGCATTCCAAAATTCACTATATGGACGACGATCTGTATTGATTGGTTTGTCGTTTACAGTTGATGATCTACCGCTTCCGATCCATGCTTTTCTTTCACTATTATATTCATATGAATTTACAGCTGTTCCGTCTTGACCAGGTAAAACAGTACATTGTGAGTCACATTCTCTAAATATTGAAACGATTCTAAATCTTTCACCATTGATTTCATCTACTTCAAAATCAATAAAAGCACTTTGGTTTCTAATAGGATACCACTGACTGTATTTGTAGAAATCTAAAGAAACATGTTCAAAACCATAACCCCAGTCCATAGAATGAATATCATACCATTCGTTAAGATCTTTATTATGCTTTTGAACTTTAAACCAACCTCCAATTTCTAAACCAGAAGTACCATGATCGTACACATAATAATTTAATTGTACAGCATCTGGATTAAATCTGATAGTTCTTCTAGAGATTAAATCACAGTTTCTTTGTGTATAAGAAACATTACTTGTTACTTTAAAAGGCCTGTTATTAGAGATATAATTTACTTTATATGAAATTGGGTATCCAGGGTTAGTTGCAGATACATTTGCTCCTTTTTCTAAGAAAGATTTTACACCATCTAAGTTACCTGCTATAGCTTGTAAACCAGCAGTAATTCCAGTTTGTGCATTTCCACCAATTTGTTTTACTCTAACAGAGGCCGTATTTAAAGTTTCTTTATATTTAGATTCAGCATCGGCAGTAATACTACCTATACCTCCTTTATAAGCAAATTGTAAGGCAGCTTCCACATTTCTAGCACTTTCTGAAGATTCGTAAATTAAAGTAAATAATCTACCATAAGTAACAGATTCAATATATGCAGAAGGATTGGCATTTTCTGGTGTTACATTTTGATAATCGGTAACATAGTTTTCTAAGTCGCTAGGTACTACACTATTGTTAAACCAACCGTTATTACCAATTAAACCAGCTTTAGGTGTTACAGTAGCAGTAAAAAAACGTTGTTTTAAAGTAACAGCATAGCGTGTTTTTTGCTGACTAAAGTTTAAGCCTAACTGACCAGCTACATCAACACCAAAACCAGAATAACCAGCATTTAGAGCAAACTGTAAATCGCTAGTATTATGAATTCTTTGAATAGAAACTTCAAAAGAAGCAGGGAAAGAAGCCCCAGAATTATAATAGTTATTTAAAATACTATTTAATTGGTTACGAACTGTACCAGGAGTAGGGGATTTAACTACTGTAGATGTAGAAGCTGCAGTACCAGAAATAACTGTTAAACCAATTTCAAGATCATTTCTAGCGTCACCATAAATAGGTACAGAAGTAGGAGCACCGTCTTGAATAGTTCTAGCACCTACAACATTTCCAGGCCAAAGTAAGCTTCCATTAGGGTTGATTAAAAAGAAATCAGAATCGGTTTTATCGAAACTTACTTCTTCAGTTGTACAGTTGGCTTCAACCAAACCTTTACCAGCTGTTTCGTCTTTTATTTTGTTGACAAATAAATTACTGATTCCGTCGGGGATATCATCATTTAAAAATTGCTCTTTAACATTTAGAGCTTGTAAGTTGTCATTACTAACTAATTCTTCATTTTTACATGAAGCAAGTACAGTTAATAACGATGCGAAAAGTATACGCTTTGTATATTTCATTGTTATAATTTGAAGGGTTAATAAAAATTAAAACAAGGTTGAACCGCTACATACAAATTGTTTCAAAATGTATGCTAAAAGTGAAATAAGAGAGCGCTATTGTTTGTGTAACAATAGAATCGATTATTAGTAGCTAGCTTTATTAATTACAGTAATAGCTCTTAGGTATTATTTTATAAATCATATTCGGGGTTTTCCTTATTTTTAATAGAGAAAACTAAGTTGTAAAAAAACTAGTATGTTACAACTTAGTTTTCAAAGTGTAAGTGTATATCTTCCTCAAATAATGCTAAATAAAATGATATTTTTTCAGCTTAAGAGAAAGGGATGTTTTTTGAAAAACTACTTAATTTAGTTTAAGAAATACATATTAAATAGTAATGAAATTCTATCATATTCACCACCATAATATCCATCAATAGAATTTAAAAATTCAAATCTACTTTGTACGTTAGAATCTGGAATTGTAATTTTTTTGCTACGACTATCGTGACCGATCCATTTCTTTTCATTTGCATTGTACTCAAAATTAATAACAGCAGTTCCTCCGTTTGGCTGTACTACCCATTTGTCATCAGCTTCACCTGCAACAGAAACAATTCTGAAACGCTCTCCATTAACTTCATCAATTTCAAAATCAATAAACTTACTGTAATTCCATATTCTATTTGTAGTGTCAAAACGATAGAAGTCTCTTACAGAATGTTCTCTACCGAATCCCCAATAAATAGGATCGTCTACATTATACCAAGTTTTAGTGCGTTTGTTATACTTTTGTACTTTAAAATCTCCAAATAACTCTAAACCAGAAGTACCATGATCATATCCCCAATAGTTAGTAATAACATATAAAGGATTAAATCTTACAGTTCTTCTTGAAACTAACTCACAGTTTCTTTGTGTATAAGAAACATTACTTGTTACTTTAAAAGGTCTGTTATTAGATACGTAATTTACTTTGTATGAAATTGGGTATCCAGGATTTGTAGCAGATACATTAGCACCTTTTTCTAAAAATGCATTGATACCAGTTAAATTACCAGCAATAGCTTGTAAACCAGCTGTAATTCCAGTTTGTGCATTTCCACCAATTTGCTTTACTTTAACAGAAGCAGTATTTAAAGTTTCCTTATACTGAGATTCAACATCAGCAGTAATATTACCAATACCACCTTTGTAAGCAAATTGTAAAGCAGCTTCAACATTTCTTGCGCTTTCTGTAGATTCATAAATTAAAGTAAATAATCTACCATAAGTAACAGATTCAATATATGCAGAAGGATTTGCATTTTCTGGTGTTACATTTTGAAAATCGGTAACATAATTCTCTAAATCACTAGGAACTACACTTTTGTTAAACCACCCATTGCTACCAATTAAACCAGCTCTAGGCGTTACAGTAGCTGTAAAAAAACGTTGCTTTAAAGTAACTGCAAAACGAGTTTTTTGTTCGTTAAAGTTTAAACCTAACTGACCAGCTACATCAACACCAAAACCAGAATATCCAGCATTTAAAGCAAATTGTAAATCGCTTGTATTGTGAATTCTTTCAATAGAAACTTCAAAAGAAGCAGGGAAAGAAGCACCAGAGCTATAATAGTTATTTAAAATACTATTTAATTGATTACGAACTGTACCAGGAGTTGGAGCTTTTACTACAGTAGATGTAGAGGCAGCCGTACCAGAAATAACTGTTAAACCAATTTCAAGATCATTTCTAGCGTCACCGTAAATAGGAACAGAAGTAGGAGCTCCGTCTTGAATAGTTCTGGCACCTACAACATTACCAGGCCATAATAAACTTCCGTTTGGATTGATTAAAAAGAAATCAGAATCTGTTTTGTCAAAACTAACTTCTTGGGTTGTACAATTAGCTTCAACTAAACCTCTACCTGCTTTTTCTTCTTTAGTTGTCTTAACAGATAAATTACTGATTCCATCAGGGATGTCGTCATTTAAAAATTGCTCCTTTACTTCAAGAGCTTGTAAATTTTCATCGCTTACTAATTCTTCATTTTTACAAGATGCAAAAATTGTTAGCAATGAAATAAAAATTATACGATTCGTATATTTCATTTTCATGTATATGAAGGGTTAAAAAATATTTATTAAAAATAAGTTGGTTGAATAATAATTACAGAGAAAACTCTGAATTCCGGAAAGACATAAATACCGTAACTCAATAAAACAATAATAGTATATCGATTTAGTAGCTAGCTTTATTAGTTGTTATACAAAGTTGCCGTTATTTTAGGGATAACGTTCCGGGGGTACTACTTATTTTTCTTAAAAAACAGCTTGTAGATAACTAGTATACTACATTTTACCATGTTTTTTATTGGGGCGCAAATATATACATGTTTTTTGTTTGCCAAAGTTTTTTTACAGGAAAAACATAAAAGAAGTATAAATGAAGTATGTTTTTTTTGGTTTTTTTACCTTTTTTTAACCTTTTTTTTATGTTTATGATAAATGAGAGTGTTAATTCACAGTGTACTCTAAGATAGAAGGAAGTTGTGTTTTGTTATAATATGGTACCGTAATAGCATCTAAAATATCTTCTGTTACGTCAGGATAATTTACTTTTATAATTGTGTCTGATTTTAACCATTTTTCAATTTTTGGCAGCTGTTTCTTATTTAATTTTTTTAGCACCGGTACTCCCATTTCTTTTAATGCTAATGCGTTGCATTGTTGTTCGTATTGATTTTTCATTGGAATTACCATTAATTTTTTTCGTAGGAAAAGCGCTTCAGCAGGAGTTTCGAAGCCAGCACCACATAACACACCATTAGAAGCAGCAATACTTTTTATAAATTCTTTTGCATTTATAGGACGAATAGTAATATTATTATGTAGTTGAAACTGGCTGGTGTGTTTAGAAAATACTTCCCATTTCACTTTTTTGAATTGTGATAAGATTTTAATTAATTTTTTATCACCATATGCAGGTAAGTATACAGTATAATGCCCTTTTCGTGTACTATTTTTATAACGAATTTCTCTACGTATAATAGGTGAAAATGTAGCAGAAGAATAGGTTTTAAAATGAAATCCAAATTTATTTTTAGCTGGTGCGTAATATTTCAATAATAACTTTTCAATTTTAAATTTACCGTATTTAGGAGCATTTTCGTCTGCGACTGCATTTTGATGGCTCAATGAAATAATAGGGGCATTACGAAGTTTGCATGCCCAAGCTGATACAGGTTCAAAATCATTAATAACTAAATCGTATTCGAGTACAGGTAAATTTTTGACTTCTTTCCAGAGGTTTCGGAATTTTGTTTTTTTAAGCGTTTCCCAAATATCAACTCCACCTTTTTTTCCAAAAATAAAACTCAAGCCATATAATTTGTACTTTATTTCGAAAGGAAAAGTGAGTTCAGATTGATAACCGCTCACTAGAATATCTACTTCAGCACGTTTTTGTAAATAAGGTACTATCTCTAAAGCTCTGCTAGCATGTCCGTTTCCAGTTCCTTGAATTGCGTATAATATCTTCATAATTATTTAGAGGATTTTTGAATGTTGAATTCCTGAAGTAAATCAGCAAAGAGTTGACTATTGTTTTTTTCAGTTTTAGTCAAATCCATATCAGAAGTTTCGACATTTTCTGGGACTTTCTTGGCTAATTCATCTTTTTCATATTCGTACAATTTCCATTGTTTATTGTTGTATTCTAATGCTGTCAAATTTTCAATCCAATCACCAGAGTTTAGATAGATTGTTTCTCCTTGTTCGTTTCGAATAATTTTCATCTCTGGTTGATGAATATGACCACATATAACATATTCATAGCGATTATCTATAGCAATATCAGCAGCAGTTGTTTCAAAATTGTTAATGAATTTTACGGCACTTTTTACGCTGTTTTTTATTTTTTTACTGAAAGAGAGTCTATTGTATCCTAGCGTTTCGCTAATCCAATTGACAGCTGTGTTTAACATGATTAAAAAGTCATAACCAACACCGCCCAATTTGGCTAACCATTTTGAATGTTGCATGGTAACATCGAATACATCTCCATGAAAAAACCAGCCTTTTTTTCCATCGATGTCTACTACTAATTTATTCACAATTTCAAAGCTTCCTAACCTAAATCCTTTAAACTTACGGAGCATTTCGTCATGATTACCAGTAATATAATATACTTTAGTGCCAGAAGTAATGAAAGACATTAATTGCTTAATTACTTTCATGTGTGATTTAGGGAAATAACGTTTGTTGAATTGCCAAATATCTATAATATCACCATTTAAAATTAAAACTTTAGGATTAATGGTTTTTAAGTAGTTGTTTAATTCGACAGCTCTACAACCAAAAGTTCCTAGGTGCACGTCTGATATTACGGCAATATCGAGTTTACGTTTTTTACTTTTTTTCATTATTGAAGTACATAAGGTGTTACTAGTTACACCAAAGGGTATATAAACTAATTTGTACTAAATTATGATTTATGTGTTTTTGAATAGTAAAAACTTAATTAATAGATTGTTATAGAAAGTTGAAGTTAAAGTAAGCTTTGTAAATTTTTTGTAAATAAAAAAGCTCAGAGTAAATCTCTGAGCTTTTGTGTTTTATGTTAAGTTTTTGAATATTATTTGTTATACAATACCCAAGTTCCTTGCTCAATTAAAGGAATAGCTTGTTTGTATTTTACTTCTTTCTCTTCGCCAGACATTACGTTTTTAATTGTAACACGCTCGTTACGACCAATTTTTGGTTGTTCTCGAACAACAGTTTCTACAACTTGTTGTTCTTGAGTTTGTTGCTGACGTGCATTACTGAAGGCTTGTTGCGTAGAGTTTTGAACTTCGTCTTTACGCAAATCTAATTGCTCTCTTTGTTGTTCGTGTGCTTCAGAAATTTGAGATTCGTCTTCTGTAGGTAATTTTCCTTTGAATAAGAAAGAAAGTACTTCTTTATTAATTTTATCAATTGTTAACTGGAACAATTCAAAAGCTTCGAACTTATAGATTAAAAGCGGATCTTTTTGCTCATAAGTAGCATTTTGAACAGTTTGCTTTAATTCATCCATTTTACGTAAATGATCTTTCCAGTTTTCATCTATAATGGCTAAAGTAATATTCTTCTCAAAATCTGTTACTAACGATTTGGCTTCTGTTTCGTAAGCTTCTTTTAAGTTTGTAACTACACGAATTGTTTTAGTACCATCTGTAAAAGGAACTACAATTCTTTCGTAACGATCTCCTTCATTTTCAAATACATTCTTGATTACTGGGAACGCTTGAGTAGCATGTCTTTCAGAATCTTTTTTGTAGTTTTCTGAAACAATTTTATACAATTGTTCAATTAATTCTTGCTCTGTTTTACTATTGAATTCTTCTTCTGAGAAAGGAGAAGTCATAGAAGAGAAGCGAATTAATTCAAATTCGAAATTTTGGAAATCTTTAGTTAATTTGTTTTGACGAACTACTGCATCGCAAGTATCGTAAATCATATTAGCTACGTCAATCTGTAATCGTTTTCCATCTAAGGCATGACGACGACGCTTATAAACGAATTCACGTTGTGAGTTCATTATGTCATCATATTCTAATAAACGCTTACGAATACCAAAGTTATTTTCTTCTACTTTCTTTTGCGCTCTTTCAATAGATTTTGTAATTAATCTATCTTGAATAACTTCACCTTCTTTTAATCCTAATCGGTCCATCATTTTTGCAATTCTGTCCGATCCAAATAAACGCATTAAGTTATCGTCTAAAGCAACGAAGAATTGAGAAGAACCAACATCTCCTTGACGTCCTGCACGACCTCTTAACTGACGGTCTACACGTCTAGAATCATGTCGTTCTGTTCCAATAATTGCTAAACCACCAGCAGCTTTTACTTCATCTGAAAGTTTAATATCGGTACCACGACCAGCCATATTGGTTGCAATTGTTACTTGACCTGGTATACCAGCTTCTGCAACAATATCTGCTTCTTTGTTATGAAGTTTTGCGTTTAAGATATTATGAGAGATCTTACGCATCTTTAACATTCGTCCAAGTAATTCAGAAATCTCTACAGAAGTAGTACCTACTAAAACAGGTCTATTTTCACCTACTAGCTTTACAATTTCATCAATTACAGCATTGTATTTTTCTCTAGTTGTTTTGTATAATAAATCTTCTCTATCATCACGAGCAATAGGTTTGTTCGTAGGAATTTCAACAACATCTAGTTTATAAATTTCCCAGAATTCACCTGCTTCTGTAATAGCAGTACCCGTCATACCTGAAAGTTTACGGTACATTCTGAAATAATTTTGTAAGGTTACAGTAGCAAAAGTTTGTGTAGCATCTTCAATTTTTACATTTTCTTTTGCTTCAATTGCTTGGTGTAAACCATCTGAGTAACGACGACCGTCCATAATACGACCTGTTTGCTCATCTACAATCATTACTTTGTTTTCAACAACAACATATTCTACATCTTTTTCAAACAAAGTATAAGCTTTTAAAAGCTGATTCATGGTGTGAATACGTTCACTTTTAACGCTAAATTCACGATATAAATCTTCTTTTAGTTCTGCTTTTTGCTCTGCGGTTGCTTCAGCATTTTCTATTTCGGCAACTTTAATACTAATGTCAGGAAGTACAAAGAATGTTTGGTTCTGAGTTTTTTCAGATAAATGACCAATTCCTTTATCAGTTAAGTTGATTTGATTATTTTTTTCTTCGATAGTAAACCATAAGTCAGCATCAACTTCAGGCATTAATTTATTATTATCCTGCATGTAGAAATTCTCTGTCTTTTGAAGAACTTGCTTAATTCCTTCTTGAGATAAGAATTTAATTAATGCTTTATTTTTAGGAAGTCCTCTATATACACGTAGTAAAAGGAATCCTCCATCTTTTGTATTTCCATCTTTTAAAAGCTTTTTAGCTTCTGCTAAAACACCAACTAAGTATTTACTTTGTAATGATACTAAATCAGCAACTAAAGGCTTTAATTCATTAAATTCATGACGATCTCCTTGTGGTACTGGACCAGAAATAATTAATGGCGTACGAGCGTCATCAATTAATACAGAATCTACCTCATCAATAATAGCATAATTAGGTGCACGCTGTACTAAATCTTCCTTAGAAGAAGCCATATTGTCCCTTAGGTAATCGAAACCAAATTCATTATTAGTTCCATAAGTAATATCTGCATTATAGGCTTTTCTTCTAGCTTCTGAATTTGGTTGATGGAAATCAATACAATCTGTAGATAATCCGTGGAATTCGAAAATAGGAGCCATCCAAGCACGGTCACGTTTTGCTAAGTAATCGTTTACTGTAACAACATGTACTCCTTTACCAGTAAGTGCATTTAAATAGACAGGTAGGGTAGACACTAATGTTTTTCCCTCTCCAGTCATCATCTCAGCAATCTTACCTTGGTGTAAAACAGATCCACCAATTAATTGAACATCATAATGAATCATATCCCAAGTGACTTCTTTACCAGAAGCATCCCAAGAATTTTCCCAAATAGCTTTATCGTCTTGTAATACTATGTGTTCTCTTGAACCAGATAATTCGCGATCAAAAGGAGTCGCAGTTACCTCTAACTCTTCATTTGTAGCAAATCTTTTAGCAGTTTCTTTAACTAAAGCAAAAGCTTCAGGCATAATATCTTCTAATACTTTTTCTGAAGCAGCATAAGCATCGTCTCTCAATTTATCTATTTGTGCATAGATTTCTTCCTGACGATCAATATCAGCTGTTTTAACCTCAGCTTCTAATTTTGAAATTTGTTCTTCAAAAATAGCAGTAGCTGCTGAAATTTTAGATTTGAACTCAACTGTTTTTCCTCTAAGTTCATCGTTTGTTAAACTAGCTATTTGATCTTCAAAAGATTTTACTTTATCTACAATTGGTTGTAATAGTTTTAAATCTTTTTGTTGTTTATCACCAACAAAAAGTTTTATAATTGAGTTTAACATGCTCATTTTGTGTGTGTTTTAGTCTAGCGCTTAGTTTAAGTCCCGTCAATTAATTATTGAGGTACTAAAAATAAGCAAAAAAAAAGCCTCTAAAAGAGACTCTTAAATTTTATTATTATGTTTAATATTCATCTTCGTTCCAAAGATAATCTTCTTCGGTAGGATAATCTGGCCAAATCTCAATGATAGAATCGTAAATCTCACCCTCATCTTCGATGTCCTGTAAATTCTCTACCACTTCTAAAGGTGCTCCTGTACGAATTGCGTAATCTATTAATTCGTCTTTAGTAGCTGGCCATGGCGCATCTGCTAAATAAGATGCTAATTCAAGTGTCCAATACATTTCTAAATCTGTTTTTGTTTTTCTGCAAAAATAAAATTTAAACTGAAAAAGTCAAGTTTTTTTTTGAAAATGTAAAATCAATAAAAAAAGAACTTCATTTTAAAGCTTAGTTGGTATCCATTTTACCTCTTCCGCTTGAAGAAGCAAGGACAACTTTCGTGCCAACACAAAAAGGTAGTCAGAAAGTCGGTTTAAATACATTAAAATACTAGTATCTACAGGTTCTTCTTCATGTAAAGCAACGGCTAAACGCTCGGTTCTTCTACATACGCAGCGTGCTATATGACAGAATGACACTGTTTGATGTCCACCAGGTAAAATAAAATGCGTCATTGGCGGAAGCGTTTCATTCATGGTATCCATTTCGTTTTCTAAAAAATCGATAGATTCTTGATTGATTTTAGGAATATTTAAACGTTCCTTCCCATTTTTCAAAACTTCTTTCTCCGGTGGTGTTGCTAACATGGCACCAAGTGTAAATAACTCATCTTGAATTTTAATTAAAGCATTTTTAGAGACCTCATCAATCTGCTGATCTCTAATTAAACCAATATAGGAATTCAACTCATCTACTGTACCATAACTTTCAATACGTAAATGATATTTAGGAACACGAGTACCTCCAAATAGGGCAGTAGTACCTTTATCTCCTGTTTTAGTATATATTTTCATCTTTTTAGTGTCTGTATTTAATATTGCTAATTTCGTTCTTTATTTACAATGTAAACCAAAAAATAGCGTTTTTTGTTTTAACAAAAAGTGATTGAATAAAAGATTAATTATTATAAATTAATTAAATGTTTAAAAATGTATAAGATTTACAATACAGAGGTGTTTAATTTTTCTAAAATATACTCAGGGCATCGAGTAGGACGCATGGTTTTTTGATTTAGAAAAGCCAAAGTAGTGTTACCAGTACAGATTAATTCATTATGCTGATTATGTATCTCGTATTCAAATTCAATTTTAACTGAAGGCCGCTTTTTAAGTATGGTAGTGATTGATAAATCGTCGTCGTAATAAGCAGACTTTTTAAAGTTACAATTCAGGGAAATAACTGGAAGTATTATTCCTGTTTTTTCCATATATTTGTACGTAACCCCTAGGGAACGTAGCCATTCTGTTCGACCAATTTCAAAATATTGCGCATAATTTCCGTGATACATTACCCCCATTTGGTCAGTTTCTGCGTATCGAACCCTTACAGTTGAATTGTGTTTTATTAACATTAAATTTTTTAGTGAATCTTACATAAAAAAAAAATAATAATCAATACCAATTTGATTTTTTTTTACTGAAATTTATTCACACTTTTGTTCGCCCGTAGGGAGGGGATATAAACATATATTTTTCACAATGTTGATTTTGTGGGATTAATTTTTTTCTGAAAAACTTAAATGAATAAATCTGCTGAATTAGTTTGGTTAAACTGTTTGTCTTTTATAAAAGACAATATTAAGCCTCAGGCGTATAAGACATGGTTTGAGCCTATTAAGCCTGTTAAGTTGTCTGGAGAGGCATTGACTGTTCAGGTTCCTAGTAAGTTTTTCTATGAGTGGTTGGAAGAGCATTACATAAAACTACTAAGGGTTGCTTTAATTAGGGAATTGGGTGAGCATGCAAAATTGATTTACGATGTTCGTATGGAAAATACATACAGTAGCAATAGTCCGCAAACTGTAAAAATTCCAAGTGCGAATAGAAATCCATTGAAACCGCAAAAGGTAACGGTTCCGTTAGAATCTAAACGTGAACTGAAGAATCCTTTTGTAATTCCTGGGTTGCAAAAAGTAAAAATAGAATCGCAATTAAATCCAAATTACAATTTTGAAAATTTTGTAGAAGGAGATTCTAATAGGCTAGCACGTTCTGCTAGTATGGCTGTTGCAAATAAACCAGGAGGAACTTCATTCAATCCATTGTTGATATATGGTGGAGTAGGATTAGGAAAAACACATTTAGCACATGCCATAGGTGTAGATATTAAAGATAAATACCCAGATAAAACAGTATTATACATTTCTTCTGAAAAATTTACACAACAATTTATAGATTCAGTAAAATCGAATACTAGAAATGATTTCATTCATTTTTACCAAATGATTGATGTGTTGATTATAGATGATGTACAGTTCCTGTCTGGTAAAGCTGGTACACAAGACGTATTCTTCCATATTTTTAACCATTTACATCAAAATGGAAAACAGGTTATCTTAACTTCAGATAAAGCACCTGTTGATATGCAAGATATTGAGCAACGTTTATTATCTCGTTTCAAATGGGGACTTTCAGCAGAATTGCAAAGTCCAGATTATGAAACAAGAATTTCGATACTTCAAAGAAAGTTATTTAGAGATGGTGTTGAAATGCCAGAAGATATAATAGAATATATCGCTAAAAATGTGAAGTCTAATGTACGTGAATTAGAGGGAGTAATTATATCTATGATTGCACAAGCTTCTTTTAATAGAAAAGAGTTTACGTTAGAGTTAGCAAGGCAGATTGTAGATAAGTTTGTTAAGAATACTAAGAAAGAAGTTTCTATAGATTATATTCAAAAGGTCGTTTCTAAGTATTTCGATATGGATGTAGCTACTTTACAATCTAAAACAAGAAAACGTCATGTAGTTCAAGCACGTCAGTTAGCGATGTATTTTGCAAAGCGTATGACTAAATCTTCTTTAGCTAGTATTGGAAACCAAATTGGTCAACGAGATCATGCTACAGTATTACATGCTTGTAAAACGGTAGATAATTTAACTGAAACTGATAAGCAGTTTAGAAAGTACGTTGATGACTTAACAAAGAAATTAACATTTTAAAAATATAACACTTTATGAAGATACTTATGGTATGTTTGGGGAATATATGTCGTTCACCACTAGCCGAAGGGATTTTAAAATCTAAAGTATCTTCTGAAGGAGTGTTAGTAGATTCTGCAGGAACTTCAGGTTTTCATGAAGGTGTATTACCAGACAAAAGATCGATAGCAATTGCTAGTATGAATAATATCGATATTACAGATCAACGTTCGAGAAAGTTTATAGTAAACGATTTTGATAATTTTGATCTGATTTATGCGATGGATGTTAGTAATTATAATAATATTCTTAAATTGTCGAGAAATGAAGCAGATGCAGCTAAAGTAAAAATGATTTTAAATGAATCGTATCCAAATCAAAATATAAGTGTCCCAGACCCTTATTACGGGGGAGATGATGGTTTTAAGAATGTTTTTAATATGTTAGATGAAGCCTGTGAAGTAATTGCTTCTAAAATCTAATTCTATTTATGTTAGGTAAATTATATTTAATCCCCACAACTCTAGGTGAAACTGAGCCTTTAGAGGTAATGCCAATTTCTGTAAAAAAAGTTATTGAAACCTTAGATTATTTTATTGTAGAAAATGAAAAATCTGCAAGAAGATTTATCAAAAGAATAACACCTAACAAACCACAACCGCAGTTACATTTTATGTTAATAGATAAATTTTCTCACGAATTAGAAACGAGAAACTATCTAGACGTGTGTCAAGAAGGGATTTCAGTTGGAATTTTATCTGAAGCAGGTGTTCCTGGTGTTGCAGATCCTGGTGCTACCATAGTAAAACAAGCGCATGAAAAAGGAATCCAAGTAATACCTCTTGTTGGGCCATCGTCTATTTTACTTGCTATGATGGCTTCTGGTATGAATGGACAAAATTTTGCTTTTAATGGCTATTTACCGATAGATAAGGCTGATAAAAAAAAGACAATAAAGGATTTAGAAAAACTCTCAAGAGATAAAAATCAATCTCAGATTTTTATAGAAACACCGTATAGGAATGGTAAAATGCTAGATGCATTAAGAGGAACGTTACATCCTAATACACGATTGTGTGTAGCTTGTGATATTTCTTTGCCAACAGAATATATACGAACATATACAATTAAGAAATGGAAATCAGAAAACCCTGATTTACATAAAAGGCCTGCAATTTTTATTATACAGGCCTAGTCAATTTGTTGTCAAAATGTCTTTGTTACAAAAACTTGTTGTAACTTTAAATATTATTACACAGTAGCTTTTTTATCTGCTTTTATGTAGGAAACATCATATCCAGAAAACTTCTTCATATAAGATTCGATAGAAGTTCCAAATGAGTCTTTAAATTGGAATTTACCATAAGAGCGTAAGAATTTTTTTACGTTTCCAGCTCCAGCTAAATGAGCAGCAGCTAAAATTCCTGATTCTGTAATGGTAATACCATTTATACGTTTTCCTACAAAACGGGAAATATCCCTTCTTAAAATCCATTTATTCACCTTACAAAGTGCAGTGAAAGCCCTCTCTTGTAACTCAGGGGTTTTCAGGAATTTTTGTGTATCATAAATCTTAAAACGACGTAATGTACCTTTTCCGAATTGGTATTTTCCTAAATAACCTAATGAGTTTACAACGGTGTATTTACCTTGTGATTCTTTAAAAGCCAAAGCTTCTTTAAATCCAATAAAATCTTTTTCTAAGATTAGTACGTCTTTAGAAGTAACGTAGTTTATTGGCGTAGTTTTATCTATTAATTTCCCCTTTTCTTTTGTAAAACTAGATAGTGTAATGAATATTAGTAATAACCCTAAATTTCTGATAATTAGAATACTTTCTGTTTAGCGGGCGCAAAGATACGGCAAAAATATGGATGGTTAACTATCGCTGAGTTTTGTATATTTTAAGGTTTTATCGCTTTGATAAAAAAACAATGATTATTTTAATGATCTCATAATGAGACGCTTTGTGTAATTGTTAAAAAATCTAAAAAGGAGTTAATAAAATGTGGATAATTTTTTGTTAAAATTATCTTCTAATCCCTTGATTATTAATCCATCTTTGGTATTTAGTAGCATTTCTATTGTGTTGTGCTAGAGTTTTAGCAAACTCATGAAAACCGATATTATCAACACTTGCACACATAAAATAATAGTTGTGTTTTGCTGGATTTAAAACAGCATCAATAGCAGAGATATCTGGCATACCAATAAGTGTAGGAGGGATTCCTACATGTTTATAGGTATTATAAGGTGAATTTTTAGTGTTTTCTATGTCTTTAAATAACACTCTTTTTACAATAAAATCTTGACCATTAATTTCTTTCAAAGCATAAATAATTGTTGGATCTGCTTCTAGAGGCCAGTTACTCTTATATCTATTTAAATATAAACCAGCTACTACAGGTCTCTCAGAAATTTGTGCTGTTTCTTTATGCACAATAGAAGCTAATCCAATTACTTGATCTTTCGTTAAACCAAGTTTACTAGCTTTCGCTAATCTATTTTTATTCCAGAACTTATTGTAATATTTCAACATAGTATTTCTGAAATTCTCTGGAGTAGTATTCCAATAAAATTCATACTGATTAGGAATATACATTCCTAAAACAGATTTTTCTGTAAAATTATTTTTAGAAAGAAAAGATGTGTCTTTAAAAGCATTTAAAAGAGAAATACTATCAGATTCTATTTGTTGAGCAACTCTGCCAGCTAACTTTTCTAAGGTATCTTGATTGTTAAAGGAGACTTTTATGGGAGTTTGGTTACCAGAACGAAATAGGTTGACCAAATCATTCATGCTCATCCCTTTTTTTAAAAGGTACATACCACCTTTAGGTTTTGTAAACTTTTTTTGCTTAGCTACCCATGTAAAATCATCTGAGTTTTCTACAAAATCTGCTAACTTTTCATTTAGGAAAGTCATAGAACTATTGGTAGGTATATATACTTTACTGTCTTTAATAACTGCAGGAGCAAAGATTTTGTTATAAAAATTATAGCCTACTAAACCACCTATTATTAGTAGTATAAATAGAATTCCTAAAATGATTTTACTTTTCATTGATTAATTGAAATAAAATTTCGTCTTTAAAATTACCTTTTGAGAATATCCAATCACGTTTAATACCAGCTTCAATAAAACGATGTTTTTTAAATAGTGCTAAACTCTTTTTATTATCACTAGTAATATTCGCAAACAATTGGTGTAAATGTAAGTCTAAAAAACTATAATTAACAACTATTTTTAGAGCTTCAGAAGCATAACCTTTTTTCTGATAGTTATTATGTATAACAATACCGATTCCTGCTCTTTTATGTTGAGGGTTAAAATCAAATATATCAATTAGTCCAACAGTGAGAAGAGAGTTTTTCTCTTCAATAACCAAACGTAATTGTTTGGCTTCGTAAATGTCTAAGTGGCAGTTTTCTATATATTGTTTTAGTAGAAACTTAGAAAAAGGAGTTTGTGTATGACTTACTTCCCAAAAATCTTGGTTATTTTCTATTCGAAATAAAAAATCAAGATCTTCTGGCTCTATAGCCCTAAGTTGTATGTGTGTTCCAGTAAGAGTATGCATTAAATCTCTATATTTCCTTCAAATACAAATGTAGCAGGACCAGTTAAGAAGATATTATGATATTTCTTGTCTTCTATATCAAAAGAAACAGATAAATCACCTCCTTGAACTTTCAAGTTGATATTGTTATTCTCTGTTTTACCGAGTGTGTGCATCGCAATGGCAGCGGCAGTTGCGCCTGTTCCGCATGCTAATGTTTCATTTTCAACACCACGCTCGTATGTGCGTAAACGAAAAGAATTATTATCGGTTTGTTCTACAAAGTTAACGTTACTGCCTTCTGGACCATAAATATCATTTCTAATTGCTTTCCCTTTGCTATATACGTCAAATACATCTATTTCTTGAACCAGTTCAACATGATGTGGAGATCCAGTATCAGCAAACACATAATTATCATGAATTTGCACACTATCTACGTCAATCATTTGCAAAGAAACAATACCGTTATCGTAAGTAGCGTGATGTAGCCCATCAATAGCATTAAAAGTAGCTTTTTCTTTTATAAGCCCAAGTTTATTAGCAAAAGCAACTATACATCGGCCACCATTTCCACACATAGTACTTTCATTGCCATCAGCATTGTAATAGACCATTCTAAAATCTGTATTATCATCATTTTCAAGTAAAATGAATCCATCTGCACCAATTCCAAAATTACGATCACATAATTGACGAATTGCCATATTATTTTCTTTTGGAAAGATTTTTGATCTATTATCGACTAAAATAAAGTCATTGCCTGTTCCTTGATATTTATAAAAAGCTAAATTCATACGAGCAAATATACATATTTAGTAAGGAATATGGGGTTGTTAAATGGCGGTTAAAGTCCGTTAAAGAGAAGTTAAACACATTGGCTTAAAATGTTAAAATTGTATATTTGAGTAACAAAAAATTTAATATAATGAGAAGAGTATTTGGAATATTGGGAATAGCTTTTTTAGGAGGAGTTTTTGCTTTAGGAGGATATAAATTATTTGTAGAAAGCCCCCAAATCATTGTAGAGAAATCGACAGAACCAGCTTTACAAACTGTAAAAGCGAATTATATACCAGCTGCAGTTAATAATACATCTGTACCAACAGATTTTACAGAAGCGGCAGAATTAACTGTTAATACAGTGGTACATGTTAAAAATACGGCATTAAAAGAAGTGTATAATCCTTTTGAACAGCTTTTTGGAAGAAATGGAAATAGAACACAAAAACAAGTAGGAACTGGTAGTGGAGTAATTATATCTTCTGATGGTTATATTGTAACGAATAACCATGTGATAGCAGGAGCTACAGAATTAGAAGTTACTTTAAATAATAGAAAAAAATATAAAGCAGAATTGATAGGAGCAGATAAAGATAATGATATTGCTTTATTAAAGATTGATACTGACTCTGAGTTACCATATATTGCTTTTGGAAATTCGGATAATGTAAAAATAGGAGAATGGGTTCTAGCAGTTGGAAATCCGTATAATTTAAACTCTACTGTAACTGCAGGTATTATTAGTGCAAAAGGAAGAGATTTACAAGGGAATTCTAACATAGAATCATTTATTCAGACTGATGCTGCAGTGAATCCAGGAAATAGTGGAGGAGCATTAGTAAATACTAGAGGAGAGTTAATTGGTATTAATACAGCAATTACTTCTAGAACAGGTTCTTTTATTGGATATTCGTTTGCTGTTCCATCTAATATCACTAAAAAAATTATAGATGACTTATTAGAATTTGGAGGAGTACAAGAAGCTTTAATTGGTTTTGCGCCTGATTTTGAAAATTCTGAAGAAATAGAAGGAGTAGTTATAGGTGAAGTATTTGAAGATAGTGGAGCATTCAAATCTGGATTAAAACAAGGAGATATCATTACAAAAGTAAATAATGTTAAAATCTCAAAATTCTCAGATTTAAAAGGACAGCTTACAGCTAAGCGTCCAGGAGAAAATGTAAGTTTAACTATTAGTAGAGATGGAGATATATTAGTAAAGAGTGTAGAGTTGACTAAGAGAATAACTTTACCAGTTAGTAAAGTATTGAATACAGAGTTTAAAAATTTAGATGATAACGATAAGAAAAAATTCAAGATATCTAAAGGAGCTAAAATTACAAGAACTAAAGATCCTGCCTTTTTAGAGGTTGGAGTTGGTGAAGGATATATTTTAACAAAAATTAATGGTAAAGAAGTAGAATCTGCTGAAGATGCGGTTAGAATGTTAGATGGAAATTACCAAAGAAGATATATCTTAGAAATGATTAGTCCAAGTGGACAAGTAGAAAGATTTAGGTATTAACTTAAAGTATTAAATAATTAGTTCTTGTAATGTAAAAAGAGCGACAAGACTAGTATTTAAAAAGTATAGAAAAAACTCAACATATTTTGTGTTGAGTTTTTTTGTTTTTAGAGTTACGAAATCGTTTGAAATAACTACTTTTGCAGCAAATTTTTTTAAATTTAGTTAACACAACTATGTCAACAATAACAAATTACGAAAAAGAAGTAGTAAATCAAGCACAAGTTAGAAGAGCTACCACTGAATTCATCAATATTGTAAATGATTTATGGTATGATAAATCAATTGAATTGGTGTTATTTAGAAATCCATTAGTAGATAAAAGAGCTAGTGAAGTTTTAAACTTAATAGATTACGCAGGAGCTTTTGTAGCGAAACCAATTTCAATTCAAGATGCTTTAGAAATAGCTAAAGCAATTCAGTCTATAGATTTACCCGCTTCAAAATTAGATATAGGTAAATTAGCATATGAATATCACTTAATAGATGATGCTAATTTAAATAAGGTAGATTTTGTTAAGAAACAATTAGCAGACGCTACTGAAGCAAATGGTATAGAGCCTAAAGATGTTGTTTTATACGGATTTGGACGTATTGGACGTTTACTAGCGAGAGAATTAAGTAGTAAAATGGGAAAAGGTTCTCAATTACGATTAAGAGCTATTGTAACTCGTGGTAAAATAGATCAAACTGTATTAGAGAAAAGAGCTTCATTATTAAATGTAGATTCTGTACATGGAGATTTCCTTGGAACAGTTCAAGTAGATGCAGAAAATAATGCGTTAATTATTAACGGTACTACAGTTCATATGATTTCTGCTAATGGACCTGAAGAGATAGATTATACTGAGTACGGTATAAACGATGCTTTAATTATCGATAATACAGGAGCTTTTAGAGATAAAGAAGCGTTAAGTCGTCATTTAACAGCTAAAGGAGCAAGTAAAGTATTATTAACAGCTCCAGGAAAAGGAGTTCCAAATATTGTTCACGGAGTAAATCATTTAGAAAATGACCCAGATACAATAGATATTTTTTCTGCAGCATCTTGTACAACAAATGCAATTACACCTGTTTTAAAGGTATTAGAAGATAACTACGGAATTAAGCAAGGGCATCTTGAAACAATTCATGCATATACTAATGATCAAAACTTAGTAGATAACATGCATAAAAAATATCGTAGAGGAAGAGCAGCAGCATTAAATATGGTAATTACAGAAACTGGGGCAGGAAAAGCAGTTTCTAAAGCATTACCAGCATTAGAAGGAAAATTAACTTCAAATGCTATTCGTGTACCTGTACCTAACGGGTCGTTAGCTATTTTAAACTTACAATTAAATTCAGAAACTACTGCTGAAGCTATTAATGCTATTATGAAACAATATGCGTTAGAAGGCGATTTAGTAGAACAAATTCAATATTCATTAAGCAATGAGTTAGTTTCTTCAGACATTGTAGGAACTACAGCACCATCAATTTTTGATAGCAAAGCTACAATAGCAGATGGAAATACGATTGTAATTTATATTTGGTATGACAATGAGTATGGATATTCTCACCAAGTTATACGTTTAGCAAAATACATAGCAAAAGTTCGTCGATATACTTATTATTAGTAGTTAACTACTATAGAAATTTTAAAAAGTCCAGAACTATCTATTCTGGACTTTTTTTTATGAAAAAATAGTACCTTGCATCTGCAATTTTTTAAGTTATCAACCATGAAATCATTTCTTACATTTTTTACTTTTTTATGTATGTTACAACAAATAAACTCTCAAGAACTTCCATATTATGAAATTCCAGAAGCTCCAGCAAATTATACAGCAGGTACTGTTGCTGGTAGAATGATAGACGGATTAGGTTTTCGTTACTATTGGGCAACAGAAGGATTAACAGAAAAAGATTTAGCTTATAAACCAGGAGAAAAAACAAGAAGTATTTTAGATACAGCAGATCATATCTTAGTATTATCTATTATGACATTAAGTGCTTTAGAAAAAACAGATATGGTATTTCCAAAACAAGGTTCTTTATCTTTTAAAGAAATGAGAAAAATGACATTAGAAAATTTTAAAAAGTCAAGCGATATTTTAAAAAAATCTAAAGATTTATCTGAATACGTAATGAAGATTAAAAGAGGTAACGGAGAAGTAGCAGAATATCCTTTTTGGAATCAATTAAATGGGCCTATAGCAGACGCTATTTGGCATGTTGGACAAATTGTATCTTTTCGTCGTTCAGCAGGTAACCCACTACCAAAAGGAGTTAGTTTATTAACAGGGAAAGTTAGAAAATAAATGAATATTAAAGAAAAAATAGCATCTCTAAGAGAAGAACTCAATCAACATAATTATAATTATTATGTATTAGATAATGCAACTATTTCTGATTATGAGTTTGATATTAAATTAAAAAAATTAGAGAAGCTAGAAGAAGAAAACCCAGAGTTTAACGATCCAAACTCTCCAACGCAACGCGTAGGTGGGCAGATTACGAAAAACTTTGAAACAATTACACATAAAAATAGAATGTATTCTTTAGATAACTCATATTCTAAAGAAGACTTACTAGACTGGGAAAAACGTATTCAAAAAATTCTTGGAACAGATGAAATAGAATATACCTGTGAATTAAAATATGATGGCGCTTCTATTAATTTAACTTATGAAAACGGAGAGTTTCTAAGAGCTGTAACACGTGGAGATGGTGTACAAGGAGATGAAGTAACTACTAATATTAGAACAATAAAGTCAATACCATTAGTAATAAAAGAGGATTTTGTTTCTAATTTTGAAATGAGAGGAGAAATCATATTGCCGTTAGATGGTTTTAATAAAATGAATGAAGAACGTGTTGCAAATGGCGAAGAACCTTATAGAAACCCTAGAAATACAGCTAGTGGTAGTTTAAAATTACAAGACAGTGCAGAAGTTGCGAAAAGACCACTAGATTGTTTATTATATCAAGTAGTAACAGAAGAAAGAAAATACGATACACATTATGGAAGTTTAGAAGCAGCGAGAAAAGCTGGTTTTAAAGTGCCAGATACTATTGCTTTAGCACCTTCTATAGCAAAAGTATTAGAGTTTGTTAACTATTGGGATGAAAAACGCCACGATTTGCCTTATGAAACAGATGGAGTGGTAATTAAAGTAAACTCATTACAACAACAAGAAGAATTAGGATATACTTCTAAATTTCCAAGGTGGGCTATCGCTTACAAGTTCAAAGCAGAACAAGTAACCACGGTTTTAAATGAAATTACATATCAAGTTGGAAGAACAGGAGCAATTACACCAGTAGCAAATCTAGAACCAGTTCACTTAGCAGGAACAATTGTAAAACGAGCGTCATTGCATAATGCAGATCAAATAGAGAAGATTGATGTGCGTGTTGGAGATACTGTTTATGTAGAAAAAGGAGGTGAAATTATTCCAAAAATTATAGCAGTAGATTTAACGAAACGTTCTGCCGATTCTCAACCAACCCAATACGCTACGCATTGCCCAGAGTGTGGCACAGAATTGATACGTAAAGAGGGAGATGCAAAGCATTATTGTCCGAATGAATTTGGATGTGCTCCTCAAATTACAGGAAAAATTCAGCATTTTATCAGTAGAAAAGCAATGGATATTGATGGATTAGGTGCTGAAACAGTAGATTTACTATATAAAGAAGGATTGATTAAAAACTATGCTGATTTATATGAATTAAAGGTTGAGCAAATTGTTCCTTTAGAAAGAATGGCAGAAAAGTCTGCACAGAATATGATTGAAGGAATAGAGAAATCGAAAGAAATACCGTTTGAAAAAGTATTATTTGCACTTGGTATTCGATTTGTGGGAGAAACTGTTGCTAAAAAATTAGCAAAACATTTTAAATCAATAGATAATTTATTAGCTGCAGATTTTGAAACTTTGGTAGGAGTAGATGAAATAGGAGATAAGATCGCAGAAAGTGTAATTAGTTTTGCAAAAGATCCTAAAAGCCTTGCACTGGTAGATCGATTGAAACAATATGGAGTACAATTAGAAATATCTCAAGAAGCTCAGGAAAATCAATCAGATAAATTACAAGGTAAAATATTTGTGGTTTCAGGGGTTTTTCATCAAGTAAGTAGAAATGAGTTAAAGAAACTCATAGAAGATAATGGAGGAAAAGTAAGTAGTTCAATTTCTAAAAAAACAAATTTTATTGTTGCAGGAGATAATATGGGACCAAGTAAATTAACTAAAGCGCAAGATTTAGGTGTTCCTATTATTTCTGAAGAAGAATTTATAACAATGATTAGCTAAATAGATTATTGAAATTTAATATTAAAATAGCATTAACAATAAGTTTTGTAGCTGCATGTATTTTGTATTTATACATGCTAGCTACAGTAACAAATGATATTGTTTTAAGGAATGCATTTAAACCTGTTCCTATTTTAATACTTTTAATGCTGTATAGTTTTGAAAGTAAAAAAATAGATCCTTTAGTAATTAGCATGTTTGCTACTATGGTAATAGCAGATATTATTAATAATACGATTAATATGTTCCATATTGCTATTTTGATCTATGGAATAGCCAATTTATTTTTAATAAAGATAATAGCAAACCTCCTTAAAAAGGATGCGAAAAAACAGATTTTAAAGTATTTTTTATTAGCTATTATGTTGTTTATAATAGTCTTTGTTTTTGTAGTTCAAAATAAAGGAAAATCGTTTTACCCAATCATCTTCTATGGTTTAACAATGAGCTTAGCGTTTGCTATTTCATTGTCTAATTACTTACATAATATGAATGTAGCAAATGAGGTATTATTAATCGCTATGGGAATTAGAGTTATATCAGATTCTATTTATGCTGTAGTTATTTTTAATGTCTCTAATGTGTATTTTGATGTAGCTTCATTAAGTATTTACATGCTATCTTGTTATGTTTTTTATAGAGGATTTATACTAAAAGATAAAATAATAAATTAATGAAAAATATCCCTCAAAGAATCACAATTATAGCATTACTGTTTTTATTAGTTTCAATGCTAGAAGTATATGGAACAATAATGAATAATAAGTTACTAGAATTTATATTTAAACCTTTAATTACGGTTGTACTAGCAATTCTATATCTTGTTTCTGTTAAAAAGAGAAGCTTTTGGTTTGTCTCAGCCTTATTCTTTTCGTTTTGGGGAGATGTGCTATTACTATTCCCGAAAAAGTTTTTTATTGGAGGATTGGTTTCTTTTCTTATAACACATATCATTTATATAAAAATAATTAGAGGCTTCTTCACAACTGTAAAAACGAAAACTGTTATTTATGCAGCAATTCCATTTGTAGTGTATTTTTCTTTAATCGTAATGTTAATCAAAGAAAATTTAGGAGAGTTATTTGTGCCAGTTATTGTGTATGGAATTGCGATTTCTACTTTTGGAACAGTGGCTTTATTAAATTATATAAAAAATAAAGCAACCGAAAATTCATGGTTGCTTATTGGTGCTTTGTTATTTATCCTTTCAGATAGCATTATAGCGATTAAAGAGTTTTATTTCAGTGCTTCTATTTTACAGGTATTAATAATGATAACATATATAGTGTCACAATACCTAATTTGTAAAGCAGTTATTATAAAACATAATCATTAAACAGCTTTTAATTAGTTATAAAAAAGGAATGTCTTTTCTATTTAAGTAAAGTAAGCCAATACCAGAAAGTAAGGTAATAATTGCCATAATAAATAATGCGCCACCATCATTATTATGCTGAATACCAATAATAGTTAAATGAGACATAATAGCTCCTCCCATTAAACCAATAGTTAAAAATGCACCTAACCATGTTTTTCTAGGAACAAAAAGTAAAATTGAAGCAATTAACTCTAAGATTCCAGTACCAATTCTCATGAATTTTTCATGTTCTCCTGCAATTTTAGTAAAAAGCTCAACACTTTCAGGAGCTCCTGAAAATTTAAAAAATAATGTTTGTAGCATGATAATTGCAGCAATAAGTTTGAGTAATAAAGGTATATGTTTCGTCATAAATTTTATTATTTATTACTTACGTAGACGAATAAAAAAGGTGATCTTTTCAAATTAAAACTAAAAAAGTTAAAACTTTATGAAAAAAAACTACATTCTGTTAATGTTTATAATAAGTCTGTTTGGATGTAAAGAGCAGAAAAATAAAGGCTTAGTAGTTGAGTTTAAAGATGAATTTGTATTACAAGATTCTTTAGCATATAAAAATACTATAGTAGGTGGTTTGTCTGGAATAGATTATGATGGTACGAATTTTTACTTTGTAATAGATGATTCACAAAATCCTAGAATTTTAAAGTCAGTAATAACTTTTAATGAAGATACAATTCAGAAGATAGATTTTGTAGATTTAATAGAGTTAAAAGATTCTTCAGAGTTTTATAAAGAGCAAGCCTTAGATTTAGAATCGTTAGTGTTTAATGCAAAAGAAAAAGAATTTCACTTGGTTTCAGAAGGAAGTATTAAAAAAGGAAAAGAACCTTCTGTTTTTGCAATAAATGAAGGAGGGGAGTTTATAAGTTCTTTTGAAATACCAGAATATTTTAAATCAGCTTCTAGGCATAATGCCAGTTTCGAAGGGTCTTGTAGAAGCATAGATAATACAGGAATGTGGGTTGCAATGGAAGGAGTTTTAAAAGTTGATGGTGAAGAACCAAGTTTAACTGAAACATTGTCTCCTGTAAGAATTACGCTTTTTAATGATGGTGAAAAGAAAGCAACCAAGCAATATGTCTATATGCTAGACAAAGTAGAAAAACCTAAAAAAGGAACGATCAATTTAAATGGGTTAACCGCTATTTTAGAATACAAGAAGAATACATTTTTGGTGGTAGAAAGAGCTTATCAAAGTGGATATGGAAGCTATGGGAATACTGTAAAATTATATAAAGCAACGGTAGAAGATAAAACGACAAATACATTAGCTTTTGAAACTTTATCAAATAGAACTTATATACCTTTAAAGAAAGAACTGTTATTGAATTTCAATACAATTAAACCAAATCTAACTAAAGGAATTATAGATAATATTGAAGGAATAACATTGGGACCTAAATTATCTAATGGAAATAGTTCGTTAATTTTAATATCAGATGATAATTTTCAGCTATATGATACGCAAATAAATCAGTTCATAGTTCTAGAAATCAAAGAAAAAAATTAAACAACCATTATAAAATTTGTATATTCTCTATATAAACACAGAAACATTTTAAATAAAGCATTAATTTTACAGGAAAATTAAGAATTTAAATGCAAAAATTTATAGGTACAGGGGTTGCATTGGTTACACCCTTTTTTGAAGATGGGAGTGTAGATTTTGATGGTTTAGAACGATTAGTAAATTATCAAATAGAAAACGGAATTAACTATTTAGTTGTGTTAGGGACTACGGGAGAACCAGCTACGTTAACAACTGAAGAAAAAGAAGCTGTAAAAGCCAAGATTATAGAAGTAAATAAAGGCCGTTTGCCTTTAGTATTAGGAATTGGAGGGAATAATACTGCTGCTGTAGTTAACGAACTTAAAAATACAGATTTAACAGAGTTTGATGGTGTGTTATCGGTTTCTCCTTATTATAACAAACCTACGCAAGAAGGAATTTATCAACACTTTAAAGCGGTAGCAGAAGCAACAGAAAAACCTATAATTTTATATAATGTACCAGGAAGAACAGCTTCAAATATGTCGCCTGAAGTAATAGCAAGGTTAGCAAACGATTTTGAGAATGTTATCGCAGTAAAAGAGGCTAAAGGAGATATGGTACAAGCAATGAAAATTATACAAAAAGTACCTAAAGATTTCTTAGTAATATCTGGAGATGATATGATTGCGTTACCAATGGTATTAGCTGGTGGAGCAGGAGTTATTAGTGTAATTGGAGAAGGATTGCCGAAAGAATTTTCTCGTATGATTCAATTAGGGTTAGAAAGTAAAGCAAAAGAAGCTTACGAATTACATTATAAAGTAGCAGATAGTATTGATATGATTTTTGCTGAAGGAAATCCAGCAGGAATTAAAAGCATGCTTCAAAAAGTAGGAATATGTTCAGATGAAGTGAGACTTCCTTTGGTAAAAGCATCAGAAGAATTACAAACAGAAATATCAGACTTTATAGATAGATTATAAAGTATTATAATAGTATTTTTCATAAAAAGCTAAACTAGAGCATGTCCAATGTTTTTAGTTTAGCTTTTCTTGTTTAACATAGATCAATACTACCATTTATTGTAGACTATTCACTGACGTTTTTAAGCATTTTATTGAAATTTTATAATTGATAACAATAAAAGTTAACTCAAGGTGTTTTTTAATGTTACGGATTTAAAAAATTAAAAGTAACTGTAAAAACATAAGTCCCTAAAAAGTTTATCAAATATTATAAAACAATGAGAGTCAAATTAATTACGTTTATTGCACTAATAGCATTAAACTTCCCTTACGTTATTCATAGTCAAACGAAAGCTTACTATAATACATCCACAACTACAGAGAATAACGAATCAAGATGGATGACAAATTTAGATGATGCAACTAGATTAACAGAAATGTCAATTCCAGGAACACACGATACAGCTTCCTTATATGGAGGCGATTTAGCGGAAACGCAATCAATGAGTATTCCAGAACAATTAAAAGCAGGTATTCGCTTTTTGGATATTCGCTGCAGAGTAATCAATAATGCATTAACGATTCATCATGGTCGATTCTACCAGCACATCACATTTGCTGGAGTACTTCAACATGTAAGTAATTTCTTAAAAGCAAACCCAGGAGAAACAGTTTTAATGAGAGTAAAACAAGAATATTCTTCTGCATCAAATGCAGAGTTTATTAGGATTTACAATAACTACGTTAAAAATTTAAGAGAAGAAAACCGCATATATGAAAAGCCTAACCCAAAAGCTACTTTAGGAGAATTACGCGGAAAAATAACAATTATAGAACAGGTTCATGGTTTACCTGGAATTTATTGGAATTCATTAAAAATACAAGATGATTATTCAGTTCCAACGCTTTTCCATATTCCAAGTAAATACAGAAAAGTACTAAGTCATATAGATGTCTCTAGTAAAGATTTAAATAATATTTACTTAAATTTTGCTAGTGGTGTAGGCGCTTTTGCGTATCCTTATTCTGTTGCATATCGTGTGAATAGAGTAGTATATGAAAGAATTTCTAATGAATTGAATCAAGCAAGGGAAACTGGTGAAAAACCAATAAAAGTAGGAATCATTGCTATGGATTACCCAGGTGATGAGCTAATTAAAAATATCATAAAGCTAAATCAGTCGAATTAATTAGAAAGAAACGATTCAAAGAACACTTTTAATATCGAATGTAAATCTTAGAACAACAATGAAAAAATATATATACACCTTTGCCTTAGTTTCATTAATAACATTTGTAACTGCATGTCAAACAGAAAATGAAACAACATCTAGAGTAAATATAAACTCAGAAAATATGGCTTTTACTGAGTTTTTAAATGGATATATCGACGGAAATAAAGAAGTTTCAGAAGAAGAAACGTTATATACAGACGCTGGCGCATATCTATACGAGTTACAAAAAGACGTATCACAAGAGTCATTAGAAAAAATAGCAAAAAACTTATATTTCGTACTAGGATATTATGAACCAAGTACTAAAGAAAGTATTTTACTGGATAAAGAAGAAGAAACTCTTCTATTAAACTTAATGGATTATCTAAAAAGCAAATATTAGTTAAATCAATAAAGTTTTATGTATAAAAACCATACGCTTGTGCCTAAAGTGTATGGTTTTGTAGTATAAGTAACTGTTTGTTTATAAGTGTTTAAGATATTTAATGATAGGATAATTAAATAAAACAAGTACTTATGAAACTAACCAACATACTTTTTATAGGACTATTGTGTATTTGTTTTTCTAATTGCGCACCAACTAAATTAGTAGAAGCAGAAACATTAGGGGAACAAAATTCTACATTTTCTTACATTCCGTTAGATCCATTACCGGTTGCTACAGCCTTAGGATATAGTTGTAACTACCCTCCATATGAAGAAGGAAAGAAAGTGCCATTTAAATCACTATTAAATTCATTTCCAGATCAAACAGTACGTTTGTCTATTGCTAAAATAGAAAAAGACGGCTCTATAACTTATGGAAGTATTGTTAAAGCCTCTGGAGAAGGTCAAACTTATGAGGTCACATTAGATTACATCAATGTAGATGTAACTCAGATTCCGTTTTTTTATAGAGAAAAATATGAATATCCAGCACCAGTTAAAACAGAAATAGATTCAATTAAAGAACGAAAAATAATTTACCAAGTAGAACCTAGTATTCGTTTTAGACAATACAATGTAAATGCTAATCAGGAGAAAATAAATTTTTTCAAGCAAGAAGAACGAGAATTAAAAGAAAGCATTAAAATACTGTTACCAGGAAATGGGTGGGAAGAAAAAGTTGTACCAGTATATATTGGAGTAGGGCTAAGAGTGGTAGCTAGGGTAACAACTTTAAAAGGAGACGTAAATCTTTCAGGACTTGGAGTAATAGCAAGTGAAGCAAAAGCAGGAAAATTAAAAGGGAGTTTAAGTGTACAAACATTAGGGATTACGGGGAAAAGTGTTTCTTCAGCATTACCATTGCCAAGTGAAATAAACGAAACAACAATTCAGAATGCAATCTTAGCCATAGGAACAATAAAAGCACAATTATATGCAAATCCAGTTAGTAGTGGTGAAGGAAATGAAACGGCCAATAATGATATTGTAATTACGCCTAGAGTCGTAGGTATATATAAATCCTTTAAAGGTGGGCCAGAAGTAATTAATCCAATTATTTCTGAATTAGCCAGAAAACCAATTCTTTGGTATCGTCCTTGTAATAAAGTGCAAACCTATCAAACAACTGTGACAGATTAATGTAAATAAAATATAAAAAGAATTCAAAGCTCATAACTTAAGATTATGAGCTTTTTTGCATCTTTGCTATAAATTAAAAATAAGGATAAATGTTATCAGAAAAAATAGAATCAGCATTAAATAAACAAGTACAGATAGAAGCACAATCATCTCAAGTATATTTAGCTATGGCATCATGGGCAGAAGTACAAGGATTTGAAGGTGTTTCACAATTTATGTATGCACATTCAGATGAAGAAAGAATGCACATGTTAAAATTAGTAAAGTTTATTAATGAAAGAGGAGGACATGCAATGGTACCAGCATTAGAAGCACCATCTCCAAAATTTGGTTCTTTTAAAGATATGTTTCAAACGTTATTAGATCATGAAATAATGGTATCACAATCTATCAATGATTTAGTACATATAACATTAGAAGAAAGAGACTATGCTACACATAATTTCTTACAATGGTATGTAGCAGAACAAATAGAAGAAGAAGCTCTTGCTAGAAATATCTTAGATAAAATTAATTTAATTGGAGATGATAAAGGAGGATTATACTTATTTGATAACGATATAAAACAATTAGTGGGGCAAGAAGAAACGTCTCAATAAATATTTAACAAACGTTTAGTAGTTTATTCATCTTAATTATACGTAATTGCGCTTTCACTTAGTGAAATGAATTCATTTTAATAATACATAATTAATTACTAATTTTGCAAAATGCAAAAAATGATCAGAAGAGTATATTTTATTTTTTCGTTTTTAATACTTGTTTCTTGTGGAGAGTACCAGAAAGTATTGAACAGAGGTACTATTGAGCAACAGTATAAAATGGCCGTAAAAATGTATGAGGCCAAAAAATATAGCAAAGCATTACGTTTATTTGAAAAAGTAACAGCTGCTTACCGTAATAAGCCTCAACAAGAGCGTATTCAGTTTATGGTAGCAAATTCTAACTTTAATGAGAAAAATTATAGTATAGCAGGGTACTACTTTAACAGGTTTGCTCAAAACTATCCTAAGAGTTCAAAGAAAGAAGAAGCAGATTTCTTATCAGCATTAAGTTACTATAAAGCTGCACCAGTTTACAGTAAAGATCCTACAGATACTAAAAAGGCATTAGAATCTTTTCAAGCTTTTATAGATAAGTATCCTAATTCATTACGATTAGACGAGGCAAATAAATATTATAAAGAGTTACAGTATAAATTAGAAACCAAAGCATTTGAAATAGCAAAAGGTTACTATACTACTGCAGATGCATATCCTGGTAATTATAGAGCTGCTATAACAGCTTTTGATAATTTATTATCAGATTATTTAGGAACAACATATAAAGAAGAAGCGTTGTATTACAGATTAAAAGCGGCGCATGATTTTGCATTAAAAAGTACCAACAGAAGAAAAGACGGACGTATAAAAGCTGCTATTAAAGCATACGAAAAGCTAAAACGTAACTTTCCTGAGACTAAATATAAAGAAGAGTCTGATAAAATGTTGGCTACATTACACAAAGAACAAGAACAATTACAGCAATTTAATAGTAAAAGTTAAATATGAACTATAAAGAAACTAAGGCACCAGTATCAACAGTAACTTACGATAGAGAAGCAGTTGAGGAAGCTACAGATAATATTTACGAAGCAATTTCAATTATTGCTAAAAGAGCTACTCAAATAAACTCTGATTTAAAGAAGGAGTTAGTAGATAAGTTAGATGAGTTTGCTACGTACAATGATAGTTTAGAAGAAGTTTTCGAAAACAAAGAGCAAATTGAAGTTTCAAAATTTTATGAGCGTTTACCTAAGCCAACAGCTATTGCTGTAGAGGAGTGGTTAAGCGAAAAAATTTACCATAGATCTCCAGACACAAAATAATATTAATGTCTGTACTTCAAGGAAAAAAGGTATTATTAGGAATTACCGCCGGAATAGCTGCATATAAAACTGCAAGTCTAGTCCGTTTATTTATAAAATCAGGCGCAGAAGTTAAAGTAGTAATGACTCCTGCGTCTAAAGATTTTATTACACCGCTTACATTATCAACACTTTCTAAAAATCCAGTACATTCTACATTCTACGATCAAGAAGATGAAAATGAATTGTGGAATAATCATGTAGAATTAGGACTTTGGGCAGATATTATGCTAATTGCACCTGCAACAGCTAATACATTGTCTAAAATGACAAAAGGTACTTGTGATAACTTATTGCTAGCAACATATTTGTCAGCAAAATGCCCTGTATATTTTGCTCCAGCGATGGACTTAGATATGTATAAGCACCCGTCTACTAAAAAAAGTTTAGATAGTTTACAGTCGTTTGGAAACATTATGATTCCAGCTACTTCAGGGGAATTAGCGAGTGGATTGGTAGGTGAGGGAAGAATGGCAGAACCAGAAGATATTGTTAGCTTTATTGAAAGTGATATCATTTCTAAATTACCATTAAAAGGAAAAAAACTACTATTAACTGCAGGTCCTACATACGAAGCCATAGATCCAGTTCGATTCATAGGGAATCATTCTTCAGGAAAAATGGGATTTGAAATTGCTAAAGCAGCTGCTACATTAGGAGCAGAAGTGTTTTTAGTTTCTGGACCATCGCATCAATATGTAAAGCATTCATTAATTAATAGAATAAATGTAACTTCTGCTCAAGAAATGTACGATGCTTGTCATAAACATTTTAAAGAAGTAGATATAGCTGTATTATCTGCAGCAGTTGCAGATTATCGACCAAAAAATGTTGCAGATCAGAAAATAAAAAAGAAAGATGCGTCGTTAGTAATTGAGTTAGAACCAACCAAAGATATTTTAAAATCATTAGGAGCTATTAAAGAAGAGCAACTATTAATAGGCTTTGCTTTAGAAACTAATGATGAAGTATGTAATGCAAAAAAGAAGATAACTTCTAAGAACTTAGATGCTATTGTCTTAAATTCTTTAAGAGATAAAGGAGCAGGTTTTGCAGGAGATACAAATAAAATTACTATTATTGGTTCAGATTTAAAGGAAACTACCTATCCTTTGAAATCTAAAAAAGAAGTAGCTAAAGATATTATTAACGAAATAATAAAGCGACTTTCAAATAAGTAGTTGTTACCTCGAGCATTATTGAGTTTACTATACTAAACGAAGATAAAATTGCGCAGTAAGCGAGAGGATATTAATTTAAAATAGGTCTCAACTGCGCTTGACCTGACATTAGAAACGTATGTTTTTTAAAAGAATTTCTTATGTTTTTGTATTGTGTTTGTTTTCGTTTATAACGGTAACAGCACAAGAGGAGTTAAACGCCGTAGTAGCTGTAAATGCAGATAGAGTACAAAGTACCAACAAGCAAGTATTTAACACATTACAGCAATCGCTTACAGAGTTTATCAATCAAACAAAATGGACAAATAAGAAGTTCTTACCACAAGAAAGAATTAATGCAGCGTTTACCATTATTGTAAATGAACAAAATGGGAGCAATTTTAACGCTACATTACAAATACAAGCCTCTAGGCCTGTATATAATTCAACTTATGAAACACCAATATTAAACATCAACGATACGAAGTTTAATTTTCAATACAATGAGTTTGAGCCGTTAATCTATAACCCAAACTCTTTTGATTCTAATCTCGTATCGATGATTGTTTTTTATGTTTATATAATTATTGGTGTAGATGCAGATACTTTTGCTTTAAAAGGAGGAGATAGCTATTTAAAACAAGCTCAAAATGTAATGTTACAAGCGCAGCAAAGTGGTGATCCATCTTGGGAAAATCAAGTAGGAGAACAAAACCGTTTTGCATTGATAGATGGTTTATTGTCGTCTAAATTTACACCACTTCGTAATATCTATTATAACTACCATAGAAAAGGCTTCGATATTTTTGCAGATAATGAGCTAGAAGCAAAATCTGAAATAGCGAATAGTATTATGCAATTAGAGAAACTATTCAATATAACAGTAGGAAATTATATGATCCGTGTCTTTTTAGACGCAAAGTCAGATGAAATTGTAGATATTTTTTCTTCAGGTAAAACAATAGGAAAAGAGCAGAAGTTAAAAGAATTACTAGAAAGAATTGCGCCTACACAAAACAATAAGTGGAAGGAAATTAAACTTTAACAATTCTTTTTCATCAATAGTAACTTCAAAAGAACGTTTTAGTATACGGTATTTTTCTAAAATTCCTTATTTTTATCGGCTCTAAAAGTAAGAATTTGTTACACAATCTATCCATACAAAATTATGCTTTAATAGACCAACTTACGATCAATTTCTCAGATGGTTTATCCATAATAACGGGAGAAACAGGTTCAGGAAAGTCTATACTTCTTGGAGCATTAGGACTCGTCTTAGGAAATAGAGCAGATTTAGCTTCCTTAAAAAACAACGAAATAAAATGCGTAGTAGAAGCAGAATTTAATATTCAGGCATATGTATTACAAGATTTTTTTGAGAAGAAAGATTTAGATTACGAAGATACAACTATCATTAGGAGAGAGATTTTACCATCAGGAAAGTCTAGAGCATTTGTAAACGATACTCCAGTTACACTAAGTGTATTAGGAGAATTAAAATCGAAGTTGATAGATATTCATTCACAACATCAAACATTACAATTGTCGGATGTACTATTTCAATTTTCTGTTATCGATGCACTTGCTAAAAATGATAAACGAATTGCTTCTTTTAAAAGAGGATTGAAAAAGTATAATACTTTAGTTAAAGAACTACTTTTACTAAAAGAAAATCAAGAAAACGAAACGCAGCAATACGAATACAATCTACACTTATATAAAGAGTTAGAAGAAGCTAATTTCCAATTAAATGAACAATCAGAATTGGAAGAAAAATTAGACTTACTAAATAACGTAGAAGATATTAAAGTAAGCTTATCTGAAGCAATACAACTAACTACAAACGAAGAAATAGGAATTCAGGGTTTATTACATAACTTAGAAAACAGCTTACAAAAAATAAGCACATTTTCTAAAAAATACGAAGAGATTTCTACTAGAGTTTCTAGTGTAAAAATAGAATTAGATGATGTAATTACTGAGTTAGAGAATGAGAATGAAAATGTTGAGTTTAATCCTAATGAATTAGAGCAAATTAATGATCGATTACAGTTATTATATTCATTACAAAAAAAGCATCAAGTAGATACTTTAGAAGGATTAAATGAAATTAAAGAGCAGTTAGAAGAAAAAGTAGGTAGTGTAGAAAATGCTACGGAGATTATAGATAAAAAACAAGAAGAAATTAATGGAGTTGCTAAAAAGCTAGATGAAGTAGCTGTATTAATTTCAAATGCTCGTAATAAAGCAATTCCTAAACTGAAGAAAGAATTAGAATTTTTATTATCAGAATTAGGAATGCCTAATGCACGCTTTTCAATTACACTAGAACCATCTGAAACCTATCTTTCAAATGGAAAAGATGAATTGAAGTTCTTATTTTCTGCTAATAAAGGAGGAAATTTTGGAGAATTGAAAAAAGTAGCATCTGGAGGAGAATTATCTAGAATTATGCTATCTGTAAAAAAGATTCTTTCAGAAAACATAAAATTACCAACGATTATTTTTGATGAAATAGATACTGGAGTTTCTGGTGAAGTTTCAAATAAAATAGCCAATATTATGCAGCAAATGAGTCAATACATGCAAGTAATGGCTATTACACATTTACCACAAATAGCGTCAAAAGGTAATTCGCATTATAAAGTATATAAAAAAGAAGTAAAAGGTATTACAACGACCAACTTAAAACAGTTAGATACTGAAGAAAGAGTAGTAGAAATAGCAGAAATGTTAAGCGGAAAAGATATATCTGAAAGTGCATTAATACATGCCAAAGAACTATTAAATTAAGGAGAATGAGTGATAATAGAGCAGAGAATCTATTTTTTGAAGCAGATCAATTAATAGATGAAAATAGAATAGTTGAAGCAAAAGAAATGTTGTTAGAATTGTTAAGTGAGTTTCCAGATTATGGAAGAGCACACAATCACTTAGGCTGGTTATACAATATCAAATTTAATAACTACCCCAAAGCAAAAAAACATTTAGAACTAGCAATAAAGTTTGCTAAAGATTACCACGCAGCATATAGTAATTATGCATACTTGCTAATAGACATGAATCTTAATGATGAAATGATTACATTTGGCAAGAACGTTATTAATAGTACTACAGTAGATAAGTCTACTATTTATAATAAAATGGCACAAGCATATGAGTTAAAACAAGACTTAATGAATGCCTATAAACATTATAAATTAGCTATTAAAGAAACATTAAATAACAAAACACTCGATGCTATTTATGCATCTTCAAACAGAGTGAAACGAAAAATGAGCCTAATGCAAAGGCTAAAACTAATTAACCAATAGAAAACAAACACTAAAACATGTATAACTTATTAAAAGGTAAGAAAGGAATTATTTTTGGAGCTTTAGATGAGAATTCTATTGCTTGGAAAGTAGCAGAAAGAGCGCACGAAGAAGGAGCAGAGTTTGTGTTAACAAATGCACCAATTGCGTTACGTATGGGGCAGTTAAAAGAATTAGCTGAAAAAACTGGTTCTGAAATTATCCCAGCAGATGCTACATCTGTAGAAGATTTAACAAATCTAGTTGAAAAATCTATGGAAATTTTAGGTGGGAAAATAGATTTCGTATTACACTCAATTGGTATGTCTGTAAACGTACGTAAAGGACGTCATTATACAGATTCTAAATATGACTTTACAACAAAAGGATGGGATGTTTCTGCAGTTTCATTTCATAAAGTAATGAACGTGTTGTATAACAAACAAGCCATGAACGAGTGGGGAAGTATTGTTGCATTAACTTACATGGCAGCTCAGAGAGTATTCCCAGATTATAACGATATGGCTGATAATAAAGCATATTTAGAATCTATTGCACGTAGCTTCGGATATTTCTTCGGAAGAGATCATAAAGTACGTGTAAATACAATTTCTCAATCTCCAACGCCAACAACGGCAGGTCAAGGAGTAAAAGGATTTGATGGATTCATTAGATATGCAGAGAAAATGTCTCCATTAGGAAATGCCACAGCTTTAGAATGTGCAGATTATACAATCTCATTATTCTCAGATTTAACTAAGAAAGTTACATTACAAAACTTATTCCACGACGGAGGATTCTCTAACATGGGAGTAAGTGATGCTGTAATGGAACGTTTTACTGAAGAATAAGCACCCTATAAATCAATCTAAAAAATGCAAATCATCAGATTTGCATTTTTTATAAACACTAGAACGAAATGAAGCAAATAGAGATTTTAGAAAAAGAATTAGAACCGTTACGAAAAGCATTACAGGAACACGAGTTATATAGCTTGTTAAATGAATTAGAGGATGTAAGAGTTTTTATGAAAGAACATGCCTTTGCAGTCTGGGATTTCATGTCTTTATTAAAATCTTTACAAGCACAATTAACCTGTGTTTCATTACCTTGGAAACCTGTTCAAAATCCAGTTACAGCTAGATTTATTAATGAAATAGTCCACGGTGAAGAAACAGATATTAATGAATTAGGCGAACCTAAAAGTCATTATGAGATGTATATAGAAGCGATGGAAGAAGTTGGTGCAGATACCTCTCAAATTACGAAATTAATATCAGAAATTACTACTATAGACAGTGTGTCTGAAGTTATAGAGACTTTACAAATTAATGAAGCAACTAAAGAATTTGTTAAGTTCTCTTTTGATGTTATTAGCACTCAAAAGCCACACATTATTGCATCGAGTTTTACGTTTGGTAGAGAAGATGTGATACCAGATATGTTTTTAGAAATAGTTAATAAAGCAGAAAGCTTAGAAAATAAAAGCTATGCGAAGCTAACATATTATTTACACAGACACATAGAGTTAGATGGAGATGAACATGGACCTTTATCGTTGCAAATGATTGAAGAATTATGTGGAGAGGATTCTAAAAAGTGGGAAGAAGTTGAAAGCTACGCTAAAAAATCGTTAGAAAAGCGTATTGATTTGTGGAATGGAGTTGTTGAAGAAATAAAGAAATCAATTTTAGTATGAGTGAAATAAGATTATCACTTATTGTACCTGTATACAATAGACCTGATGAAATTGATGAACTTTTAGAAAGCTTTACAAAACAAGATTTTACAAAAAAATACGAGATTGTTATTGTAGAGGATGGTTCTAGTGAGTCTTCAGAATCTATTGTAGAAAAATATGCCTCTCAATTAAATATTAGTTATTTCTACAAAGAGAATAGTGGCCCTGGTGATTCTAGAAATTACGGAATGGAAAGAGCAGCAGGGAATTACTTTATTATCTTAGATTCAGATGTAATTTTACCAAGTCATTATTTAACAACAATAGATACTTTTTTGAATGAAAACTATCTAGATTGCTTTGGAGGAGCAGATGCTGCTCACGAGAGCTTTACAGATCTTCAAAAAGCAATAAATTATGTAATGACTTCTTTCTTTACTACAGGAGGAATAAGAGGAGGAAAGGTAAAAGTTCAAAAGTTTGAACCTAGAAGTTTCAATATGGGAATTTCTAGAGAAGCATTTGAAGTTACAGGAGGTTTTTCAAAAATTCACCCAGGAGAAGATCCAGACTTATCTCAAAGAATCGTAAATAAAGGTTTTACTACTGGATTCTTACCTAATGCCTATGTGTATCATAAAAGAAGAATTTCTTGGGAGAAGTTTCATACACAAGTGAAAAAATTTGGATTAGTTCGTCCAATTTTAACGAAATGGCATCCAACAACAGCAAAACTCACTTTTTGGTTTCCAACATTATTTACAATTTTTACAATCGTATCTTTAATAGGTGGTGTTTTTTATAAACCAATAGTGCTAATACCCTTAGCGAGTTATTTACTATTAATATTGTTACATTCTACAATTTTAAATAGAAGTTTAAAAGTAGGAATTTTGTCTGTTTATGCCGTATTTATACAATTTTTTGGCTACGGACTGGCTTTTTTGAAATCTACTTTTTACATTCGCTTACTCAATAGAAATCCGGAAATACAATTTCCAAAATTATTTTTTAAATAGGTGAAGCGAATATTAGTTACAGGAGGCGCAGGTTTTATCGGATCACATTTATGTGAACGATTATTAAAAGAAGGAAATGAGGTAATAAGTCTAGATAATTACTTTACAGGTAATAAAAAGAACATTATTCATCTTATGGATAATCCTTACTTTGAAATTGTAAGACACGATATTACAGAACCTTACTATGCCGAAGTAGATGAAGTTTATAACTTGGCTTGTCCAGCTTCACCAATTCATTACCAACACGATCCTATAAAAACGATAAATACTTCTGTTGTAGGAGCTACTAATATGTTGGGATTAGCAAAAAGAATAAATGCGAAGATTTTACAAGCTTCTACAAGTGAAGTTTACGGAGACCCTAAAATACATCCGCAACCAGAATCGTATTGGGGAAATGTAAATCCAATTGGTTTACGATCTTGTTACGACGAAGGAAAACGATGCGCAGAATCGTTATTTATCAATTATCATAAACAGAATAATGTACGAATTAAAATCATTCGAATTTTTAATACCTACGGTACACGTATGAATACCAACGATGGTCGAGTGATTTCAAATTTTATAGTACAAGCCTTAAAAGGTGAAGATATTACAATTTATGGCGAAGGAAACCAAACTAGAAGTTTCCAATATGTAGATGATTTAATTGAAGGTATGATACGTATGATGAATACAGATGATACAGTAACTGGGCCTATTAATATTGGAAATCCTGGAGAGTTTTCAATTTTAAATTTAGCAGAAAAGATTATCGAGATTACAAACTCTAAATCGAAACTAATTTTTAAACCTTTACCTGAAGATGATCCGATGCAACGTAAACCAGACATTTCTTTAGCAAAGAAAACATTAAATAACTGGGAACCAAAAGTATCGCTAGATGAAGGTTTATTAAAAGTAATTGAATACTTTAAAGGAGAAATTTAATTAGTAACTCGAATGATAGAGTAACTCAGAAGTTTTGAAGAGTAATTATTAATTATATACAAAATAGTATTTTAAGTGTTTAATTAATAGTACTTATGAACTCTTTGATGATTGTTTTATCAGAATATATTTGAATTGAAGTACCAAAATAATTCGAATCAGCATTGTTAGTATCAATTTTCTTGGAAGCAGAACTATGAATCTCAGTCAAACCAATTTCTTTAAATAAATGTGCATTTAAAGGTGTAATACCACTACCAGCCATAATAGTAATTTTATTGCCAAAACTCTTTTGTAATTCGTGTAATAAAGCTAAACCTTTTTCAGCGGTATTAGCTTGTCCAGAAGTTAAAACTCGTTCAACACCTAAATTGATTAATTGTGTAACGGCTTCATAAGGATCGTTTACTAAATCAAAAGCTCTGTGAAAAGTAAAAGAAAGCGGTTTTGCTAATTCAAACAATTCCTTAGTTCTTCTAATATCAATAGTATTATTAGAATGTAAAACTCCAGAAACAATCCCATGAACGCCTAATTCTTTACACAAAAGAATGTTTTGTTTCATTATTTCAAACTCATCATTAGTATATACAAAATCACCACTTCTCGGACGAATTAATACAAAGGTTTCAATTGTTAGGTCCTGAGTAATTTTTTTTAATAAACCATAAGAAGGTGTAATTCCGCCCAAGCTTAGTTCAGAACATAATTCTATTCTATGCGCTCCAGCTTCTTGCGCATTAAGTGCAGATAGATAAGAATTTGTACAGATTTCTAATTTCATTATTCAATAATAAGTTCATCCATAAATGTCCATGCCTTATGCCCAGCACCTTGTCTACCTTCAGGAATTAGCCCATAATTAGGAATTCGAATTTTAATTTTTTGAGCATTTTTATTTGTAAAAGTTGCATTAAAATTAACGAGTAAACTATCATTCTCAACCTTAAATAACGTTTCTTCACCATTATCGAATGTTACACCTATATTCTTAGGAGCATAAATCCATTGTCCATTTCCATTATGAAAACGCGTACGAATAGTATTAATAACTGTAGGTTGTTCAAGATCTAGAGTAATTAAAATATCATCACCAGCAAAGCCTAGCCATTCTTTATCTCCAAACCTTTTATTACTTCCAGAAACACCATTAATCAAAGCTTGTGTACCACCAGCGTTATAAGATCTATGTGGTTTTGGAGCTAATGTAATTTTCTTTCCTACTGCTTTATGGAGATTAATTTTTTGTTGAAAAATATCACGGCTTAATTGGTTTCCATCTGCATCAAAAACAATAGCTTTAATAACAGTAGAAGAATCTATTGGAAAAGGAACTGTATATTTTTTATCTACAGTAAAAACCGGATTTTTACCATTAAGAGTATAAAAAATAGATGCATTATCAAAAGGTGTAAACTCATAAAAAAGCTCTCCATTTTTAGAAGTTAATTTACCTTTAAGTTCATATAAATGATTTGCATAGTTTACTTTTTTAACATCCAATCTTTTTTGAAAAAATAACAATCGTTTTTTAAACTCGTTAAAATTTTTACGACTAGGAGTAGACCATAAAACTTCTGCTAATGCAATAGCTCTAGGAAAAGCCATGTACTCTACTTTTTCAGGAGTTTTCATGTATTCTGTCCAAACATTTCCTTGTGCTCCTAAAACATATTTATGCTCCTCCTCAGTAAGCTCTTTAGGAATAGGATTGAATTGATATGCCTTTTCCAAAGGAAGAAAACCTCCAATAGCTACAGGTTCATTTTCATTTTCAGATTGATAGTAATCGAAATAACAATGAGAAGTTGGAGTAAGAATAACATTGTGTTTTTGTTTTGCAGCTTCTACAGCACCTTTTGTTCCTCTCCAAGACATTACAGCTGCATTGGGAGCTAAACCACCTTCTAAAATCTCGTCCCATCCAATAATTTGTTTCCCTTTAGAATTGATATACTTTTCCATTCTAGAGATAAAGTAACTTTGTAAGCCGTGTTCGTCTTTTAAATTTTTTTCTTTTATCAATTGTTGACAAAAATCAGAATTTTTCCATCGTGCTTTTGGTGCTTCATCACCACCAATATGAATGTATTTACTAGGAAATAAAGTGATAACTTCATCAATAACGTCTTCTAGAAATTTAAAAGTAGTTTCTGTAGGACAATATACTTCCTCAAATACGCCCCATTTAGTGGCTACTTTAACAGAATCTCCAGTACAGCCTAATTCTGGATAAGCAGCAATGGCAGCTTGTGAATGTCCAGGCATTTCTATTTCTGGAATGATATCTACAAATCTTTCAGAAGCGTATTTTACAACTTCTTTAATTTCTTCTTGTGTGTAATAACCACCATATTTTTTTCCATCAAATTTATGAGGTTGATCATTATAATGGTTTTTTAAGGTTTCATCTCTATAAGCAGCAATCTCTTGGAGTTTAGGAAATTTTTTAATTTCAATTCGCCAACCTTGATCTTCCGTTAAATGCCAATGAAATGTATTGAATTTTAATGAGGCTAAGAGATCAATGTACTTTTTAATAAAAGCAACAGGGAATAAATGTCTCCCCACATCTAAATGCATACCTCTGTAAGAAAATCGTGGAGCATCTTTAATCTCTAAGCACTGTATAGGAAACTCTTTAGCGGTAGATTGTACCGGAAAGAGTTGTACTAAACTTTGTACACCATAAAAAATACCTCTAGCTGTTTTTGCTTCAATACTAATCTCCTTTGATGTAACTTTTAATTCATAAGCTTCATCATTTTGAATATTTGTATTTAATCGTAATGAAATATTTTTAGAACCTTTTGCAACTAATTCAATAGAATAATTTGTTTGAATGTATGATTTTAAATAATCGGCTACACCACTTAAATTTTTATCGACTTCTAATCCAGTTTTAGAACTCAATACAAAACTTCCTTCATGTAAAACCTGAGTGTCTGGAATAGGAATAATTTGAGCTTTTACTGGATTTGAAGCTGTTTTAGAACAACTTAAGAGAGCACATATAGCTATAACTAGGAGAATATAATTTTTCATTTGAATGATCTTAAAGACTTAAAAGTAAGCATTCCATTTTAAAAGTATTCTAATTATTAAGTTTTGAAAAATAAACAAATTATGATTTTAGTATCTTAGAAACGTCAAACAAGAACTAAAACCAAATGAAGTTTAAACAACTACTATTGCTTTCTTTTGTCATATTGATAAGCAGTTGTAAAAAGAAAACTATTTCTCCAGCAAAAAAAACACAACCTTTAATTTCTTATGTGAATCCCTTTATAGGAACAGGCGGGCATGGACATACATACCCAGGAGCTACAATGCCATTTGGAATGATGCAATTAAGTCCAGATACACGTTTAGACGGTTGGGATGGTTGTTCAGGCTACCACTATTCAGATGAATATATATATGGTTTTTCACATACACATTTAAGTGGAACAGGTGTATCAGATTATGGAGATGTGTTATTATTGCCAACCAATAAAACAGTTTTTAATAATGGAGCCAATGGAAAAGAAGGGTATCGTTCTAAATTCTCTCATAAACAAGAAACAGCTACGCCAGGTTTTTATAAAGTACATTTAGAAGATACAAATATAGATGTAGAATTAACGGTTGCTGAACGTAGTGGAATACATAAGTATCAATTTCCTTCTTCAGAAAACCAAGTGGTGATTTTAGATTTAGAACACCGTGATGAATTATTGGACAGTAAAATAAAATGGATTGATAAAGATAGAATTCAAGGATATCGATTTTCTAAAGCTTGGGCAACAAATCAAAAGTTATTCTATTCAATGACGTTTTCGCATCGTTTTGAGTTAGAAAAATATAAAGAAAATGAAAATCTAAAGGCAGCTATTAAATTCATTAACCCTAAAAATGAACCTGTATATGTAAAAATAGGAATCTCTGCTGTTGATGAAGCTGGTGCTAAAAAAAATCTAGAAGAAGAAATAGGAGTTAAAACGTTCGAACAAATAAAAAAAGAAGCGCAAGAAACGTGGGAAAAACAACTCAATAAAATAGTTGTTGAAAGTCCAAATAAAGAATATTTGACTAATTTTTATACAGCGCTTTATCATACAATGATTGCTCCTAATATCTATCAAGATGTTGATGGACGTTACAGAGGAATGGATTTAAAAATTCATGAAACCAAAGATTTTGATTATTACACGGTATTTTCTTTATGGGATACTTACAGAGCAACACATCCACTATATACTTTAATAGAACAAAACCGTACCAATGATTTTATCAATACATTTTTAGCAAAATATGATGAGGGTGGTATTATGCCTATTTGGGATTTATCTGGAAATTATACAGGTTGTATGATTGGTTATCATGCTGTGCCTGTAATAGCAGATGCTTACATGAAAGGAATACGTAATTATGATGCTGAAAAAGCTTTAACAGCGATGAAACACTCTGCAACTAGAAATAAATTAGGGTTGGCATCGTATAAGAAATTGGGATATATTCCAGTAGAGGAGGAAAGCGAATCAGTTTCAAAAACTTTAGAATATGCTTACGACGACTGGACAATTGCGCAAATGGCAAAAGCAATGGGAAAAGAAGCTGATTATAAAAACTATATTCAAAGAGCGCAGTACTATAAAAATATATTCGATCCACAATCTCAGTTTATGCGAGGACGATTTAGAAATACATGGTTTGCACCTTTTGATCCATATGAGGTAAATTTTAACTATACAGAGGCAAATGCATGGCAATACAGTAACTATGTACCACAAGATATTGTGGGGTATACAAAGTTATTAGGAGGGAAAAAGATACTTGAGAAAAATTTAGATACGTTGTTTAAAGCAGAATCAGAAACTTCTGGTCGTCATCAAGTAGATATTACAGGATTAATAGGTCAATATGCACATGGAAACGAACCAAGTCATCACATGGCATATTTGTATAATTTTGCTAATAAACCATATAAAACGCAAGAAAAAATATACCAAATACTTACTGAGCAATATACAAATTCACCAGATGGAATTTCGGGAAATGAAGATTGCGGACAAATGAGTGCATGGTATATTTTTAGTACACTAGGTTTTTATCCTGTAACACCGGGAGCTAATGAATATGTAATAGGAACTCCATTATTAAATAAAGCAACATTACATCTCGAAAATGGAGAGTTGTTTACGATGAAAGCAGCAAATATTGATGCTGAAAACAAGTATATAGAAAAAGTATTTTTAAACGGAAAAAAGTTAGAAAGAACTTTTATTACTCATAACGAAATTATGAAGGGTGGCATTTTAGAGTTTATAATGTCAGATAAACCTAGTAATTGGGGAACTACAGATACTGCGAATCCAACATCAGAAATAAAAGACCACATTATTGTACCAGCACCATTTATAGCAAAAGGAGATGTCGCTTTTAAAGGAAGTACAACTGTTGTTTTAGCAAATGCAGATAAGAATACAAAAATTTATTATGCTATTAATGATAGAGGTTTTAAAGAATATGTAGCACCAATAACAATTAGCGAAAAAGCAACATTAAAAACGTATGCAACTATTGGAAATAAGCAAAGCGCTATCATTAGTACAGATTTCTCAAAAATAGATCCTAATATTAAAATTACATTAGAAACAGAATATGCGAATCAATATAATGCAGGAGGAAATAATGCCTTAATTGATGGAGTTTTAGGAGCAAAAGACTTTAGAACTGGAACATGGCAAGGATATTCAGATGTAGATGTTATAGCCACTGTAGATTTAGGAAAATCTAGACCTATTAATATGGTATTTGTTAATTTCTTAGAAGACCAGCGAAGTTGGATTTTCTTACCTACAGAAGTCTCTTGTTTACTATCTAACGATGGTGAAAACTATACACCAATAGATTACAGTCCAAGAAAAATTGAAGCTAAAATTCCTAGAGAAGATGTTAGCATTAAGAAAATGCATTTCAAACAACCTTCAAGATCATATAGATATGTTAAAATCATAGCTAAAAAACTAGGAAAATTACCTGAATGGCACTTAGGATACAAGCACGATGGAAGGTCGTGGATGTTTATAGATGAAATAATGATAAAATAATATAATGAAACGTAGAAAATTTATAAAGAAAACTTCATTTTCTAAATTAGGTTTGTTGCTCATTACAATTTTATGTAGTTGTAATACTCCTAAAGAAGAGAAAAAAACGGGAACAATAACAGAAAATCAAACGATAAGAAAACCTTTAGTCATTGCCACTTGGAATACTCCTAAAGCAGTAGAAGCTGCAGCAAAAGTATTAGAAAAAGGAGGAAATGCTTTAGATGCAGTTGAACAAGGATGTAGAGTAGAAGAAGCAGATCCAAAAGGGCAATCCGTAGGAATTGGTGGACTTCCAGATAGAGAAGGACATGTAACTTTGGATGCTTGCATAATGAATGATAAAGGAGATTATGGAGCAGTAGTAGCAGTAGAAAATATAAAACATGTAATTTCTTTGGCTAGAAAAGTAATGGAAGAAACACCACATGTATTATTAGCAGGAAAAGGAGCAGAGCAATTTGCCATAGAACAAGGTTTTGAGAGAGAAGATTTATTAACACCAGCTTCTAAAAAAGCATGGGAAGAATGGAAGATAAAATCAGAGTACAAACCTATTATCAATATTGAAAACCATGATACCATAGGAATGTTAGCAATAGATGATGAAGGAAATATTTCGGGAGCATGTACAACCAGTGGTTTAGCTTACAAGATGGCGGGTAGAGTTGGAGATTCACCAATTATTGGAGGCGGATTATTTGTTGACAATGAAATAGGAGGTGCAGCAGCAACTGGATTAGGAGAAGAAGTTTTAAAAACAGTTGGAAGCTTTTTAATTGTAGAATTAATGCGACAAGGAATGTCTCCACAACAAGCTTGTGAAGAAGCAATAAAGAGAATTGTAGAAAAACCAAATAGTAACTATAAGAATTTTCAAGTTGGTTATATAGCAGTGAACAAAAAAGGAGAAGTAGGAGCTTATTCGATTCATGAATGGTTTAGCTATAATTTATATGCAGACGGAGAAAATAAAAACATAAAATCAGACTATTATATTAAAAACTAAAATAACTCTATGACAACAACTAATAAATCTTACAAAACAGCTTTTATATTCTTAACGTCTTTGTTCTTTTTATGGGGATTCATTACAGTACTTGTAGATTCTTTAATACCAAGGTTAAAAGATGTTTTTACATTAACGTATTTTCAAGCGGGATTAGTTCAGTTTGCTTTCTTTGGAGCATATTTTGTTCTGTCTATTCCAGCAGGATTTATATTATCTAAAATAGGGTATAAAAAAGGAATTGTATTAGGTTTATCTACAATGGCTATAGGATGTTTATTATTCTATCCAGCTGCGTCGTATCGAGTTTTTGGAATTTTTATGTTAGCATATTTTGTACTTGCTGGAGGAATGACAATTTTACAAGTGGCAGCCAATCCTTATGTTGCTGTATTAGGTTCAGAAGAAGGTGCGAGTAGTAGATTAAATTTATCTCAAGCATTTAATTCTTTAGGAACAGCGATTGCTCCTGCTATTGGAGCAATGTTTATATTGAGTGATACTGTAAAAACAAAAGAAGAAATTGCAGGTTTAACAGCAGTACAAAAAGAAGCTTATTTAGCTTCAGAAGCTTCGGCAGTACAATCTCCATTTTTAGGAATCGCAGGATTTGTTATTGTACTTGCTATCGTATTTGTTTTTGTACAGTTACCAAAACTAATGGAAAAAGTTCCCGAAGGAGGTTATAAAACACTATTAGGTAAGAAATCATTAATGATGGGAGCTTTAGGAATTTTTGTTTATGTTGGAGCAGAAGTTGCTATCGGGAGTTATTTGGTAAATTATTTTATGGATATGAACTTATTTGAAGCCATAAAGAATAATGAAATGATGAGAAGTATTTCAGAAGGGATTTTAAACCAAGATTTATCTGCTGTGGATAATAAAGCAATAGTTGGAGCATTTGTGACTTTTTATTGGTCTGGTGCTATGATTGGGCGTTTTATAGGGGCCTATTTAACAAAGATCATCGCGCCATCAAAAGTATTAAGCTGGTTTGCTATTGGAGCTTTAGCGTTAATCTTAATATCTATTAATACAAGTGGATTTGTAGCTATGTGGAGTATTTTAGCAGTAGGTTTATTCAATTCAATTATGTTTCCAACCATTTTTACATTGGCAATAGATGGATTAGACGATTTAAAACCGCAAGCTTCAGGTATTTTATGTACTATGATTGTTGGAGGAGCCATTATTCCTCCATTCTATGGATTATTAACTGACAATATTGGGTTTAAACTGGCTTTTATTCTAGTTTTATTATGCTATGCATACATTTGGTACTATGGGAAAACGAAAAGCAAAGTGGTTCAATAAATAGTACGGAAGTGAAGCTACAGCAATATTTTTAACAAGCAGATTTAATTTTAATAAACTATTTTTGGTCATATGAATGATCAATTAATGAAAAAAACGGGGACTTTTTTCATCGTTATCTTATTATTAGTTGGATGCAATTTTTTGTCTCCTACTAAGAACTTGGAAAATAAAGCGAATGAAATAAGTAAACTACAAAAGTTAGCCAGAAAAGGGCCAAATAATGATTCTACTCTTTTTTACATTAAAAAGTCTCAAGAACTACTTAATAGGAGTTTAGAAACTCTAGATACATTACATCTAGAGAATATATACTTAAAAGGATACTATTTTAAAAGAGAAAATAATTTAGATTCTGCTAGGTTTTATTTTCATGAAACAATTAAACAAGTAAAGAAACACAAAGGTGTAAGTAGAAGTCTTGTATATTTCAGAAATGCTTGGGAGATGGAGGAGTTATTAAATAAAAAAGGTAACGCTATTAGCATAGCAAAAGATTATATAGAAATTTATGAAAATGAAGGGAAAAGATATGCAAGTAATTTAGCATATGCATATAATTATCTTGAAAGAGTTAGTTTGGACTTACAAGATTTTAAAGAAGCTTCTAAGTATAATGAAAAAACACTAAAAGTATCAAAACAAGCAGGAGACTTAGATATATATACTACGGCTGCTTGCTCGAAAATAAGTAGATATTACTTCTTAAAAAGAAAAGATGAAGCGTTTAAATTATTAGATAGCATAAATAAATTAGAATTAGGAACAGATGCAAAAAGACAAATAAAGAGAAGTTATGCTATTCTGAATTTTTATGAAGGAAAGTTGTCTTTGGCAATCGAGTATTATAAAAATGTAATAGAATTAACAAAACTATTTAAGAAAGAAAAATACTTAGAAGTAAGTGAAGCAGATCATAATTATAATTTTTTAGAAGCATATACAAATATATCCGAAGCTTATATAGAGAATAAAGATTACGAATCTGCTAAAAAATATTTAGACACAACAAAAAGTATAATCACTATAAATTCTTATGAACCATATGTCGATTTTTATTATAGTTTACGATTCTTATTGCATTACAATACAAAAAAGAATCAAAATGATGTACTTGAAGAATATAAAGAGTTAATAAGTGATAATAGAGAAATACTTAGGAAGAATATTGGGGAAAAGCTATATGCCCTACAACTAGCAAATGAAAAAGAGAAAAAGGCATTGGAAGAAAAGAATGAATTGGAAGTAAGAAACATAAAACTTTTTGCTTTTAGTGGAATAACTGTTTTACTATTAGTAATTGGCTTTCTGTTTTATAGGCAACGCAATTATAAGTTCGAAAGACAAGAAGTGCAAATGCAACAGCGTTTATTACGTTCACAAATGAATTCTCATTTTTCATTTAATACATTATCTGTAATTCAAAATCAGATTCAAGAAAATCAAGAATTAGCCGCAAATTATCTAACAAAATTCTCAAGGTTATTACGATTATTATTAAGTAACTCGTTAAGTAATTATGTATTATTTGAAGATGAATTAGAATTATTAAAGAAATATCTCGATTTACAATTATATCGCTTTCCAAATGAATTTGAGTATACTATAGAATTAGAAAATTTTGAAGAAGATGATCTATTGTATATTCCACCAATGTTAATGCAACCTTTTATAGAAAATAGTATTGAGCATGGTTTTGTTGGTATTGATTATAAAGGAATAATAAAAATACAGCTGAAACTGATAGATGATAAATACCTAAGTTGTATTATAGATGATAACGGTATAGGATTACAATCGATAAAAAAAGAATATAAAACATCGGTTTCTACTGATTTGATATCAAAATTTACTAAGAAAGTTACCAAGCAAGAAATTAGTATTTTAGACAAAAAGAAACTCAATTCGAAAGAATCTGGAGTTCGTGTTGAATTTTTAATCCCTTATAAAGTTACAAATAATGATTAAAGCGATATTGGTTGATGATGAAGCATACATGCGTGAAAAAATCAAAGAAAAACTAATAAAATCTTTTAATGATAAAATTCAAATAGTAGGTGAAGCAGGCAGTGTAAATGAAGCTGTAATATGTATTAATGAACAAAAACCCGATTTACTTTTATTAGATATACATTTAAAAGAAGGAACAAGTTTCGATATACTTTCTCAAGTAGATCATAAAAATGTAAGCATCATTTTTATTACAGGTTATGATGAACATGCCATTAAAGCTATCAAAATTGGCGCTTTGGATTATATCATAAAACCAATTGATAATATTGAGTTCAATGAGGCAATAGGTAAAGCTATAGAAAATAATTTAGTAAAAGATAAGGCAACAGAAAAGTCAATTGAAATAACGAAAGAACACTTTTCAGGAAATAGTAATGATAAACGCATTGTTTTAAAAACATTAGAAAATATTTATGTTATAAATGAAGACGATATTTTCTATTGCAAATCTGAAAGTAATTATACCACATTTTATACACAAAAAATAGATAGAATTGTAGTTTCTAAACCTATAAAAATGTTTGAAGAATTATTATCTAAAGATACTTTTATTAGATGTCATAAATCCTATTTAGTGAATAAAAATCACGTAATCCAATACAATAAACAAGGAATGTTAATTATTAATGCTAAAATCCAAGTACCTGTATCGAGTAGAAGAAAAGATCAGATTATACAGGAGATTTTTAAATAACGTTAATACATTTTTTATAAGCGTTAGTTAATTCAAAAGATACTTTAATGAAGTTTTAGTGTGAAAAAGATAAAGAATTTGTTTATTTGAAAATTAAAACAAACAGTAAATGAATAGAATATACATTAAATTTTTGGTAATGCTACTAGTATTTATTTCTTGTAATCAAGAAGAAAATATAGTTAGTGAACCTATAAGTAAAGAACCAACTACCTTAAAAAAACAGAATGGAAGAACTAGAAGTTTTAGTGATTTTCAGACGAACAATATAGATCTGTTAGAAAATAAAATGCAATGGTTTGGATATTTAGTTTTAAGAGCAACTAATAATAACATAAGAGCTAGACAAGAATTTCTAGTTATTTTAGAAAATAGTAGAAAAAGAAATGTTCTAAAATTAGAAACTTTATTAGGAGAAAATGTAAATAATGAAAGATTTATAGAAGCATTAAAAGAAACCTATTTACACTATCAATATTTAACTGAAAGCGATGGTACAATTAGGCCTATGGAAAGACCTAGACCAGGTGGTGGACCAGGAGAAGACCCTGGCTCAGATTCTGATGTTAGGTCGTCTAGTGATTTTCAAATGTATATTTCATATTTGTTAGATGATTGTCTTGAGTTATATTTTCCAAATGGATACACCGATTTAGATGGTGATTTATATGATTTTACGTCAATGATATCATCTGCTCATCCTTTAAATAATACTAATTATAATGATGAAGCTTATCTGTTTTCAGACTCTGGTTCAATCTTAGGCTCTAGTCCAATTTCAATTAGTGAAACTAGTGTAGGAGAAGCTACTAGAGGTTTAATGATGATAGTTAGGCCAGTTAGAAGTCAAGATGCAAGAGGATGCCAATATTCAGAGTATTCTTCAATAAATGATTTTACAGATTTTTTAGCGAATTAAGCAATTAATTTTAAGAAAAAATAACGAAAACCTCTTACGTAAAGTAAGAGGTTTTTTTATGGATTTTTTTAGAACTAACGTTAACGAATTTGTTAGGTGCGTTCATGAATTTTGGATTGTGGTACTGTGAGATTTAATGCAAATTTACTCCTGTTAATAGTATCGAATAATAAATAGTATGAATAAGTTAAAAACAAACCGATCAAGAAGAATCATTGCTATATTCTTTATCCTTAATTTTTTAAGTACCATAGTGCCGGTTAATTTATTATATGCAAATAATAATGGACCTAAAGCTCCAGAGGCAGGAAGTTTTGAACCTGTAGACGCGACAGATATGGTTAATTTATTAACAGGAGATTTTTCTTATGTGCTTCCTTTATTAAATGTACCTAGTCCAGAAGGAGGTTATCCTATTTCTTTATCGTATCATGCTGGAATAGCTATGGATCAAGAGGCGTCTTGGACAGGATTAGGATGGAATTTAAATCCAGGAGCTATAAATAGAAGTGTAAATGGATCTCCTGATGATTATGATAGAATAAAAGATTATGAACATTTATACGATCAAGGAGGTAAAGAAGAATTATTTACAGCAGGTTTCAGTTATTCAGATCCAACAGGTACAGGTTCAGTTGGGCTAGATTTTTCTTGGGGAACTAATAAATCTTTTGGAGGTAGTGTCAGTTTAGGGCTTGGAGTTGTAAGTGGAACGATTGGTGAAAGTAATTCAATAGGGGTAAATATTCCTTTCTCCACAAAAAATGGAGGAGCACTAACTCTTGGAGCAAGTTTAAGTGAGGGAGGAAGTTTGAATGGAGCAATTGATTATTCTTCTAATACAGAAGGTTTCTCTGTAAGTGCAAATACAAACGGAGGTATAGGAGTTGGCATAAACAGTGCTTTAGGAAACAATAGAAGTTTGGGAGTTGATTTTAGTTTTAGTCAAAATGGAATAGGAATATCAGGAACTGTTAATAAAAAAAGCGGAGGCAGAGTTGTAGGAGGAGGCGGAGCAGGTTTTAATATTTCTTTTGCAAGTACAATAGAGCAAGGGAATTATTTATTTAAACAATCTTCATGGAGAATTCCAATTAGTATTCCTACTCCAATTGGAACTTTTGGCGCTCATTTTGGTAAACAAAAAATTAAATGGAGTATGAATAAAACTAATACAAACTATTTATATGGTCCATTACATTTTAATAAGAACATACAAAATCGATATAAAGTTTCTTCTTATAGAAAGGATTTTAATGCTCCATGCAATAATGGAATTGGAAAAATACTTCATTCTATAGATTATGTTGATACGTTAGAAGAAGCAGAGCAAATAAAAAATAATAAAGAATATACTACAGTTGATGGATGGAGAATATGTAATTGTGAAATTGAAACAGAAATAGAATCACTTATGGATATTTATGAGTTTCCACTTGATCAAAAAGTATTTACAAATTTAGATGAAAATAATGCAATATTTCCTAATCTAGATTCATTTAATGTAGATGCTCAAGGTATTTCTGGTAACATGTCCATAAAACATTTTGAAAATGGAAACTTATTTGGGTTAGAAAAAAGTCTTCCTATGCATGATATTTCATTTTCTATTAACGGAGAGTTTTATAATGATCTGGATCCTAAATTTACTTTTGAAAGTAAACCAGAATTTTATTTTGATAATGAGTTTACTTCCTATTTAGAGACGACACCAGCAACTTTTAATACAAGTGGAATAATTTATAATTCTGCATTAGATTATAATCAGTATAGCAATCCTAATGGTCCTGCACAAAGAAGAGTAGTTTCTAAACATATAGAATATTTTACTAATGATGAAGTTCACAATGAAAACTACCAAGAAAAGTATATAAAAGGATATTTAAAGCCTAGAAGTTTTGAAAATATTATTAATCCAGACCCAAATGGTATAGGTGCATTTACAATAACAAGTAATGATGGTAAAAAGTTTCATTATTCAATTCCTGTTTATAATCAAGTAACTGTTACTAGAAGTATAGGTGCAATAAAAGATAATAACGGTAATGCAAAACCACAAGAAGAAGCTTATTTTGAACGTATACAAGACACACCTTATGCAACACATTGGTTATTAACAGCTGTCACAGGACCTGACTATATTGATATAAATAATAATCATATACCAGATGAAGATGATTATGGGTATTGGGTGGAGTTTGACTATGGTAAATGGTCTGATGCCTATGCATGGAAAGCTCCTTATGGAAAAACATATATTGATTCTAAAGACGATGATGATTTTAAAACTAAAATAAATGGATTTAAAGAAGTTTATTATTTAGATGCAGTTAAAACACGTACACATACTGCTTTATTTAGTAAATCTCTTAGGTATGATAATTTTAGTCATAATTGGGAATATAAATCTGTTGATTGGACTCAATCAGAACAAAATTCAAATGATTTTATAGAAGTATTTACAATACCTTCACAGCCTTCTCTAAAACTAGATAAAATAATTTTATTAAAAAACGAAGATGCAAATAATATTAGTAAAACTAATGGGGATATTCCTAGTATTTCAACAGGTTCGGAAAATATTTATTTTAGAAAAGAAGGGAGTACACCCACAGTATATTATTTTAATAAGGAAGATAGTGTTTTAGATTATTCAGATATTGATTCTAATACATTACAAAAATCTATTAAAATTATAGACTTAAGTTATGAAATACCTCAAACATCTTTGGTAAGAGGAACTCCCAATGTTTCTATACCTCATACAGGAAGATTAACTTTAAAATCTGTTGATTTTAAAGGAAAGTCTGATGCATCTATTTTGCCTCCATATAACTTTAAATATTATAACGAACAGGCATTTAATCTTGATAATAAAAATTCTTGGGGATATTATAAAAATGAACCGTGGATGTGGTCTTTAAAAGAAATAGTAACTCCAGAAGGCGGAGCGATACAAATAGTATATGAAAGTGACGACTTTAATAAACCTGTAATTCAAAATAACAGATTATTTAGTAGAGGTTTAAAATTTAGTTTTGGTAATAGTACTAATCGACCACCTCAATATGATTTGCCACCATCTGCTATAAACGATCATTATATGAATTTAGTAGTACGTTTAGATGAAGAAGACCCTATAGTAAGTGAAGAAAACATTGATTTAAGAGATTATTTTGATCCAAGTAAACCACTATATATTGATTTATGGTTTATGTCTTTTGTTAATTATGAACGAGGAGGAGCACAAGGGGGACATAATTATTCTAGGAACCATATAGATATTATTGGACAAGAAGTAGAGGATTATACTGTGTTTGATGATCATATAATATTACGAAATGTAAAAGCGAAAGCTCCTTTTTCTGTAGGAAATGATATAGGAATCCATAAAGCTTCAAATTATAGTGCTAATAATTATACAAGTATTGATTTTGGTACAAATAAAAAAACTCCTAGATACGATCTTTATTGGGAAGAAGAAGCAAATACATATGACAAACACAGTTTTTCATTACAATACAAAATAATAGCAAATGAAGATGTTACGGATCAAAAAGATGGTGATTTAAGAGTTAAGAAATTAATTACAACTAATGGAGTAGAGTCGTATACAACTAATTATTTATATAATCAATTAGGTCATATGTCTGATCCATCAGATGTTAATTATAAATCTTCAGGAACTGTAAGTTATATTCCTGATGAAGATAATAATCCAATACCTTATAGTACAGAGTTACCGGCTCCTAAAGTAATGTACGAGTATGTAACAATTCAAAACGAAAATTCACAGCAAGCGACACAATATCATTTTAATGTGATGAAAGAAAAAGATCCAAATAGTTTAAAATTTGGAGATTTTCTTGAAATTCAAAAAACTGAGCATGAACAAGAAAATAACAATAATCGTAAAGTTCAATTTGCTGAAATAATGATTCATGATAATCTAGCTGCTATTGGACAAGTATTAGATATTTCTTCATTTAATAAAGAAGGACATTTATTATCTAAATCGGAAAATGAATATTTTTCTATGAATGATAGATTAAATAGACAAGGAATAGATCAACAATCCTATCAAACGTATAAGTCAATTAAATATAAAGATAATTTAGAACGAAAAGATAAATGGCTTATAAATTCTTCATCAAGAAGAAACTATGCACAAGCTTTAAAAAGTTCAAAAATTACTTCAGGAGGCTATTCTACTGTAACAAAATTCTCTAAATATGATCCTTTTTCTGGAGCAACATTGGAAACAAAGTCAATGACAAATGAAGGCCTTCATATTAAAAATGTTGTAATCCCTGCCTATCATAAGTATCCACAAATGGGATCAAAAGCTAATACTCCATCTAATAAAAATATGTTATCTCAAGAAGCAGCTAGATATGTGTTGAAAAATTATACTCAGCCTTTAAGTGTTAATATTACAACATGGAATGACGATTGGACGTATAAAAATCCTGACGGAACAACGACGACACCAACAGATACAAATCATAAGATATGGCGTAGACACAAATCCTTTATTTGGGATGGTGAACTTAATGAAGATGGAACTTATGTTAATTATAATTATAGTAGCAATAACGATGATGGTTTTGATTGGACAAATCCTTTTGCAGTGCAGCCAAGTCAGTGGAAACAAGTAAGTGAAACAACATTGTATGATCATTATTCTAGACCAATTGAAGTAAAAGATATCAATAATAATTATGCTTCAACTAAAATGTGGGATAATAATACAAAGGTAGCGTCTTCTAGTAATTCCAAATACAATGAACATTTTACTTCAGATGCAGAAACAATAGAAGGTAACTATATAGGTAATGGTGTATTATTTACTTATATAACGGGTATTGTTAGAAGTGAAGAAAAATCGCATACAGGTAAATATTCTTTAAAATTGAATGCAAATCAAAACGCATTTTCTACAGTGCTAAAACCGGGAGAACATAGATCTGGAAAATATAAAGTATCTGTATGGGTAAATAAAGAGAACTACGAATCAGTTAGAATTCGTCATAATAATGGAAGTATAGATACTTTTAATGGAGAAACAATTATGGCAGGAAACTGGGTGCAATTGAATCATGTTATTAATTTATCTAAAAATAAACTGGAAAGAATAACTATTAGATCTACAAACGATAATACTTTTTTAGATGATTATAGATTATATCCTATTTCATCATCAGTAAAAACTTACGTTTATAACGATTATGATGAGCTGGAAGCAATATTAGGAAGTAACAATATAGCTACTAAATATCAATATGATACTGCTGGAAGGTTAATACGTATTTACCAAGAGATTCCTGATAATAAAACAATTATTGGAGGTTTTAAACGTGTGAGTGAATACCGTTACAATTACGCTAGGGATATCAATTAATTATATCAATAAATAAATCTATATATCAATATCATTATTAAAAATCATATTAAAATTATAGATGAAAATCAAATACCACGCTAATGAAAAGTTTAATAAATACAATTATATTAAGAGTTATTTGTTTTCTCAGTGTTATACAAATATCAGCCCAAGAAATTATTTGGAAATCATCGAGCAATTTTACAGCTAGATCTAATAACTTAAGTACGGGTAGTGGTAGAGCTACTGGAGATGCTTATATGTTATCCCATAGTAGATTGGGGTTAAATGCTACAGGTTTGTTTAGTATAACAGGATTTCAACAGAATGGAGGGAGAATTCATTCTAGATCAGGAGTAGGAGTATTGGGTGTTTACCTAACTCCAGAATCTGAATATTCATTAACTGAAATAGAAAACAACAGTTATGCTATTGTATATGATCAAGGAAAAAGAACGGTTCAAATTACCAGTCCGAATAGGGAAATTGCAACTATTAATAGTGTTTCTTTAGTAAGCCGAGATGTATTTACTATTGAAAAGACGGATGCTAATAAAATTAAATTATCATTTAATGAACACTCTTATTTAATAACAGATAATTTTATAGAGAATTTAAATGTTGTCGTTCGTTCTCAAGCTTCAGATTTTGCATTTGAAGCTACTTCTAGAGGATTTTCTTTAGCTGCAGATCCAGATTATGTTGGAGTAACAGATACGGATAAAAATTGGGTATGGTCTCGTACGTTTGATAATACAGGAAAAGTTACAAGCACAGGAATAAACTATTTTGACAATTTAGGAAAGTCTACTCAAAGCCAAACAAGAGATTTTAAGACGAATAAAAACTGGGCTTCAGAAGTTCGCTATGATGCTCAAGGAAGACCGGCCTTACAAACGTTAAGCGCTCCTATCAACATGAATCAGAACTTTAGTTTTAAAGAAGATTTTATAAAAAAAACAAATGGAACCACTTATGCCAATTCCGATTTTGAAACCGATCCTGAATTTCCAGCAGAAGTAGGATCGCAGGAAGGAAGTTTAGGTTATTACTATAGCAATAGCAACACAAGTGAACCTTTACAGGATATTGCTGAAGGTCGCCCGTATTCCAAAACAGTATATGATGAATTAAATCCAGGAAATGTTCGTGCAGTAGTAGGAGGTAAAATCATGAATTTAAATGGACAGGGAAGTATTTTATTGAATCGATTTCCACAAGGATTTAGTTATACCATGCCAGCAGCACAAGAAATGCAATATATTTTCGGTAAGAATTATTTTCCTTCAGAACAGGATCCTTTAGGAGAAACCATAATTACAAGATTTCAAAAGACAGTTAATATAGATGTTAATGGCATAGAAACCGTAATATTTACAGATGGTCAAAAAGTATTAGCGACAGGAAGGTCTGGAGGGACAGATGAATACGAGATGGTTTCTGTTATAGGTGCTCAAGGTTATATAGATGTTCATATACCTAATGGAGTAACGCAATTCGAACTCTTTGGAAACACAAACTCTATTACAGTATATAATATTAGAACAGGTAAAGAAGTCTCACCAAATACAATAACTGGAGGAAATATATATCGTATAGAAGGAATTCCTTCCAGCGAAGTTCCAGGTTCAGATTATACTTACATAAGTGACTCTAATGAAATTGTAACAGTACCTGAAGCGACAGGAATACGTTATCAAGTAAATTATCATGAATTTGCAGTAAATTATTACGATGATGCAAATAGGCTGGTAAAAAGTACACAACCTATTGGATTTGATGATAGTGCTTTTACACTAAGTAATACTACACCAAACCATGGAATGGCTACAACCTATAATTATAATGCAGCTGGAGAATTGTTAAATACAGTTAGCCCAGATGAAGGTTTCGCAGCGTTCGCTTATAGAGAAGATGGACAAATACGTTTTTCTAAAAACGCTAAACAAACGAATCAAAATGAGTTCTCATATACGAATTATGATGATAAAGCAAGGCCAATAGAAAGTGGAGTAAGTGAAGGATCAGTTCCATATTTTCCTGTGAATTCTATTGTAGTTCCAATACTTGAAACAGATGCTAACGTAAGCGCTACTTCAGGTACCGTTGTAAAAAATAATCCAGGTTGGGCTGATGGAGGGTTTCACTCTTTAGAAAGAACAGGAAATGGAGATTTTAAAATTAGTTTTAAAAGTCCTTATGTTTTATTAGGGAATCTTATGGGACTCTCTCTGGAAGATCATGGAGATTTTTACAATACTGTAGAAAGAGGAATCTATTTTTATGGAGGTTATGTACGGGCTATGGCCTTGGGAGAGTTTACCCCGCCGTTAGTTCCACATAACCCAGAATCTGTATATAGTATAGAACGCAATAATGGTATTATTCGTTATAAAAAAGATGGAGAAACTTTTTATACGGTAAACAATAATATAGCGGCGAGTAACACAATAAATACAGATAGTTTTATCATAGATGGAGCTATGTTAGAAGAAGGACTTTCATTTACAGAAATACGCATAGAACAATTTGCAAACACTGCAGCTAGGCCAACATCAGTAGACAATTGGGAAGTAGACCCAAACCAATGCAAAGAACAAGTATTCACGTCATATGATGAAAACGATGACAAAGGCTTATGGTTAGCATTATATGGAGGAGCAACAAATCTTCCAGAAAATTATAGAAAACAAGAATTCTTAGCAGGAAATGTATCTAAAACATGGACCGAAAATCCAGTAACATCTACTACATGGTATAGTTATGATGTGTATGGTCGAGTTAGTTGGATGGTACAAAATATTGAAGGATTAGGGGTAAAAACTATCGATTATGTATACGATGATCGTACTGGACAAGTAAACCGAGTTGTATATCAAAGAGATGAAGCTAGTGAAATGTTTATCCATCGTTATGTGTACAATGAATTTGGACAATTGCTAACAGTAGAAACCTCAAGAGATGGGAATAATTATATAGAACATGCCCGTTATTCTTATTATGAAACAGGAGCATTGAAGCGTACAGAAATAGCAGAAGGATTACAAGGACTAGATTATATATATACTTTAAATGGACAGTTAAAAGCAATTAATCATCCTGGTTTATCGAATGTAGAAGATCCAGGAGAAGATCAAAACGATGCATTTGGATTGATTATAGACTACAATAGAAAAGATTATACAAGAGCCAACACAGGTATTACCAAAACATTTTCAGGAACAGACCAGTACAATGGAAATATAAAAGGCTATCGTTGGGCAACTTTAGGGTTGCAAAATGCAGCTAAAAAAGGCTATTTATTCGATTATAATGAAAAGAATTGGTTAACTCAAGCTTCTTTTAAATCGATCACACAATCAGCATTAAATACAGATGTTTACGTTGGAAATGATGCAGGAGACTACAATGTGTACAATATAAGTTACGATGCTAATGGTAATATTAGAAGATTAGACAGGAACAAAGATTCCCATAATAATACCAATGCAATGGATAAGCTAAAGTATCATTACTATAATGATGGGAATAAGTTAAGTTATGTAAACGATACTTCAGGAAATATAGATGAAGTAGGAGATATTAAAGCACAATTACCTAATAATTATATATATAACAGTATTGGTCAACTTATAGAAAATAAGCAAGACGAAATTCAGTATGAATACTATACCAATGGATTGGTAAAATCGGTGAGGACGACGCAATCAAATTCAGATAAAGGGGTTTATTTTACCTACAACGATCGTGGCCATAGAGTTTCTAAAAGATCATTGAACGGAACAGGTGGAGGAACACAAACGTATTATGTACGCGATGCTTCTGGGCAAGTAATGGGAATTTATAGTACAGAAATAGGCACGAATCCACGTTATGCTGTTCAGTATCCAGTATATGGTGCCTCTCGATTAGGAATGGCAACTCAAGCCAATACCTTTAAATACGAAATAACAGATCATTTAGGAAATGTACGAGCGGTAATTATGAAAGACGCTTCGGTACCACCAGTGGTAGATGAACAATTTACAACGAATAGTGTTCCGTCAAGTATTACTTCTAGTTCTAATGCTGTAACGAGTATTAGTTCAGTTCCTTTTGGAACCTCAGTTATTAATACCAATAAACAACTGAAAGTTGCGATAACAAATAACGCTACCAATCATGTAAAAATACCTTTTCAAACTGAAGCAGGACATACTTACGCAATTAAGTTTTATACAGGATTGCATGAAACAACGAATGCCTTACAATATTATATAGCTTCTACGCCTACAGAAACTGTACAAAAAAAGCGAACAGCAGAGCAATCAGGAATAAAAACATTTAATTATAAGGCTTCTACAACTGGACAACAATATTTAATTTTTGAACTAGCAATAAATGATTTTACAGATATTATAACCACAAATAATTACTATTTAGATACTATTAGAATAAATGATGTAACAACGGAGAATGCTCCAGTAATGTTAGCACATAAAGATTATTACCCGTTTGGAATGCCAATGCCTAATAGAAATATAGAAGGAGAATATCCATATGCATATCAAGGACAAGAAAAAGACACAGAAACAGGGATGGAAGCTTTTGAATTACGTTTATGGGATGCAAGAATAGGTAGATGGCTAAACCCTGATCCAAAAAAACAATTTAAAAACCCTTATTTGGGGATTGGAAATGATCCAGTAAACTCAATAGATCCTGATGGAGGTTTTAAAAAGAAATGGTGGGCTAATATTGTTAACATTTTAATAGGTGGTGATGGTGTTTCTTTTAATAAAAAAAGAGACGAGTTTTATGTACATAAAACTACTTATTTAGAAGGTGATTTGGATAAAAACGAACTAGGAGGGTTTATAACTCAACAATTTTACAGTAATCCAATAAAATTATATGGAAAGGTAAATCTAAAGTTAGATCATGGACTTCAAGCAGGTTTATCTTTGAAGTTTTTTGGTGTTCAAATTGACCTTACTCCTAAATATGATGTTACAAATATTTTTGATGCAAATTTAGAGTTGAACTCTAAAAATGGATTCAATGATTCGTATATATATGATTCATTAGGAGATTTATCAGGAGGGGGATATCTTAATTCTAAATATAGTAATACTTCAGGATTGGGAATAGGATTTGGAGTAGTCGGAGGAGCTTTTGAGTATGAGAATAGTAGTTTTAGATCTGAAAGAATCCTAGGAGGGGCATTAAGAGGAATTAGTCATTTAAATAGTGAAGAATTATCTTTTCCAGTTTATGGAACAATAAAGACTAATTATACTAAAGATTCTCCTGTAACTACGACAACTAGGAGTTGGTCACTTGGAGCATCTTTAATAGCTATTTTTGGTGTACATGCAAATTTAGAAGGAGGGTATGAATTATTATATCAAGTCGATAAATAAAAGAATGTTATTAAAAGAGAGAATAAAGTGAGAATAATTATACTTTTCTCCTCTAGATAACAAGAATTTGCAATCCGTGATTAATATAGAATTTAAAAATCAATACATACTTAAAGAAGATAGCTCGGAAATTATTTTCGAGCTTTTTTATGCCTATTGTTTTTATAAAAACGTAAGTGAATTAAGAACATATGTTTATGAATTAGGTATTGTTTTATTTAAGAATATAGTTAAAATTTATCCGATAGTGCGGATTTGCAATCCGTGAAATTAATATAGAACTTAAAAATCGATATATACTTAATATGATGATAGCTCGGAAAATATTTCCAAGCTATTTTTTTATATTTTCAATAGGTCTATCTATCATAGTTTTGTTTCATTTATTATAAAGGATGCATAATTTTATAATTTTTGCAGAACTTCTTCTTTATCTCATAATAATAAAGAAACGTTCACGAATTTAGAACATACGTTTATGAATTTAAGATTGCTTAACGTCTTAAAATGTATAATATTTACTTTAAACTAATATACTATAGCTAACAGACATACTTAGTAAGTGTCTTTAAATATGTTGCTAAAAGCTAATTTAAAAAATGTATAAAACGCTATAGTAAGATAGTTTATATGATATTATAGAAATAAAAGCTCGGAAATATTTTTCCGAGCTTTTTTACGTCAATTATTTTTTTACAAAGGCGTTCGTGAATTGACAAGCTACGTTCATGAATTACAGGTTGTTTCATTGAGTAGTATCACAGAGATTTGCTGTGACCTTCTTTAAAAAGAGGAATAAGCAGAATAAATGAAATAGACGTATGAAAATTAAAAATCAAATGATGAAAAATGTAAAAATTTTAGGAGTTTTATTGTTATTACAATTATGTTTTAGTGCTTGTAATAAGAATTCTGAAGAGAATGAAATACAAGATCAAGATTCTATAATTGGAGAATGGTATGTTTTTTCGGTAGATGGAATTGAGCTAACTTCTTGTGAACAAGAAGGAACAATAACGTATAAGGAAGATTTAAGTTATTCAGTTACTACATATCAACTTCTAGATCGATCGTGTGTTAGTGATGGGGAAATTAACTTTGGAAAATGGAAAAATGTGGGAAATGGAGTATATGAAATAAGAGCAGGAGTAAATGGTATGGAAAAGGTAAGGATAGAAAAATTAACTTTTAGTAATGACTATAATAGTTTTACATCAGAAAGAGAAAATGGATATACATATCTCGCTAAGAGAAGGTAAAAAAGCTCGCCATTGGCGAGCTTTTAATTTTTATAAAAATAGTTATTCTTATTTCTCTGGATTTAAAATTCCTAAAATATGTCCTTTAGAAAGGTACTTTTTCGCTAGTTTTTGAACATCTTTAGTTGTAATTGCATTTACTCTTTCTTCAAAAGTAAATACATCATCTGCATTATCTTTAGCATAATCAATTCCTTGGATTGTATTTAACCAAAACCTATTTTTCTTTACGTCTTCTTTATGATCGTTAATCATTGCTTTTTTAGCTTTCGCTAAATCTTCTTCTGAAGGCCCGTTTTTAATTAAATTATTTACTTCTTCAACAGAAATATTCTTTAACTTTTCAACATTTTCTGGTGCACAAGGAAAACTAATAGAAAAACTATAACTCCCATAAGGAATTTTACGCATGCCACTACGAGCTCCGGCAGAATAAACTCCACTTTCTTTTTCACGTAACTTTTCTGTTAATTTAATTCCTACTACTTCACCTATAAAGTCAAAAGCCAAAGCATCTTTATCATTATAGTCTGCTTCGCCTTGGTAAATTATTCTTACCATACTTTTAGGATCTTTTCCTTTTTCAACTACTTTTTTATGCATTCCAGATAAAGGACGGAAAGTACTTACTTTATAAGATTCATTCGAGTTTTTACCAGGTAAACTAGCAATATATGTTGTAGCAAATTCAGTTAGTTTAGCCTCGTCGATATTACCAACGAAATAAAAATTAAAATCTCCAGCATCTGCAAAACGTTCTTGGTATTTTTTATAAGCTAAGTTATAATCAGTTTTTTCATACTTTTCTGCAGAAGGAAAACCTGTATAACGAGGATTTCCTGCATTGGTAAAATCACTCATTTCTTTTTGGAAGAAGAAGTTTGGACTAGCCATTAAGTTTCCTAAAAAGCTTTTTTGCTTGTTAACAAACGAGTTAAAAGCTTTTTCATCTTTATTTAATGCTGTAAAATATAAGTACACCATTTGGAAAAGATCTTCTAGATATTTTGGAGCAGCAGATCCAGAAAATCCTTCACTTAGCCCTCTAATGTATGGATTTACACGTACAATTTTTCCAGACATTATTTTATTCATATCATTTAATCCAAAGCCATTTAAACCAGCTTCAGATAAACCTCTATTAGCAAAAGATGTTGCCTGTAATTCTGCATCACTATATAAAGAAGTACCACCATAACTAAATGCAGAAAATAAAACTTCATCGTTTTTAAAATCTGTCTTTTTATAAGTTACTTTAGCACCATTGCTTAATATCAGAGTTTTAGTTCCTAATTTATCGTTTTTAGTTACTTTAACTACTGTACCAGGTGTTGGCATTTTTTTCATTAAAGAAGAAGCAACTACCTTATCTTCATAAGGCTTTAAATCTTTCGTTTTTACGTCATTTAAAGCTTTTGTTACTTGTGCTTCAGTAACAACCTTTTTAGGTCCTGTAATTACAACAACTCTATTATTATCATGTAAGAAATTGTTGATTAACTTATTAACTTCCTCAAGGTTAATAGTTGGTAATAATTTTAGGTAGGCTTTGTATTGCCATTCTACACTAGGAACTGGACGATTACCTAAGTAGCCAGAAACCAATTGTCCTACAATTCGGCTCGATTCTCTTTTATCTTTATCCTTAAAAGTTTTTTCCATACGAGAAATCAAATTTTTCTTAGCTCTTTCTAGTTCGCCTTGTTGAAATCCGTATCTCTTTACACGCTCATTTTCTGTTAATAAAGCTTCCAATCCTTTTAATTGTCCATCAGCACTTGTACTAGCTACAGATTGAAATGCTTTTCTGTTTTTAGCATAGGTTCCGCCATAATAGCTATATCCATATACAAAAGGTGGTTTTTCACTATTAGCTAATTCTTCAAAACGATTATTAATCATTTGATCAAATAAAGAATTGATTAATGAATTTCTATAATCAGTAACTGTTGAATTCGGTTTTGAGTCTTCAGAGTCTTTATACATTAAACGAACATTAGAAAAAGGAGCTTCTTTATCTGCTTCAATAGCAATAAAAGTTTCGTCATGATTTTTTAATGTAAAATTCTCACGTTTTCTAGGGTTCTTTGCAGCAGGAATTTTACCGAAATGTTCTTTTACTTTTTGTTCTAAAGTAGCAACATCTACATCACCAACAGCTATTACAGCCATCAAATCTGGACGATACCAATCTTTATGGAATCTGCGAATACTTTCATGTTTAAAGTTTTCTAAATTCTCTTTTGTACCAATTGGAAGGCGCTTTGCATATTTAGAACCATAAGCAACTTTGTCAAGATATTTTTCCATCATACGAGAATTTGCATCTCTACGAGAACGATATTCTTCTAGAACAACACCACGTTCTTCGTCGATATCTTTTCCTTCTAATAAAGCACCATGTGCCCAATCTTCTAGTATTTGAAAACCTTTTTCTAATTTGGCTTCATCATCACTAGGAATAGGTAAAATATATACTGTTTGATCGAAACCAGTATATGCATTTAAATGTGCACCAAACTTAACACCGATAGATTGTAGATAATCTACCAATTCATTTTTCTTAAAGTTTTTTGTACCATTGAAATTCATGTGTTCCATAAAGTGAGCTAATCCTAATTGATCTTCATCCTCTAGAATTGAACCAGCATTAATAGCCAAACGTAATTCTACTTTATTTGCTGGCTTTGGGTTTTGCTTTACATAGTAGGTAAGACCATTGGATAATTTTCCAATTTTTACAGAGGGATCATTTGGTATATCCATAGCTTTTTGGGAATAAGCTACTTGGATAAACAAAAAGGTTAGTGTTAAGAGACTTAAAATTTTTTTCATAGTTATAGGTTTAAGTGAATAACGAATATACAGTGAAAGTGAGTCTGTAATTTCACTTTTACTGTTAATAAGTGTTAAAAAGTTAAAAAGATGCTATAGATTTTTTGTTATGAATGATAATAGATTATTCAAATAGTATAAATGTTTTTATAAAAGCGTTTACGAATTCACAAGCTGCGTTTATGAATTATAGATTGTTTCACCGAGTAGTATCACTGAAATTTGCTGTGGTCTTATTTAAAAGAAGAATAGTAAAATAAATAAAATAGATGTATGAAAATTAAAAATCATAAAAATCAAATGATGAAAAATGTAAAAATTGTTGGAATTATATTATTAATACAATTGTGTTTTAGCGCTTGTAGTAAGAATTCAGAAGAGAGTGAAATACAAGATAAAGATCCTATAATTGGAGCTTGGTATAATTTTTCAGCAGACGGAGTAGAGTTAGTTCCTTGCGAACAAAAAACAATATCAACGTATAATGAAGACTTAACATTTACGGTAGTTCCATATCAAGTTATAGATGGAAATTGTGTTAACGATGGAGGAACAATTACAGGAACATGGAGAAATAAAGGAAATGGAGTTTACGAAATACAGTATAAAGACGGTAACAACGAAACAAGAGTATGGGCTACAGAATATACTTTCAGTAATGACTTTAATAGCTTTACAGCCGGAGGAGAAGACGGTTACATATACGTTGCAAAGAGGAAATAGGTAGTATAGGCGTATGAAAATTAAAAATTAAAAATTAAATGATGAGAAATATAAAAGTTGTTGGAATTATATTATTAGTACAATTGTGTTTTAGCGCTTGTAGTAAGAATTTAGAAGAGAATGAAATACAAGATCAAGATCCTATTATTGGAACTTGGCACCTTTTTTCAGAAGAAGGAATTGAGTTAACTCTTTGTGAACAAAAAGGAACAGTAACTTATGGAGAAGATTCAATATATACATTAAATCTATATCAACTTGTAGATGGAGAATGTATTAGCGATGGAGAAATTGATCTAGGAACGTGGAGTAATAAAGGAAATGGGGAGTATGAAATAAAAACTAAAGTTCTAGATATAGAGTCAACAAGTATTCAAAAAATAATTTTTAGCGATGACTTTAATAGTTTTACAGCCGAAGAAGAAAATGGTTACACTTATGTTGTAAAGAGAAAGTAAAAAAATAAGCTCGCCATTGGCGAGCTTATTTTTTATTATATAATATCGTTAATACTTTCTGGAGGTCTACCAACGACAGCTTTTGTATTATTTACGACTATAGGTCGTTCAATTAATTTAGGGTTTTCAACCATAGCTTTTATAATTTCAGCATCTGTCAGTTCTTTACCCTTAAATTCATCTTTCCAAATCTTCTCATTTTTCCTCACCAATTCAATAGGTTTGATATTAAGTAGTTTGATAATAGCACCAAGTTCTTTTTCAGTTAAAGGAGTATCTAAATATTTCACAATTTCAAACTCTTTTCCACTTTCTTCTAAAATAGTAAGACCTTGTCTCGATTTAGAACATCTTGGGTTATGATAAATTGTAATCATTCTTTGTTATTTTTTATATTATTTATTTTGTTGATAACACGCTAAAAGCTTTCAACTTTCAATTTTTTAACTATTATCCACTTCTCACTTCTCACTTCTCACTTCTCACTTCTCACTTCTCACTTCTCACTTCTCACTCTCTTTCTGCCCCATAGTCATTAAATACGACTTTAAAAACGGGTTAATATTTCCATCCATAACAGCATCTACATTTCCAGTCTCATGCGCTGTTCTTACATCTTTCACAAGTTTATAAGGATGCATTACATAATTACGAATCTGACTTCCCCATTCATTCTTTAATTTATTAGCTTCAATATCTGCTCTGGCTGCCTGACGCTTTTGTAGTTCAATTTCATATAACTGTGATTTTAACATTTGTAAAGCTGTAGCTCTATTATCGTGTTGTGAACGAGAGTTGGAACATTGAATTTGAATCCCAGTTGGTTTATGATGTAATTGAACCTTTGTTTCAACCTTGTTTACATTTTGACCACCAGCTCCACTAGAACGAGCAGTAGTAATTTCAATATCTGCAGGATTGATTTCAATTTCAATAGAATCATCAGCTACAGGGTACACATACACAGAAGAGAAAGAAGTATGACGCTTAGCATTGCTATCAAAAGGAGAAATTCGTACCAATCTATGCACACCGTTTTCACCTTTTAACCAACCAAAAGCATAATCACCTTCTAATTCTAAAGTAATTGTTTTTATCCCAGCTACATCGCCTTCTTGCAAGTTTAAAGTTTTTACTTTAAAACCTTGTTTCTCTGCCCACATGGTATACATACGCGTTAACATTTCTGTCCAATCACAACTTTCTGTACCACCAGCACCAGCAGTAATTTGAATTACAGCACTTAAACTATCACCTTCTTCAGAAAGCATATTTTTAAACTCAATATCTTCTAAAAAACTACTAGTTTTTTCGAATTGCTCAGTAATTTCATCTTCTTCAACGTCGCCTTCTTTATAAAAATCATACAAAACATTTAAATCCTCACTTAAAGAAAGAATCTCGTTATAATCGTCTACCCATTTCTTCTTAAAACGCAACGATTTCATTAAAGCCTCAGCTTCTTTAGGATTGTTCCAAAAATCAGGATTAGCGGTCTTTTCTTCCTCATTAGAAATTTCAATTAATTTCTTGTCAATTTCTAAATAACCTTTTAACTTGGCAACGCGTTCAGCGATATTTTTTAGCTGTTCATGTGTAATCATATTTGCAAAAATACACTTTAAAAACATACTTAAAAATGGAAATAAATTTAATAAGTGATACTGTTACAAAACCTACGGAAGGAATGTTGAATGCTATGATGACGGCAAAAGTGGGAGATGATGTTTTTAAAGGAGATCCAACAGTAAATTTATTACAGGAAAAAGTAGCGGATATGTTTGGAATGGAAGACGCATTATTTTTTCCTTCTGGAACCATGGCAAATCAAGCAGCTATAAAATTACATACACAACCTGGAGACAAATTATTTTGCGATAAATGGGCGCACGTATATAATTATGAAGGTGGAGGGGCAGCCTTTAACGCAGGTGTTTCTTGTAAGTTAATTGATGGAGATAGAGGAATGTTTACTGCAGACCAATTACAATATGCTGCGGAAGGAAGATCAGATATTCATGTAGCGTATTCTAGATTGGTATGTATTGAAAATACGACAAATAAAGGAGGAGGAGCTTGTTGGGATTTTGAAGAATTACAAAAGATAGAAAGAGTAACTAGAGGATTTAATTTAGGATATCATTTAGATGGAGCAAGATTATTCAATGCATTGGTTGAAAAAAATGAAACAACAAAACAATACGGAGAATTATTCGATACTATTTCAATTTGTTTATCAAAAGGACTAGGAGCTCCAATTGGTTCTGTATTAATTGGAAGCAAGGAGCATATAGAAAAAGCTTTACGTATTCGAAAATTGTTTGGAGGAGCGATGCGACAAGCTGGATATTTAGCTGCTGCAGGAATTTATGCGCTAGATAATCATGTAGATCGCTTAGCTGAAGATCATAAGAGAGCTAAAGAAATAGGTAAGGTTTTAGAACAAGCTTCTTATGTGAAAAAAGTAGAACCTATAGATACAAATATTATAATTTTCTATGTAGAAGATCATTTAAATCCAGCGGATTTTATTGATACAATGAAAAGTAAAGGTATTTTGTTAACGCCAATGGGAGAGGGTAAAATACGTATTGTTACGCATTTGGATTATACACAAGCGATGCATGAAAAATTATTAGAAGCGTTTACTAATTTTTAAAAGAAAACTCGCACAATAGGAGAGAAGGCAGAAGCATAAATAGTTTGATTGCTATTGTATAAAACATCGTAACGAATTCCAACAGTAAAATACTCGTTTACACGATAAGCACTTCCAATATACAACGCGGGATAATTGTAACTATCTTTTATATCATTAAAAGTACTATTAACAAATAATTGTTCAAATTCAGCTGAGAGTTGAATTTCAGGGATTGGGTTGAATAAAGATAAAATTCCACCGCTATATACGTTTGAAGATATATCATTTCTTTTAGCGTACTGATAACCTAGATTGACACCTAAAGAAAATTGATCGTTAAAATCATAAATAGCAGAAGGCAAAACAGCAATATTTGTAGTGTTATTTCCAAAAGAAACACCTAAACCACCTCCGTATCTTACATTATCCCAAAATCCATTCTCGTCATTATCTTGAGAAAATGAAAAATAACTTAGAAATAATAAAGTAAGAACGAAGTATCTTTGCATTAGGCATCTAATTTAGCTAGTTCTTTGTAGTTTTTCTTTAATCTTCTTAATAAAATTCCATATAACAAATAATAGAAAACAAATAAAAAGGCAATCATAAATCCTACAACAAATGCTTGTGAAATTAAATAAATAGAGACCAGTTTAGAATGATCTGTAATCCCAATTTTTTTGGTAGAAAGTACTGTTTCAACACCATTAGGTGTATTAATAATTAAAATATTGAAGATAATCATTAATAAAATACCACCTATAATATTGTAGTACATATAATACTTAACTGTTTTTCGAGTCTTTAATATTTTTTCCATAAGACTCTTAGTATTGTCTGTGGTGCTTATAGAAGTATAGTTCTTATAAAACAGGTATAGGAAAATAACAACAACAGCTAAATTAATGTAGTAAGTATAATTTAGTAATGTTAGCATGTTCAAATCCTCATATACATCCATGTATTTGGTGTTTGAAACCATGATATTTAAAATCCCCCAAAAAGCAAACTCTAAAATTCCTATGATGAAAATCCACTTTATAATTGAAGAAGATTTTAATTTTGTCATTCTATAAATATCAACTTTAGATACTTTTTGTTCATCTTCTGGTTGATTTTCCCAAGCCTTTTTGTATTTGTCTAAAACGTCCATTCCTACTTATGGGTTAAGTATTTTCTTTAATTTATCTTTTGCTCTGTTCATCTTAACACGAGCATTTACTTCACTAATTCCTAAGGTGTCAGATATCTCTCTATACGATTTGTCTTCTAAATACAGAAAAACCAAAGCTTTGTCAATATCATTTAATCTTTGTACTGCTTTGTATAGTGCTTTTAATTGCAGTTCTTCTGTATCATCGTACTCAACAGATTTAATCTTGTATGCTACGTCTGAAATATCTTGAGTCCTTACAGCTTTTGTTGATTTTCTGTATAGAGAAATTGCTGTATTTAATGCTACACGGTACATCCATGTACTAAATTTTGCATCTCCTCTAAATTTGGAATAATTCTTCCAAACCTGTATCGTTATTTCCTGAAATAAATCATTATGATCATTTTTATTAGTAGTGTATATCCTACAAATTTTATGAACAATATTTTGATTAGATTCAAAGTCACTCAAAAACTTGTCTTCAAGACTTTCTTGCACAATTTCCTTAGGTTAGTTTTAATATAAGTAGGCCGAATATATAAAATGTTACAGCAATTATAACTAAAATTTAATTAAAGCCATTATTTTTGTATATTTGTTTAATAAAAAAGAATTAACGTTGAACAATATAAAAACAGTATTTACCATAAAAGACCTTGAAAATATTTCAGGCATTAAGGCACATACTATTCGTATTTGGGAGAAGCGTTATAACCTATTGCAACCCAATAGAACTGAAACGAACATACGCTATTATTCTGCAGAGAGCCTATTAAAGCTATTAAACGTAGCGCTTTTAAACAAACACAATTTTAAAATCTCTAAGATAGCTCAAATGTCGAGTGAGCAAATTTTAACCAATGCTAGAGAATTGGCTTTTAAATTTGCAGTTAACGATGAGGCAATCAATGCTTTTAAAATGTCAATGTTTCAGTTTGACAAAGTACTTTTCAACAATACCTACAATAAATTACTTCATAAAAAGACATTCAGACAAATATTTAAAGAAGTCTTTCTACCATTTTTAAATCATATAGGTTTATTGTGGCAAACAAATACATTAATGCCGGCACATGAGCATTTCATTTCTAATTTAATTATTCAAAAAATTCAATTGAATACAGAAAAGTTAGAATATGCTGCTACCAATACAGACTATACTTATGTATTGTTTTTACCAGATGGAGAAATTCATGAGATTGGTTTAATGTATTTAAATTACGAGTTAGTACTGAGAGGTTGTCAAACTATTTACTTAGGACAAAGTTTACCTTTAAATAATTTGAATTACTTTTTTGAAGGCGAATTAAAAGTCTGTTTTGTAACTTCTATGACGGTGCAGCCGTATGATGATAAAGTGCATGGATATTTTGATGAAATCGATTCAATATTAAAAGGTACAGATCATAAATTGATAGCGGTTGGTAAAAGAGCTATGGAAGCTTCGGAGTTAAATTACGATTCAAATATTGTTACATATCCTTCTGTAATTGAGATGCTTGATAATTTTTAAATTTTTTTGTTTAAAATTTTATTAAAATAGTTAAACAAACGATATTTTTTCCTACTTTTATAATGTAAAAAATAAAAGTTTGAAGAAACAAATTTCTATAATCGGTTCAGGTTTTTCATCATTAGCAGCAGCAGCATACATGGCTAAAGCTGGTTATGATGTAACTGTATTTGAAAAAAATGACACGCTTGGAGGAAGAGCGCGTCAATATAAAAATGAAGGATTTACTTTTGATATTGGACCAACTTGGTATTGGATGCCAGATGTTTTCGAGAAATTTTTTGCCGATTTTGGAAGAAAACCTTCAGATTATTATCAATTAGAAAAATTAACTCCTGCTTATCAAGTATATTTTGGAGAAGACGATAGTATTATAATTCCAGGAAGTTTCGAAGAGATTTGTGAAGTTTTTGAAGCTGAAGAACCAGGAAGTTCTAAGCACCTAAGAAAGTTTATTAAAGAAGCAGGAGATAACTATAAAATTGCTGTACAAGACATTGTATACAGGCCTGGTGTTTCGCCTTTAGAATTAGTTACACCACAAACAGCTGTTAGAGTAGGACAATTCTTTTCTACTATTAGAAAACAAGTAAGAAAACATATAAAAAGTAGCAAATTAATTCAAGTATTGGAGTTTCCGGTATTGTTTTTAGGAGCTAAACCAAGTAATACACCTGCATTTTACAACTTTATGAATTATGCAGATTTTGGGTTAGGAACATGGCATCCAAAAGGAGGCATGTATATGGTAATTGAAGCCATGGTAAATCTAGCAAAACAACTTGGTGTAAACTTTATTACAAATGCAGCTGTTGAACAAATTGTAACGGATGCGAATAATAAGGTTTCTGAAATAGTTGTAAATGGAGAACATATAAAAACAAGCTTAGTATTGAGTGGTGCAGATTATGCACATACAGAAACACTGTTAGCTCCAAATTTGAGGCAGTATTCAGAAAATTATTGGAATAAAAGAGTTTTTGCTCCGTCGTCGTTACTATTTTACGTTGGTTTCGATAAGAAATTAAAAAACGTAGAGCATCATACATTATTTTTCGATACAGATTTCGATGTTCATGCGAAATCGATATATGACACTATAGAATGGCCTGAAAAACCACTTTTCTATGCAAGTTTCCCAAGTATTACTGATGATAGCTTTGCTCCAGATGGAAAAGAAGCTGCAACATTTTTAATTCCGTTAGCACCTGGATTAGAAGATACTGAAACTTTAAGAGAAAAGTATTTCAACATTATAATAGAGCGATTAGAAAAATTAACAGGTCAAAATGTTAAAGAAAATATTATCTTTAAGAAGAGTTATTGTGTGAATGATTTTATAGAAGATTATAACTCTTTTAAAGGAAATGCGTACGGTTTAGCTAATATTCTAACACAAACAGCCTTTTTAAGGCCTAAAATAAAAAGCAAAAAAGTTAAAAATTTATATTTCACAGGACAATTAACGGTTCCAGGACCGGGTGTGCCTCCATCATTAATTTCGGGCAAAATAGCTTCAGACTTAATCCTTAAAACTAGCCTTTTATGAAAAATATCTTTGATAACGTATCTTTTAAATGTAGTAAACTAGTAACCAATAGTTACAGTACATCTTTTTCATTGGCAACACGAATGTTGTCTCCATCTATTCGAGAACACATTTATAATATTTATGGTTTTGTACGTTTCGCAGATGAGATTGTAGATACTTTTCATGAATATGATAAAGAAGGATTGTTGAATAAGTTTGAAAAAGATTATTACTTATCTAAACATCAAGGAATCAGTTTGAATCCAATTTTGAATTCATTTATACATACGGTAAATAAATACAATATTACAGATGATTTGGTACAAGCTTTTTTAAAAAGTATGCGAGCTGATTTATATAAAACAGAATACAAAACTCAAGAAGAGTACAACGAATATATTTATGGATCTGCAGATGTAGTTGGCTTAATGTGCTTAAAAGTATTTGTAAAAGGGGATGAAGAAAAGTATAATAAATTGAAAGCCCCAGCAATGCGTTTAGGATCGGCTTTTCAAAAAGTAAATTTCTTAAGAGATTTAAAAGATGATGTAGAATTACTAAATCGTTCATATTTTCCAAACGTTAACTTAAAACAATTAGATGCAAAGTCGAAAGAGACCATTATTAAGGAAATAGAAGCAGATTTCGAGTATGCTTTTAAAAATGGAATTTTACAACTTCCAGTTGAAGCAAAGTTTGGCGTATATATGGCGTATAGATATTATAGAAAACTATTGAAAAAATTGAGTGCTACACCTTCTTCTAAAATTATGGATACTAGAATTAGAATTTCAAATCCAATGAAAATCAACTTGTTGGCGAGGAGTTATGTTAAATATAAATTAAACTTAATTTAATGATATTTGTCATACCGAATTAGGTATTCAAGAAGTATTTTAATTGCTTTAATAACTTATTCGGATGAGTTTAAAAAATAAATTATGGTAATTTTCATTTTAGTTACTTTAGGTACTTTTATAACAATGGAAGGAGTTACTTGGTTAACTCATAAGTATGTAATGCATGGTTTTGGTTGGTATTTACACGAAGATCATCATCAGCCAGGATATCCACATGTATTTGAAAAAAATGACGCTTTTTTTGTTGTTTTTGCTATCCCTAGTATGTTGTTATTCTTCTTTGGAATTCGCCCTGAATTAAACTTCCTTTTCTTTATTGGTTTAGGAATCTTATTTTATGGATTAGCGTATTTCTTAGTACATGATGTATTAATTCACAGACGTTTTAAGTGGTTTGATAAAACGAATAATTGGTATTTTAAAGGGTTGCGTAAAGCACATAAAATTCATCATAAAAAAATGGGAAAGCAAGATGGAGAATGCTTTGGAATGTTGTTTGTTCCTTTTAAATACTTCAAAGAATACCTTACATAGTGATTTATTTATATCTACTTCTAAATTTAGGCTCAATTAGTATTCCATTATTGTATTCTTTTGAAAAGAATATGCGTTTTATAAAACATTGGAAAGCTGTTTTATTATCGCTTACAATTGTAGCTACTGTTTTTTTAATATGGGACGCCATTTTTACGAAGAATGGTGTTTGGGGATTTAATCCAGAATATCATTTACCATTTTTAGTATTGGGAATGCCTATTGAAGAATGGATGTTTTTCTTTTGTATACCCTATGCAAGTGTATTTATACATTATTCTTTAGAATATTTTAAGCCTAACTTACTATTATCAGAAAAGCTAACAATAGCAATTACAATAAGTGTAATTATAATATTAATTCCAGTTTTATTATTAAACACAGAAAAAGCATATACAACAGTGAATTACAGTTTCCTAATAGGAATTTTACTTGTTGGTTTTTTCTATGGAATACACTATTTAAGAAGGTTTTACATTGCTTTTTTAATCATTTTAATTCCCTTTTTTATAGTAAATGGAATATTAACTGGTACTGGACTTCCAGAACCTGTCGTTTGGTATAATAATAGTGAAAACTTAGGAATTCGTTTAGGAACAATTCCAGTTGAGGACATAGGTTATGCATTTACAATGTTATTTGCAAATGTGTTTTTAATTGAAAAGTTTAAGAATAGGTTTTAAACCTTCAGAAAGGTATCAATCAAATATTTACTAATTGGAGCTATATAATTCCAAAACGGATTCGATTTCATTCGAATCCGTTTCGCTTAAAGCTTCTAATTACGGTTGCATATTGTTAGACACAATATTTTATTTAAATAAGTTTTTCAAAATATGAAAATAAAGGGGTTTTGTGTGCAATTTTTATTCCTTTACCATTTTTTAAAACAATCACTGCACGTCCTGGTAAATTAGTTTCACGTTTTTTTGAGTCAAGTTTATTCAAGTCAATACTAGTTGATAAAAATCCAACATCCCATCTATCGTCTCTTTCTGAAATACAAAATGCTTTTTTATGTAGTGTGTTTTTTCGACGAGAAATAACTTTATTTTTATTTCTATCATCTAATAATTCATAACTCAGTTTAACTTTATTAGCAAATAAGTTAGTATATCCGTTATCGATTATAAACTGTTCGGCTAGTTCTATCGCTTGCTCTTTTGTCAATTCATTAGTTTGCTGAAAGGAAGAAGTAGATATCCAAATAATTCCCAAAACTATAAAAGTTAATAGATATAAACTTTTTATGTTATTGATTTGCATTTGATTGAGTTTTTATTGTGTCCAACCTAATTGTAACCTATTTAATTTCTTTTAAAGCAGATACATCTATAGTTGTTTTATAAATCTTGCTTAATCCATTAGCATAATTATTTACAAAGTCTTGAAATTCTGCTAAAGAGCTTACAGGTGTATAATTGTTATCAATTCGTTTACTAGTAAAATATAAAGTGTTTGTTTTTGTATTGTAAAAAGGACAATAGTCCATTTTGTCAGAATTGATTTGTGCTCCTAAATTTTTACGTTGTTCAAAAGCACCAGCATCGTTTTTAAAACTGATATATAAATCTCCACTTCCAAATCCATCTTTTGCTTTATAAATAGAATAGATTAAAAAACTTTCATCAGGAGAAATATATGCATTAAACTCATAACCTTTACTATTAACTGTAGTCGCCAATTGACTAGGAGCATCGTATTGTTTTCCATTCCATTTCGCAAAAAGAATATCATCTTTACGAGTTTTAGTAAATTGATCTGAGGTATAATACATATTATTATTCGCACTTACAGCAGGGTAAAATTCATTAAAAGAGGTATTTACTGGACTTCCAAGATTAATAGGTTCAGACCATTTATCCTTAGTCGTAGCACGTTCTACATACCAAATATCAAAATCGTTAGACTTCGTATTAGCTCTAGGTCTATTAGAGGAAAAATATAAGCGTAAATTATCTGGAGAAAGGAAAGGTTCTATATCTCTGTGTGTACCAGTAAAAGATACAATTTTAAAATCAGCCCATTTTCCGTTTTCTTTTTTGGTACGTACAATTACAGCACGATTTTCTATTAGATTTTGAACCGTAAAATAGGCTTCGTTTCCATCAGTAGAAACCGTAAAATCCCTACAGTTTAAAAATTGTTTAAAATCCAAATCTATAGGAGTTACAGATGAATTTTGACTAAAAATTGTTGTAAGAGTTAATAAAAAAAGGAGCGTAATTGTACGTTTCATATATAGTTTCATTTATTTACGACAAATTACATTTTTAAAGCATTAAGCACATTATTGTTAGCATAACTTTAACTAAAGTTTAGCAGCCTTAGCTTCAATTTCTTTTAAGCATAAATTATGAATACTTCCAATATGTGTGTGCTTTTTAGAAGTATCTGGGACATATGTTCCTTCTTCAATTTGTGTGCTAATTTGTTGATAGGCTTCTCTAAAAGGTTTTCCCCCTATTACTAAATTATTAATATTATCTACAGTAAATAGATACTTGTATTTTTCATCATTAATATCAATATCTTTTACAATGATTTGTTGTATACTATAATTGAAAATGTTAAGTACGGTTTTACTATTTTCAATAGTTTTAATAGTTGTTTCTTTTAATAATTGAAAGTCTCTGTGATATCCACTTGGTAAATTATTCGCAAGTAAAAGCATTTCTGTTTGTGCAGACTGAATTTGATTACACTTTCCCCTAATCAATTCAAAAACATCAGGATTCTTTTTATGTGGCATAATACTACTACCTGTAGTTAATTCATTTGGAAAAGAAATAAAACCAAAATTCTGACTCATGTACAAACAAATATCCATAGAGAATTTTGCTAAAGTATTAGCTAAATTTCCTAAAGAATTTGTAATTAAACGTTCGTTTTTACCTCTTGCCATTTGGGCTGCAATTACGTTGTATTTTAAAGTATTGAACTGAAGTTCCTTTGTAGTAAACTTTCTATCAATAGGGAAGGAGCTACCATAACCAGCAGCTGAACCTAAAGGGTTTTGATCTACTATTTTTAAAATAGCATGTAATAGCTCCATATCATCAATTAATGTTTCAGCATATCCAGAAAACCACAAACCAAAAGAAGAAGGCATGGCTACTTGTAAATGCGTATATCCTGGTAAGAGTTTTTCTTTGTATTGTCCTGCTAAAGAAATTAACGTATCGAATAAGTTTTTTACTAACTTGATAATAGATTGAATCTCATCTTTATAATATAATTGTAAAGCAACTAAAACTTGATCATTTCTAGATCGTGCCGTATGTATTTTCTTTCCAATTACTCCAAGTCTTTTAGTAAGTTCGAATTCTATTTTTGAATGTACGTCTTCAAAATCGGACTCAATAATAAAAGAGTTGTTTTCTATTTCTAGTAATAATTCGTCTAACACTACAAGTAATTTTTGAGCTTCTTCGGTAGAAATAATTCCCGTAGAAGCTAACATTTTAGCATGTGCTTTAGAAGCAATAACATCATATTTTGCAATGTAAAGATCTATTTCTCTATCGTTTCCTACGGTAAAATCTTCAATGATTTTATCAATGTCATATTGTTTTTTCCAGAGTTTCATAATTAATCTGTATTTGTATGTTGCATTTATAAAAAATACGTCATTGCGAAAAAAATAAAATGCAATGGAATTTTTTGTGGCAATCTTTTCAATAAAAGAAAGATTACTTCAGCTTCCCTTCAATTACCCTTCGACGTGATTCAGGATGCATTTAAGAAGTACTTCGTAATGACGTAATTATTCATACATGAATCTTCATGTTACTGTATAATATCTCTCACTTTAAAATTTGTGTCAATATTTTAATATAAAGATCTATTCCTTCTTTAATTTCATCTAGATAAATAAATTCATCTGCCGTATGAGATCGAGTGCTATCACCTGGACCCAGTTTAACTGATTGACAACTTAATACAGATTGATCTGAAAGAGTAGGAGAACCATAAGTAGTTCTTCCTAAAGAAATTCCAGCTTGTACTAATTCATGATTTTTATCAATAGAAGAAGAATTTAATCGTAAACTTCTTGGCATCATTTCACAAGGAGCTTCTTTAGTAAGTATCGTTGCAATTTCTTTGTTAGTGTATTGATCATTCACTCTGACATCTACCACTAAATCAACAGAAGACGGTACAGCATTGTGTTGTTTTCCTGCATTGATTTGTGTTACAGTCATTTTTACATCACCAAGAACGTCCGAAGTTTTTTCAAATTTGAAATTTTTAAACCATTCCAATACTTCAATCGTATTATAAATTGGGTTGTCATTATTAGGATGTGCTGCATGACTTGGAGTTCCGTTAACTTTTGCATCAAAAACAATCAAGCCTTTTTCAGCAATCGCCAATTGCATTTGTGTAGGTTCACCAACAATGGCTACATCAATTTTAGGAATGATACTTAACATGCTGTTCAAGCCATTTGGACCGCTACTTTCTTCTTCTGCAGAGCCTACAAATACTAAGTTATAATTTAAATTTTCTTGATGATAGAAATGCGTAAATGTTGCTAATAAAGAAACCAAGCAACCACCAGCGTCATTACTACCTAAACCGTAGAGTTTACCATCTTCTACAATAGCTTTAAATGGATCTTTAGTATAACCATTATTAGGATACACCGTATCGTGATGTGAATTCAGAAGAATAGTTGGTTTCTTTTCATCAAAATACTTATTTACAGCCCAAATATTATTCTGATTCCTATGATAATCAATAGAATGAATAGTACACCAATAGGCTAAAGCTTCTGCAGTTGTATCTTCTTCTGATGAAAATGAAGGTATTTCAATCAGTTTTTTGAGTAAATCGATAGCACTATAAGTCAATTCTTTTTGTGTCATTATTGTTGAAATGTTGTACATTTTATATTGTTGTTAAAAGGCATTTTATTATTCCCAATGTGAACCGTCGTTACTCCTTTTTCAACTGCCTGTAAGCAATTGTGTATTTTAGGGAGCATGCCTTCGTTTATAATTTTATTCTTTTTTAGCTGTTCAAATGCTGTAAAATCAATTTTTTTAATAACTGAATTATCGTCATGAACACTTTTTAAAACACCATTTTTTTCAAAACAGTAATAGAGTGAAACAGTGTATAATTTAGAAAAGGCAATTGCTAATTCGGCCGCAATCGTATCTGCATTTGTATTTAATAATTGTCCATTTTCGTTGTGTGTAATAGCGCAAAAAACAGGTGTAACATCATGTTGTAAAAGTATATTTACTACATCGGTATTTACATGTATGATATCTCCTGCAAAACCATAATCTATAGCTGTTACAGGTCTTTTCATTGCAACAATACTATTACCATCTGCTCCAGAAAAACCAATACTATTACAATTTCTAGCTTGTAATTGTGCAACAATATTTTTATTGATTTTACCACCATATACCATGGTAACAATATCTAGCGTTTCAGTATCTGTAATGCGTCTGCCTTGAATCATTTTAGGATTCAAACCCATTTTCTGAGTTAATTCAGAAGCAGCTTTCCCACCGCCATGGACTAAAATTTTAGGAGTGTCTAATGCAGCAAAATCATCTAAGAACTCTTGTAATAGTAGGTCATTATTGATAATGTTTCCTCCAATTTTTATAATTTTTAAACTTTTCATTTCGATTTCAATCTAAATTTTCAAGTATTTTTTTAAGAATAACTTGGGCTGCATAGGTTCTGTTATTGGCTTGCTCTATTACCAAAGAATTTTCTGAATCTAGTACAGCATCTTCTACAATTACATTCCTTCTAACTGGTAAACAATGCATAAACTTGGCCTTAGCTAATTTGTCTTGTGTAATCATCCAGTTAGTATCTTGAGACAGAATTTTACCATAATCGGTGTAAGCACTCCAATTTTTTACGTATACAAAATCTGCATTTTTTAAGGCTTCTACCTGATTATAATTGATTACTACATCTTTTGTAATATCTGTGTTGAGTTCATAACCTTTGGGATGCGTAATAGTAAAGTCTACCGGTAATTGCTGCATCACAGTTACAAACGAGTTTGCGACCGATTGTGGCAAAGCTTTTGGATGTGGTGCCCAAGACAACACAACTTTTGGTTTTGAGGCTTTTGAGAACTCATTAATGGTAATGGCGTCTGCTAATGCTTGTAAAGGATGTGCTGTTGAACTTTCTAAATTTACTACAGGTACATTGGCATATTTTGAAAAGCTATTGATAATAATTTCAGCATTATCCTGATTTTTATCAGTTAAGTTTGGAAAAGCTCTTACGGCTATGATATCTGCATATTGCGCAATGACTTTTGCAGCTTCTTTAATATGTTCTGAAGTCGTTAAATTCATCACTGTTCCATCTTCAAATTCTAAATTCCACGAATTGTTAATTTGCATACAAATAACATCCATTCCTAAGTTTTTAGCTGCTTTTTCAGTGCTTAATCGGGTTCTTAAACTCGCATTGAAAAAAAGCATTACTAAGGTTTTATTAGTACCTAAATGTTTGTTGTTAAAAGGAGCATTTTTAATAGTCAATGCTTCATTTATGATTTGGGAGAAATCGTGTATATCATGTATTGCTGTATATTTTTTCATAACTAAGACGTTTAGTATGATTCTAATTTTATTTAAATAACTTTTGAGTTAGAAGTAATGCCTTCTACTACTTTTACTAATGCATTTATAAATACATCTATATGTTGTTTTTGAACTGTTAAGGAAGGTAGAATTCGTAATAAATTTGGATTCTTGGAGCTTCCAGTAAAAATATGATGTTTGTAGATCAACTCTTTCCGTAGTTCAGCAATTGGAAAGTCAAATTCTAAGCCTAGCATTAACCCTCTACCTTTTACTTGTTTTACCTGAGGAATTTTAGCAATCGTATCAGTAAAATATTGAGAAATGATTTGAGCATTTTTTAAAAGCTGTTCCTTTTGAAGCACTTCTAATACAGAAAGTGATGCGACACAAGCTAAATGATTGCCTCCAAATGTAGTTCCTAATAAACCATAAGAAGCTTTTATTTTAGGATGAATTAAGATGCCACCAATTGGGAAACCATTCCCCATACCTTTAGCCATAGATATAATATCTGGTTCTATGTCATGCTTTTGAAAAGCAAAGAAATCTCCAGTTCTACCAAAACCAGATTGTACTTCATCTGCAATAAATAGTACTCCAAATTTCTGGCATAGAGCGGAAACTGTTTGATAAAACTCTGTAGTAGCTTCCTCTAAACCACCAACACCTTGAATGATTTCTGTAATTACAGCACAAACATCACCTTGGGCAAGTGTGGTAGTTAAGGTGTCAACATCTCCATATTCAATAAACACTACTTCTTGTTGTGCGTTTACGGGTGCAATAATTTTAGGATTGTCAGTTGCAGCTACTGCCGCAGAAGTTCGTCCATGAAAACCATTTTTAAAAGCAACAATTTTCTTTTTTTGAGTATGGAATGAAGCTAATTTAATAGCATTTTCATTGGCTTCTGCACCAGAATTACACAAAAAGAGTTCGTAATATTTACAATTAGAAAGTGCTGTTATTTTTTGAGCCAATTCTTCTTGTAAAGGATTTTGAATAGAATTGCTATAAAACCCAATGTTTTCTATTTGTGTTTGTAAATTTTGAACATAGGTTGGATGCGAATGCCCAATTGAAATTACAGCATGTCCTCCGTATAAATCTAGGTATTTAGTACCATTTGCATCGTACACATATACATCTTTTGCTTTTACTGGAGTAATATCGAATAGTGGATAAACATTAAATAAACTCATATCTGTTCTTTTTTAATGGTGTTAATTTTATGGAAAGAAGCAACCATTCCTTGAATTAATGAGGAACTCAAACCTTTGTGCTCCATTTCATTCAATCCTTCAATGGTACAGCCTTTAGGAGTGGTTACTTTATCAATTTCTTGTTCTGGATGATTTCCTGATTGAATTAATAAACTAGCTGCGCCTTCACTTGTAAACATAGCCAGTTCTTGTGCCTCTTTTGCATCAAATCCTAACTGAATAGCAGCTTGCGTAGAAGCTCTAATCAATCGCATCCAAAAGGCAATTCCACTTGCACAAACTACGGTAGCAGCTTGCATTAGGTTCTCTGGAATTACAAGTGTATTTCCTAATTGATTGAAAATACTCGTTGCAATGCCAATCTTTTTATCATCATCTGTATTAGCAGCAATACAAGTCATAGATTTTCCAACAGCGATAGCCGTATTTGGCATTGCTCTTATAATGGTAAGTGGTAGTTGCACTATTGCTGAAATTTTCTCAATAGAAAAGCCAGTTATTGTTGAAATGAGTGTATGATTAGGAGTTATAAACGCTTTACTTTCATGTAATATTTCTTCTAGCTGCTTTGGTTGTACAGCAAAAATGATAATGTCTGAATGTTTAACTGCTTCAACATTATTATTTGTAATATGTACATTGTCTTGAATAGGTAAATCATCTAATTCACTTACTTTACGTTTTGTTAGATATAATTGATCAAAATTTTGATTTTGAATCAATCCTTTTGCGATAGATTTTCCTAGGTTTCCTGTTCCTATAATGGCTATTTTCATGATGTGCTTTTTTAGAAAAAATTAGCTTTTAATTGTAATCCCTCCGTTTCCTCAAAACCGAATATTAGGTTCATGTTTTGTACTGCTTGTCCAGATGCTCCTTTTAACAAATTGTCTATACAACTTGTAATGAGTAATTGATTTTCATGTTTATGTACATGAATCAAACATTTATTAGTATTTACTACTTGTTTCAGATGTAAAGCCTGATCGCTTACAAACGTAAAAGTAGCATCTTTATAAAAGTCTTTAAATAGTTGAATAGCTTCCTCTTCAGTTCCTTCATAAGTAGTATATATTGTAGCAAAAATTCCACGAGAGAAATTTCCCCTGTTGGGTAAGAACAAAATGTTGTTATGAAAATCATTTTGCAATTGCTGTACTGTTTGATTAATTTCTCCTAAATGCTGATGTGTAAAAGGTTTGTAAAAAGAGAAATTATTGTCTCTCCAAGTAAAATGAGTCGTTTTAGATAGGTTTGTCCCTGCGCCAGTAGCACCCGTTACGGCATTTACATGAATATCTCCTTGAATTAATTGTTGATGTGCTAACGGAGCAATTGCTAATTGAATAGCTGTTGCAAAGCAACCTGGATTTGCAATATAATTAGCAGTTTTAATCTGTGTTATATTCACTTCAGGCAATCCATATACAAACTTTTTTCCTTGGAATATATCGTCTTCACTCAATCTGAATTCATTACTTAAATCGATAATTTTAGTAGTAACAGAAAACTGATGTTTAGAAAGAAATTTACCAGAATTTCCATGGCCTAGACATAGAAAAACAACATCCACATCTGGGTTTACTTTATTGGTAAATGATTGTGTTGTAGTTCCTACTAAATCTTGATGAATACTACTAATCTTATTTCCTGCATTGGATGTACTGAATACAAAATCGATAGTAACTTGTGTATGGTGTAATAAAATTCTTATTAATTCGCCTGCAGTGTATCCTGCGCCCCCTATAATTCCTACTTTAATCATAACCGTTTGTGTTTTGATAGATTTTTGTTTGATTTCCATAAATGTTAATGAAACCTTTTGCTTCTTCGGCAGACCAAGCATTGTTCATTTCACCATAACTTCCAAATTTAGATTGCAGTAAATCATTTTCAGATAGAATGCCATTGAGTATAAAATGATATGGTTTTAAAGTAATATAAACTTCTCCATTAACTTGTTTTTGACTACTTGCTAGCATTGCTTCTAAATCTCTCATTACAGGATCTAAATACAAACCTTCATGTAAATGTGTACCATACCAATTTGCGATATAGTCTTTGTGCTGTAGTTGCCATTTAGTGAGTGTATGCTTTTCAAGTAGATGATGTGCTTTTATTAAAATAATAGCCGCAGCAGCTTCAAAGCCAACTCTTCCTTTAATACCTAAAATAGTGTCACCTACATGAATATCTCTTCCAATAGCATATTTAGAAGCAATGGTATTGAGTTTTTCTATAAGTACTTCAGGAGTATCTTTATGATCATTTAAAGCTACAGGTTCACCATGTGTAAACGTAATTTTTATAGTTGTTTCTGAAGTTTCTTCTAATTGAGAAGGATACGCGGTTTCAGGTAGCGATAGGTGAGAGGTCAATGTTTCGTCTCCACCAACACTCGTTCCCCATAGTCCTTTATTGATAGAATATTTTGCTTTATTCCAAGTTAAATCAACACCATGAGATTGTAAATAGTCTATTTCTTCTTGTCTACTTAATTTTTGATCTCTAATAGGAGTAATAATTGCTATCTCTGGAGCAAGGGTGTTAAAAATTAAATCAAAACGAACTTGATCATTTCCAGCTCCAGTACTACCATGTGCAATGTATGATGCACCAATAGATTTCGCATAGTTGATAATTTCTATCGCTTGAATAATTCTTTCGGCACTTACTGAAAGCGGATAGGTATTATTCTTCAATACATTTCCAAAAATCAAGTATTTAATAACCTTTTCATAATAATTACCAATGGCGTTTATATTATGATAGGTTTTTACGCCTAATTGATACGCTTTCTGTTCAATTGTTGTAATTTCTTCTTTTGTAAATCCGCCTGTATTTACACTAACGGCATGCACTTCAAAGTTTTTATCTTTTGTTAAATGCACGGCACAATAGGAAGTATCTAATCCGCCGCTATATGCTAAAACTAATTTTTTCATTTTTTCTCTTTTTTTAAGAACAAATGTTGTTTTATACTTTTTAATCTTGTAAAAGTTTTCTCTTTTATAATTCTCCTTTTGGGTTGCTTTTTATCTTCTGTAACAGGATCGTATAGCATTCCTGTACACAAGCACATTTTCTGATTGGTTCTTTGTAAGACATCGTAGTTTACACAGGTTTTACAACCATTCCAAAACGTTTGATCTGTAGTGAGTTCTGAAAAAGTAACAGGTTTATAGCCTAGGTTACTGTTGAGTTTCATAACTGCTAACCCAGTTGTGATACTGAATATTTTTGCTTCTGGAAATTTTGTTCTAGAATGCTCAAAAATCTTTTGTTTAATCTTTTTAGATAATCCTAAGCCTCTAAAATCTGGATGTACTATTAATCCTGAATTAGCTACAAATTTTCCATGACTCCAAGATTCTATATAACAGAATCCAGCAAATTTTTGCTTGTTTAAAGCAATAACTGCATTGCCTTGTTCCATTTTCTTAATAATGTATTCAGGCTGTCTTTTTGCAATACCAGTGCCTCTTACTTTGGCGGCATTTTCAATAGTATTACAAATTTCTTCAGCGTAAATTATATGTGAAATATCAGCAATAATGATGTCCATTATTTTGATGTTTTAATTAAAAATGTGTGTAAAAAGTGTTGAGAGAAGAACCGGACTCACCTAAGTTCTATTGATTGGAGTAGCCCTTACGGGCGCGGGAAAAAGCGGCGTACGAAAATATTCTTATCAGTTGAGATAAGGATAATTAATGTTATAAAAAGTGAATTAAAAGTTTGCATTATGAGTTTAATAAGATGATTCCAAATTTCGAATACTCCTTAAGTAAGAATATACTAGCTACGTCGAACGGGGCGTCGGCGTCGCAAAGAAATTTGATTTGTCTTATTGTTTGTATGCATGCTGCTAAAGTATAAAAAAAATCAATACATAAAATTTATTTCTGAAAAAATACAAGGATTTGACAATTTAGATGCAAGATCATTCTACTTATAGAGGGAAGAATAAAGACAAATTGATGTTGAAAGTTTTTTGTTTGATATCTAAATAATGCAACGGTCTATTTTTCCAAAAGTATCGCAAACTTACGTAAAGAATACAATTCGTCATGAAAAAATTACAGTTCGGTAACAATTAGTTTCCAAAACTATAAAGCTAACGCATCTTTGCAGTGTAATTAACCATAAAAACAAAATATCATGAAAGTTTTAGCTGTATTATTAATTTCATTAACAACAATGCTAAGTGCATTAGCGCAGGAAACAACAACTATTACTGTTACAGTTCCGAATGCTTCTTCAGATGCAGGAACGATTAAATTTGGATTGCATAATAAAGAAACGTTTATGAAAAAGAATCCGATTCAAGTAGCAGAAAGTAAAATAGAGAAAGGAACTTGTACCATTACTTTTAAAAATGTACCAACTGGAGAATATGCAATTACTTGTTTCCATGATAAAAATAGTAATGGAATTATGGATTTTCAACCAAACGGAATGCCATTAGAAGATTATGGAGCATCTAATAATGTAATGAGCTTTGGACCACCTAGGTATAGTGATGCTAAATTCATGGTTGAAGATAAAGATGTATCTTTAGAAATCAGATTATAAATAACCATCTAAAAGTATCAAGATGAATAGTAAAAACTGGCGAGACGAGCTGAAAAACGATTTTATCGTTTGTACAAAAATAACTTTATTATTTGGTATAATCTTTATACTAATAAATCAAGCATTTAGCTTTAAAAGTGCCAGTTATGTATTCTTATTTTCAGGATTGTATTCGTTTACTCTTGGAATGGGAAATGGAATTGTAAATGAATTACTGAATAAAAAATGGGATTGGGTTACACAAACAAATACAAGAGTTTGGGCAGGTATAATAGCAACCGTAATCTATACAGTAATAGCTGTTTTAGTAATACATTACATAATGTATATTCTAATTTTTGGAAATAGTGTCACTATTTTCTTTTCCGAACAATTAATTTACAGACACTTTTTTGCAATTATATTATCCTTAGGAGTTGCTTCATTTTTTCATGCTCGCGGTTTCATGATTAACTGGAAAGCTTCCTTAAGCAGAGAAACGACTCAGCAACAAATTGTAGCGAAAACAGAAACAGCGAAGTTTGAAACATTAAAGAGTCAGATAGATCCACATTTCTTATTCAATAGTTTAAATGTATTAACCTCTTTAATAGGAGAGAATCCGTATCAAGCAGAGAAGTTCACCACAAAGCTATCTAAAGTATATAGATATGTATTAGAACAGCGTAATAAGGAACTAATTCCATTATCTGAAGAATTACAATTTGCTAAAACATACATGGAATTATTACAAATGCGTTTTGAGGATGCATTAGAATTTAATATTCCTACGACGGTAAGTAATAATGATTTAAAAATAGTGCCACTTTCTTTACAACTATTATTAGAAAATGCAGTGAAGCATAATGTGGTTTCATCTTCTAAGCCATTAAAAATTTCTATTTATGAGGAAGATGGGTATTTAAAAATTAGCAACAATATTAATCCAAAGGAAGCCATTGGAGGAAAAAGCACCAAAGTAGGATTACAAAATATAGCAGATAGATATGGATTGATCTCAGAGCAGAGCGTCCAAATAGAAAATAATCATAAAACATTTACAGTGAGTTTACCACTGTTATTAAAAACACAAAATATCATGAAGAAATTAGAAAATTACGAGAATAGTAGTTATTTAAAGGCTGTAGAGCGCGTAGAAAAAATGAAGGAGTTTTATCAAAACTTAGTTACATATATCATTTTTATTCCTGTTTTCATCTTTATAAACTTACGATTTTCACCACAGTTTCATTGGTTTTATTTTCCAATCATAGGTTGGGGAATTGGAGTACTATTCCATGGATTAGATGCATATAATTACAGTATCTTTTTAGGGAAAGATTGGGAAGAGAAGAAAATAAAAGAATTAATGGATAAAGATAGATTTTAGACAAATGGAATCAAAACCAACACTTATAGAACAAGATCGCTATATGAAAGCGATAAATAAAGTACAGAAAATAAAAGAGTTTTATAGACATTTAGCAGTGTATGTAATAGTAATGCCATTTATAATTTTACTTAATTTAAAATTAGTACCACAGTTTCACTGGTTCTGGTTTACGATGATTGGATGGGGAATAGGTTTAGGGTCACATGCATTACAAACATTCGATGGATATAAAATCTTCCTTGGGAAAAACTGGGAGGAGAAAAAAATACAAGAAATATTAAAAAAGGAACAAAGAAATGGAAGATAATTATAGAGAAGAAAAGCGTTATTTAGATGCTAAAAGAAAGGTGAAAGAATTAAAAGGTTTTTATATTCATTTTGCGCTTTATATTCTAAATACACCTTTGCTTATTGCAGTTAATTTAGTTACAGCACCATATTTTCAATGGTTTTGGTTTGTAGTATTAGGTTGGGGAGCAGCTATAGGAATACATGCATTTTTAGTATTTGGAGATAACTTTTTAGGGAAAGATTGGGAGAAGAGAAAGATTATAGAGTTAATGGAAAAATCAAATAAAGAATATAGAGATGGAAAATAAATATATAGAAGAACAACGTTATTTAAAAGCGAAGAAGAGAGTTGATAATATCAAAGGGTTTTATGTACATTTTATAGTGTATATAGTAGTAAATATTTTGATCAGCAGTATTATTATTGCAGGGATAATGAGCGATAATGGAAATAATTTTGCAAAAGCTATTGGTAATTTTGGAGTCTATTCAACTTGGATCTTTTGGGGAATAGGAGTGTTTTTCCACTGGTTAGGAGTTTTTGGGTTTGGTAATATTGTTTCAAAAGACTGGGAAGACCGAAAAATTAAAGAGTTAATGGAAAAAGAGAAACAGAAAGAACGCAAAATGTTGAATCGTTAAGAACAAATACTATAAATTAACCACCCAAATAAAATTACCAACTCAAAACAAGTTTGGATAAGTAAAGAAATAAAATAGTTAGAGAGAAATGAATGTACTTATTATAGAAGATGAGAAGCCTGCGGCAAGAAGATTAAATAGAATGCTAGCTCAATTAGGTGTAGAAGTGAACACGATGTTACACTCTGTAGAAGAAGCGTTGAATTGGTTTCAGGTAAATACACATCCAGATTTAATCTTCTTAGATATTCAATTATCAGATGGGCTTTCTTTTGAGATTTTTGAAGAAATTCCAGTAAAATCTGCTATCATCTTTACAACTGCATATGATGAATATGCATTAAAAGCATTTAAATTGAATTCTATTGATTATTTACTGAAACCAATAGATGAAGATGAATTGAAAGTTGCAGTAAATAAATATAAAGAGCAACGTCCAGAGGAAAGTGATTTACAAGTTAATATTAATGAAATAAGAAAATTGTTAATCAATCCAATAGATAGAAAGTACAAAAAACGATTTACGATAAAGATTGGTCAGCATATAAAAATTATTCATGCAGATAATATAGAATGCTTCTATTCAGAAAATAAAGCAACGTATATCCATACTAGCGAAAACAGAAATTATTTAATAGACCATTCATTGGAACATTGGAGCGACCAATTAGATCCAGAACAATTCTTTAGAGTAAACAGAACTTTTATTGTTCATATAAATGCGATACAAGATATCATATCATATACAAATTCCAGACTTAAACTTGTACTGAATTCATACAACGATCAAGAAATAATAGTTAGTAGAGATCGCGTAAAAGACTTTAAAAATTGGATAGAATAACCATTCAATAGTAAAAAGTAACGACTCAATATGATTGATTTTTATTTTAGTTAATTCTACTTCATTTTAGCTTAAAATTTAAAAGAAGTATGAATAAATTACTACAAGTATTTATAGAAGCTACAACTATTGTTATAGGAATCCATTTTCTAAGTTTTACAACATTATATTTAACAAATAATTTTACAAAACAAGATTTTCTGCACATTTTACCTGTAAGTGTAGTTATTCTTTTTGTTCCTATATTTTTAACATCATTTTATTTTAAAAGAGAGCAAAAATTAAAGACGATAACGATAGCTGCCTTATCAACTTTTCTGATTACATATCTACTTATTAAGGTTATAGATAACACTTGGCTTAAGGTCTTTGGAATCAAAAGTATTTTTAATGGCGCTATTGCTTTTTTTATTAGCGTATTATATTCTTTACTACAGCTAGTAATCAGTGAAAAAAGTTTTTTTAGCAAGGAAAAAAGTAAAGTTTCAGTTAAATATTCATTAAAGAGAATAGTACTCATTCCTTTATCTGGCGCTATTATTTACTCGGTTTATATTTATTTTGGTTCTTCATCAAGTTTTAATTTAATCCCTGTATGGTATAAGCTTTTTCCCTTAGGACTTATAATAGCGCTATTTACCATTCATTTTAATAATTATGTATATACTAAATATACAGCAACTTACAGAAATTTTCTGATTGTCACTTTATATTTGAGTGTTAATATTATAATGCCAGCTCTTATCTTTTTAACAAGAGATAGTTTCTATGTTTATGATGAAAATTATATAGATAAGTTTAAAAGTTTTATTAGACCTATTATAGCAACAATTATATTATTTGCACCTTTTTATACATATGTATTAATTTTAACTCACTTATATTTTTTGAGTTTATTACATAAGCAAGAGAAGAAAAAGTTAAAGGAACAATCATTAACTCTACAGTTGAATTATCAGCAATTAAAAAAACAATTAAGTCCACATTTTTTATTCAATAATATAAGCGTACTAACTGGGTTAATAGAGGAAAACCCTAAAAGAGCAATTAATTTTTCTCAAAAATTAGCTAATGTTTATAGATATTTTCTTGATAATGAAAAAAATGATGTAGTTAAATTAAAAGACGAACTGAGTTTTGCAAAGGATTATGTTGAACTTATTAAAATGCGCTTCGAAGAAGGAATATATTTTACAATAGATATTCCAGAAGAAAACCAAGAAAAGTATATTTTATCTAACTCATTGCAACAAATACTAGAAAATGTCATTAAACATAATGAAGTAAGTAGAGATAATCCTGTAAATATCAATATAAATGTAAATACTGATTATTTAACTATCCAAAATAACATAAACCAAAAACTAATAAATCAAAAAGAAAGTGGTAATGGAGTTAATAATATAAAAAGTAGGTATAGTTATTTTTCTGACCGAGAGGTTATAATACAAAAAACAGAAGGTATTTATACTATAGAGTTACCATTATTATCAATTTAGTATGAGAGCATTAATAATAGAGGATGAATTACCTTCTTTAAGAAGACTAGAAAGATTATTATTTGCTCATAATATTGAAATTATAGCTTCAATAAGGTCTATAAAAAAAGCAGTAACATGGCTAAGTAATAATAAACATCCAGACATAATCTTTTTAGATGTTCAACTTTCCGATGGAATCTGTTTTGAAATTTTTAAAGAAGTAGAAGTCAATTCAAAAATAATTTTTACGACAGCGTACAGTCAATATAGTATAAAAGCATTTGAGTATAACAGTATTTTTTATTTACTAAAGCCAATAAACGAATTAGACTTGAGTAATGCTATTAAAAAAGCTAGCGTTATACAAAAAGTAGAAGATGATTATAGGACTTTACAAACACTGTTTTTAGAAAGTGAGTATAGAAACTATAAAAAATCATTTACAATAAAAATCGGAGGTAAAATAAAAATAATTAAAGATACTGAAGTGCTATGCTTTTATAGTAAAGATAGTACAACTTATATACAATCTATTAACTCTAAAGGTATAATTCCGATCTCTTTAAAGAACTTAGGAGAAGAATTAGATCCTAACTTATTTTTTAGAGTTAGTAGATCTCATATTATAAGTAATTGCTTTATAGAAAGTATTAATAAACATAATAAAGCTCAGTTTTTATTACGATTAAAAAGACCATACAATCAAGAAATAATAGTTAGTAGAGATCGTGTAAAAGACTTTAAAAATTGGATAGAGTAAGTTTAGATAATCTTTTTCTTTCAGTCATTTCGATGAAGTGAAACGACTGAAAGAATCTTTATATCTAATAACAGATTACTTCGCTTCATTGCATTTCGCTCGCAATGACGTAAAAAAGAAAATGTTTATCCATTTCCATAGCATCGTTCACTATTTGTCATTCTGAACAAGGAGAAAGTGATATAAAATTACGTCATTCCGAAGAAGTGAAACAACTGAAGGAATCTTTATATCTAATAATAGATTACTTCGCTTCATTGTATTTCGCTCGTAATGACGTAAAAAGAAAATGTTTATCCATTTCCATAACATCGTTTACTATTTGTCATTCTGAACAAATGTGAAGAATCTTTCATCCTGAATCTTTGTTTTAATTCTCTAGTGAGTAGCTTTCTTATGATAGAGTGCCCATAATCCTAAAATTGGACCTACAGCAAGTATGACAAATAAATAGGTAAAATTGATATACGTATGAAGCAAGTGTAAGGTTTGTATGCTAACGATTGTTAAAGCAAAACCAATTGAATTTACAATAGTCAATGCAGTACCTTTAATTTTGGGATCAGCATTTTTAGCTACTAATGTTGAAAATAAAGGAGAATCCATAATAACAGTAAATCCCCATATAAGTAAGAAAACGATAAACAAACTTTTATTTAAAAGAAAAGAAATAGGCGATAGCAAACAGCAAATTCCAGAAATAGCTAATGCATAAGTAGCGACTTTTTTTGCTCCCCATTTTAAAGATAAATAGCCGCCAACAATACAAGCAATACTTCCTGTAGCGATAATAATAAATGCCCACAGTGAAATGGAGTAAGAAACATTTCGGTTAATTTTTTGATACGTAGTTAAGATAAGCGGAACAAAAGTCCAGAAGGTATAGAGTTCCCACATATGTCCAAAATAGCCAAAAGCAGCAGCTCTAAAATTCCAATTCTTAAAAACATGTATCGATGATGAGAGTTTAAAACCAAGACTCTTTTTTCTATAAGGTCCATCAGGTACAAATAAAAAGATCAATAAACCACCTATAATGGCAAGTATAGTTGTCACATAAATAACCAGTTTCCAAGGCAAACTTGTAGTAAACAATGCTAAGAAATGAGGAAAAGCTGTTCCTAGAACCAAAGCACCTACTAAATAGCCTAACGATTTTCCTAGTTCTTTATCAAAATGATCTGCTGCGATTTTCATTCCAACGGGGTAAATCCCAGCTAAGAAAAAACCTGTTGAAAAACGCAATAGCAGTAATGAAACTAACGAATTCCCTTGCCAGGAAATACCAAGGTTAAAAAATGCAGCTAAAATTGCACATACAAAGAAAACTTTAGAAGGAGAAAAACGATCTGCAATGCTCAGTAAAGCAAAACTTAATGTGCCAATTATAAAACCTAACTGTACAGCTGATGTTAGATTGGCTGAAGCATCATTTTTTAGTTGGAATACCAGAATAAGATCTTTCATAACTCCATTTCCAGCAAACCATAAAGATGTGCAAAAGAACTGAGCAATGACAATTAAAATTAAGATGTATCCCTTTTTTTTCAAACGCTGTAATAATCTTTAAACATGTTAGTATCAATAAAGGTGGTCATTGCGAGAAAACGAAATAAAATGGAGTTTTTGTGGCAATCTTTTACATTAAGTTAAGATTACTTCAGCCTTTCAGGCTTCGTAATGACGTAAAATAATGATTTATTGATTCTTTTATATCAAGTTATTTATTTAGAATTTTGTTTGTTATATGCTTTTATAAAATCAGTAATAAGATAACTGATAAACTTTCCTACCTGTTTTATAGCATTGGCATCGTTCATAACAGCAGGAGCACCTTCACAAATATGAATATAACTTACGTTCTTATTCTTAGCCAAAACATGAGTAAAACGTCTTACTTCCTCTGGAGTAAAACCACTCGGAGTCATAGCGCTACTAGGAAAGTACTGAATACAATCCAAATCTATTTCAATACCAAAAGGCTTTTTATCAATAAAATCTAGAGCTTTGTTTAGTTCATCGTCAAAAGAAGTGGTTTTATAAACAGCAATATCTTCAAATAAAACGTATTTTAAGTTAGCATGACTGTGCATCATATCAAAAATATACTGTGGCGTATAATTCTCATGCAAACCAAACATAAAATAACGATCTAAAAAGCCATGTTCTAAAGCATATGAAAAACCATTACCACTATGGCGTTCTTCTAATTTACGTAAATCTGTATGTGCATCTATATTCACTACATTTATAGCATCTTTTGTAGCTTCAGAAAGCCCTTTTAAATTTCCGTATGCGTTATTATGACCACCTCCAATAACAATAGGAGTTTTGCCAGCATTAATAATAGCAGTTATCCATTTTGAAAGTTCAGTGTCTATCCCTTTAACTAATTCATCACCGTTTGCTCTATCGGAAGCCTTAAAATTAGTTCGCTCTTTTAGATAATCCAAATAGCCTAGAACAAGAATATCACTTCCATTAATAAATTGATTTTCCTGTGTATTTAAAAGCGTTTTTAAAGCAGGAATAAAAGCAGTATGTGCTCCAGGATTCCCATAATTCATTTGAACACCAATATCTTCAGGAACGCCTAAAATAACAAACTTAGCGTTGTTGTTTTGTAGTGTTTCTAAGCTAGTCTCAATATTTGTGATAACAGATACACTTTCTCCAAGTTTACGTTCGCCATTTCTAAGACTAATGAACTCAGTAATGTTTTCTTCTGAAAAAACATGTAACATATTAAATCTGTTTTCCGTTAATAAATACTGAATCGATTACATTACTTCCAAAACTGTATGGTAAAAATCCATACGAAGGAATCTCTTTAGTAATAAAGAAATTAGCTTTTTTTCCTTTAGTAATAGAACCTACTTCGTTTGACAAATTCATGGCATATGCGCCGTTAATAGTTGCTGCATTGATAGCTTCTTCTGGAGTCATTTTCATTTTGATACAAGCTGTTGCTACTACAAAATTCATATTTCCAGATGGAGTAGACCCAGGATTAAAATCAGTAGCCAACGCTACAGGTAATCCAGCTTCTATAAGTTCTCTTGCTGGTGTATATGGAATACTTAAAAAATAAGAACAAGAAGGTAATGCTACAGGCATTGTTTCCGATCCTTTTAAAGCTTCAATATCTTCAGGTTTCATTATTTCTAAATGATCTACAGATAATGCACCATGTTGCACGCTAGCTTGTAAACCTCCAATACTTGTAAATTGATTGACATGAATTTTTGGTTGCAGTCCATATTGCTTAGCTGCTTCCATAATACGTTCTGTTTGTGCTACAGAAAAATAACCTGTCTCACAAAACACATCTACAAAATCAGCAAGACGCTCCTCAGCTACTTTTGGAAGCATTTCTTCAATTACAAGATTGATATATGCTTCTTGATTTTCTTTATAGGCTTTAGGAAATGCATGTGCACCTAAAAATGTTGCTTTAATAGGAATATGATAGTTTTCTTGTAAACGCTTAATTACACGAAGAATCTTCAACTCAGCTGCTACAGTTAAACCATAACCAGATTTAATCTCTACAGCTCCCGTACCTAATTGTTGTATTTCTTCTAAGCGTTTACGAGATTGCTGATATAGTTCATCTTCAGAAGTTTCTTGTAATTTTTTAGCAGAATTTAAAATTCCACCACCACGATTAGCAATTTCTTCATAGGTAAGACCATTAATTCGATCTACAAATTCCTGCTCACGGTTACCAGCATATACAATATGTGTATGACTGTCGCACCAAGTTGGAAATACCATCTTACCAGTACAATCGATTGTTTTTACAGAAGAAAAGGAAGGAATATTATCCATACTTCCGTAGCCCATAATTCGATCATTTTCAATAACTAAAAAGGCATTTTTAATAGTTGGTAATGTAGCCATGTCTTTTCCAGATACTTTTTGAATATGAGTATCTCTTACTTGAATCAATTCCTTGATATTTATCAATACGGTTGTCATATATCCTATTTAACTTTGAATAAAACAAACTTACATTAAAAAGACGAATTGATATGGTATTTTTTTTAGGTCTCGCAAGCAGCTTTATATTACTGATTATAGCATTGTTTCATTTTTATTGGGCATTTGGAGGAACGTATGGAGTCGATAAGGTAATTCCTACGAAAGACAACAAAACAAAAGCATTACATCCGCCTACTTTTATAACACTATTAGTAGCCTTAGTACTTTTATTAATGGGAATCACATACCTGCAAGGAGCAAAAGTGTATGAGCTTACTTTTTTGCCTCAGTTTCTAAAAAAGTACGGACTTATGTTTTTCTCAATAATTTTTATTGTTAGAGCAATTGGCGATTTTAAATACGTAGGTTTTTTCAAGAAAATAAAGGACACAATATTTGGAATAAACGATACACGATATTATGCACCTTTGTGTTTGTTTTTAGGAATTTCTGGAATCGTGATTTTAGTTTTAGGAAATTAACTAACTTCGTTTAGTACTTAAACTAACTAAACTAATGATTCCGTCTACAGAATACGTGCCTTATTTCAAACATTTTATAACAAAAATTAACGAAGAAAAATCTATTGTAGAGAACTTAGAAGCCACACAAAATTTTTTTAATTCTGTTCTGGAGAATATCCCTGTAGAAAAAGAAGAGTTTGCGTATGCAGCAGGAAAATGGACGATTAAAGAGATCATTCAACATTTAATAGATTCTGAACGGGTGTTTTGTTATAGAGCTTTGTGTTTTGCCAGAAACGATAAAACAGATTTACCAGGATTCGACCAAGATGCATTTGCTGTAGCTTCCCATGCAAATGAGAGAGATTACAAAACTTTACTAACAGAAATGGAATTCGTAAGACAAGGAACCATTCAATTATTTAAAAGTTTTAGGCAAGAAGATCTTTTAAAAATAGGGAAGGGGTCTGGTAATAAAATCTCTGTACGTGCTTTAGGAGCTGTTATTGCAGGACATCAAAAACATCACGTTGAGGTTATACAAGAACGATATTTATAGTAAATCGTCAACCTGAACTTGATTCAGGTTCTCATCATAACAAGTCACTATTTGATTATATAGTAGTTGTAAATACATTTTAATGAACCAACAGAAAATAAATAATATTTTGGCTCTTAGCTCAAAAGATAAATATGGTTTTATTGAGAAAAGTTACATGCCTAATACAACTTAAAAAAACTGAATTGCATATCCATTTGTATAAGTATCTCCAATTGCTAATTGTATAATACCGTCTTTCGTTACAAACTCTTGATTGGTATTTTCTAGATCAGCAGCTCCCATCCATGGTTCAAAACAAATAAAAGGAGCATCTTTTTTTGTCCAAAAAGCAAAAAACTGCCAAGCATCAAACTCAAAACTAATACCATGGGAATGTTTGTGTGATTTAAGTTTTATTTTTTTAGACTTTAAACCTTCATAGATCAAAGCATCATTAGTAAACAAATCATAATTCAATGGAATTGTTTTGCCTAATGCTTTAGTTTCGGTTTTTTTATATCGCAATCCCTTTTCAGTATTGAGTAAATGTTGTTGAGGAGTTTCTTCTGTTTCAAATTCAATAAAGTAATCAGAAAAAGTTGTATTTGGTGTAAGCGGACAAGTAAATCCAGGGTGCCCACCAATACAAAAGAAAATGTTTTTCGTGTCTTGATTAACTACGTTATAACTAACCTGTAAACGATCATTCTCTAGTTTATAACTAATACGAAGCGAAAATTTAAAAGGATAATTAACCAGCGTTTCTGGAGTATCTGTAAGTTCAAAAGTAATTGCTGTGTCACTCTGAGAAACAATTGAAAACTCGTTATTCCTAGCAAATCCATGTTGCGAAAATGTATAGGATGTATCTTCAAAAGTGTACGTATTGTCTTTAAGACGTCCTACAATAGGAAATAAAACAGGAGCATAACGATTCCAAAAACGTTCATCGATTCTCCATAAATAATCAATCTTAGTTCCTTTATGGTAGATACGTGTAAGTTCTGCACCTGAAGTTTTTAATGCAATTTGCATTTGATCATTTTCTAATACAATCATGGGAAATTAGTAGTTTATGTATAAAACAAAAACGCATAACTATTATGAAATCTCGTTATGCGCTTGTTAAAGAATTAATATTCTATTTTATCATCTTTTTCAGACCATTTTTGAAATGGCTCTAAAGCGATATCTCTTCCAACTTGCTCGAAAGGAATACTGCGTTTTTCGTATGGTAATGGAATTTCTTTGTAAATAAACTCATCATCAAAACCAATATTGGCAGCATCTACTTGATTACTTCCATAGTATACTTTATCTGGACGAGCCCAGTAAATAGCACCTAAACACATAGGGCAAGGTTCACAAGAGGTATACACAATACAACCATCTAATTGAAATGAACCTAAATTTTTACAAGCATCTCTAATAGCTGTAACTTCTGCATGCGCTGTAGGATCGTTTGTAGAGGTAACTTTATTATTACCACGACCAACAATTTCACCGTCTTTTACAATAATGCAACCAAAAGGTCCTCCTTCATTATTTGCCATTCCTTTTAAAGCTGCTTTTACAGCTTCACTCATATATTCTTCGTGTGCGTTCATAATTTTTATTTAAATATAAAAAAAGGGATGCAAATGTACTAGAATTTTAGAAGCACTTACTACGTAAAAATGCTTTTTCGTAACTAAAAAGCGTGTACTCATGACATTTTTTAGCTTTTGAGTTGTTAATTTTTTGATTTTTATGATATAAATAAAACTAAAATGTTCGAAGAAATTATATATACAATTCTGTTACTAGGCTTATTCGTAGTAGATTATTACCAGAATAATAGACCAAGTTATTAATAAGTGAATGACCTATCTATAAATATTTTGAAAATCAAGGAAGCAGCGATGGAGGGAAGATGAAAAGCTGTTTGAGCCTTAGCGAGTTCTTTTCATCAGTGGAAGGTTCCGTAGTATTTTCTTAAATATTTATTGTAAGTCTTGATTTTTGTTTCTTTTTATCAAGAAAAAGAAAGGAAGCTAATTAATATAAACAACCTATACTCTTCTTCTTTTCCAAAACGAATCCTCTTTCCATCGAGATTCAGCACCATAAAAAAGAGTTCTATGCTTTAAATAATGCGACCAAATAGTTTCAATTTGATTTGTATAGGTTTTTACAAATAAAGTTGTTTTTTCAGAAGATTCTTCCCTTATAAAGTTTACAGATTGTAAAAGTTCACTTGCTTGTATTGCAGTAGCCATCGCGTTAAACATTCCTTGAGAAGATAACGGATCAAAACTGATGGCAGCATCACCTATAGCAATCCATTGTTCACCAGCTACTTTTTCTAAACGTGTAGAATTGGCACTTACCGTTCCGTGAAAAGTAATATCGTTCATATCCGTATTTGATATAAGCTGTTGTATAATAGGACTCTTTTGTACTAATGCTAAAAAGTTTGATAAGCTTTTAAAATTACTACGCTCTAGAAGATCGGAATCTGTTTGAAATGAAAGTACTCTTTTTTGTTCAGGAATTACAGCACTATACCACCAACCAAATTGTTCAGCAACAATGGTACTCATAGTATTTACAGAAGTATTTGGAAAACTAATCCAACAAGACATTAACTTATCGAAATGTGTACGTTGAATTCCAATAGCACGAGCAAAATGACTATTTCTTCCCGTAGCATCTATTACAAATTTTGCTTTGATTGTGGTTTCCTTTCGCTCTTTTGAAGTATCAGAAACAAAAGAAACATGCCATGTTTTATCTAGAAAATTACTTTGGTATAGTTTATAGCCCCATAAACAAGAAACGCCTTTCTTTTTTGAAAACTCTCTAAGATATGATGCAAACTTTTTTCTATTGAGACTTAATGAACAGCCATCAGGGTTTCGCAAATGATCTACAAATTGTACTCGATCGCTTCCCCAATACGATTGCATTCCTGTATTCTCTTGAAAGAGTTCTTGTATATCGGTTTTAGATAATGCATCTAGAATACCTAACTTCTTCAAAATACGTTGGGCAGCAGGAGCAAGTGATTCTCCTACACGATCTACAGGAGTTACTAATTTATCTACCAGAGTTACAGAAAAATGTTCTGCTAAAGAAATGGCAGCAATGCAACCTGCAATGCCGCCACCTATAATTAATATATCTGTTTTTGTTGTATGCAACATAAATACTGCTTCAGAATTACTTAGGAGTGTATCCAGAGAAACGAGACATTTTTTCTGGAATTCCTACTTCGGCTTTTTTAGGAGCACTTTCCTGAAGTGATTTAGACTTGTTAATGTTATGAAGTTTAGAAGCTAACAAATTTCTAACTTGTACTACATTCGGAGTCGCATCAAAATCGTCCGTTACTTCATCTTTTATAAGTGTTACCAATTCACTTTGAGCACTTTCTAATAAGAATTCTTCATTCAGTAAGTTTTCATGTGATAGCTTCTCAACAGCTGTATGCAATATTTCTTTTGTGCCTTGACGTAACTTATTATTACTATTCAACTCAGAACGTAATTCCTGTAAAGTAGCAGTTAGTAAAGCTGCTTCTTGCGCTGGAGTAGGTGTCATTCCTACTTGCATTTCTGCTGGTAAATTAGGATCGTTAGGCACACCTGTTTGTGGTTGTACAATGGCAAGTTTATCAAAATAGTCTACCATACTATTAATTTGATTGGTATATGTGGCAGGTTTTCCATCTAATGGTAAATCGTCTAACCAATCTGCTCTATAATGAAAGGCTTGAATTCTAGTTTCTTCTGCTAAATTAGGATCAATAGCTTGTTCGTAACGTTCTTCATTTAACACATTATTAGGAACTCTAGCTGGCCAGAAGGTTGGTAAATACGGATCGTACGAACTTGTATAACCATCTCTACAACTTGCCGTATCTGTTTGCCAAGGAATTGCCATCCAACGTGTAATTCCACCAGCAACTTGTCCGCCAAGTAATGGACCTCTAGAGAGTTCTAACACACTCATATTCATAATTGGACCGTAATACACTGTATTTGCAGGTGGTGTTTTTGGTGCGTGTTTTATACGAAAAGCAGACATGTACATTCCAGAAGAACGCATTGGCCACGTCATTTCACATCCAGGATGAAACGCATCTGCCAAACAAAATTCCATAGCAGCTTTGGTCATCATATCTGGTTGTTCTTCAATAGGCAATTCATCTAAGGTTGGTATTTTAGGAATATGAGGACATCCTGTCATGTCTACATAATCTGCATCAAAATCTCCTTCTACCCATTGATCTAAAAACTCTAATTGTAAATCTGATAAAGTAGCATGCTGACGTTTTGAGTTTGGATTGGCTAAATCAATAGCATCTCCATACAACCAAGGCCATAATTGTGGCGCTTCTGCTCCAGGAACATCAATTCTACGGAAGTTATTAGATAAAGTTCTACGCATTTCCATATAGGCAGGAGAAGGATTTCCTAAACGTTTAATCCATTCATTTGTGGTATAATTAAACTGACCATTAAAACCAAAAGCACCAGCAAATCCAGCATTTACCCATTGTAAATCTGTCATACGTTGAAAAATAGGTAAAATATCTTTGGTAAATGACGGACGCGTAGGACGTACTAACATTCCTGCTTTTACAGCCACATCGCGCATTAAATCCCACATGGTACGTACCGATTTCTGCATTGGCGCGTAATCTGGCGGCGCACAGATTACCCAAGCAGGATCCACATCTAATTCTGTTCCTTCAAAAGTAACTTTAGCCGTTACAGGACCGTCAGAAATATCGTCGTACCAACCTTCGTTGTTAGCAAAAGTAATGGCAATATCGCCGTCAATATTTTTCGATTTTCCATGTCCACCTAACATTACCAAACGTCCTTTGTCATCTGTACGCATTTCTCCTAGGTATACCGATTCAGACATAAAAGTTCCTTCAAATACTTTTCCTTCGGTTACATTAGGTTCGTTTACAGAATGTTTTCCTCCGTCAATTAATAAATCATTTCGATTGGGAACGTTTATATTACGAAGCATTGATGGCGGATATTCTTTGGCTTCTGGAATGTCTAAAGCAATATTAAACTGATACCAAGAAGATTTTTGATTGGCTAAATGTGCGTGCCATGTAATGTCTGCATTTTCTAGAGTAAGCTCTTTTACAGCTCTTCCAGCAGCATTCAATCCATAAATTCTAAATTGTGCTGCTTGTCGTTTAATAGCTCCAGTTTCGTCTCTATAGGCATACGGATCTGATTGTGGAATAGGAGTATCAATTAACGGACCAATAAAATATTCGTCTTTGCTATTTCCTACACGCATTACACCAATAGGAGGGTAGATAGCTGCTTTTACAATACAGGTATCTTTTTCATCGGTATTGGGTTCAAATTGAGGATTCAATCCTTTAGGCTCTGTGTTAGGTTGCCCATTGGCTTGATGTCTAGTTTGAGCGCTTGCTTTGTATACTTCTCTTCGCACTTTGGCAATAGAACCTAAAGGTTCGTGTACTGGTAAGGTACGCCAGATATTAAAAGCCAAATTACTTCCAAATTCTGCTTGACCAATACTTGTTACGTCTTGCTTTGGTAAGTACAGTGTGGCAATAGGAATGTATGGACTTTCTTCTGTACTCCAAACCACTTGCGCATCGTCTAACGGCATAGTTTCCGGATTAGTTCGTAATTGAATTTCAAAACGGAAGCTTGAGGAGTTTTGTAACAAGCGTTGCTGTAAATCGAGCGCTAAATAATTATTATCGTCAAAAGGAGTACCTTCATAAGTGTCTTCTGGAACCAAACGGTATTTTACAATTTGAGATTCTCCTAATTTAAAAGGAAGAATTGCCCAGTAACTAGCACTTAGCACACTGGCTTCTTCTTTAGTCATAGCCTTAAGAATTTCTGCCAATTCTGGATGTTCTGCAATGTAGGGCGTATAATCTCCATCAATTACACCAGCCGTAGTAAAACTACACATTTGTTGTGCATCTCTGGCAAAAAAACGATCGATGTTTTGGAAAATAAAATCGGCATTGGTACCACTATTCTCTAAGAGTTTTGGTCCTTCTACGCCAAAGAGTTTTAATCCTACACCTAAAGTAGAATGTAAATCAGGACCAGTAGGAGTAGTGTCGCTAGAAAAACGAACAGCACAATCGTAGTTTGTACCCGCAAAGATTCCAATTTTAAACTTTTCGTCGATATTTTTATCGATGATAAATTTACCGTAAGCAATACCGTGTTGTTTTCTAAAAACAGCTCTTTCTGCAGGTTGTTGTCCGTTTTCAATTCGAGTTTTTTGTCCCATTTCTACAAACATCTCTTTTAGACGTTGTGTAACAATAGTAATGTCACCATCACAGCTCCAGCATGATGATGACTTTTCATTCAAAGGTTTCGTCATTGGTTGTTAGTTTTTATTTTTATGTATTGAGATTGGTATTAAAAATAAAATTTCAACAGTGATTTTCCTCAGGGTTTATCCCTAAACGTATTTTTTTTAGGAATAAATGTTGCTTTTTTGGAGCTAAGAGTTGATGACTTTGAATGAGAGATAAAAAACGTTTTGTTTTACGGAAAACCACAATTGTATTTATACCATATTTTGTATATTCAACCCTCGAAAAACTGAAAAAGAGTAGTCCCCCTAGCTGTTCCTTTTATTTTTCATAAAGCAGATATTAAAAAACTTAAAAGTGTATTTATACACTTGATTTTGTAATATAAGCACAACAAAAAAGAATATATAAATAAGTTAGCTGCAACCTGAGAAGAAGAGCAACATACAATAAAATGAAACAAATTTAAAGATGAGTATCAGTAATAAAACACGAAAAACATTATGGGCAAAATCTGGAAACCGATGTTGTTTATGCAGGATAGAGCTGATACAGGATTCTGATTCAATGCATGATGATTTGATTATTGGGGAAGAATGTCACATTATATCATCAAAAAAGGATGGACCAAGAGGAGAGTTAAAATGTGATAGTGATTTTGACCACTATGATAATTTATTATTGTTATGCGCAAATGACCATAAAAGGATTGACGAGTTAACGGATATTTATACACCTGAGAAACTTAAACAGATAAAGAACATACATGAAACTTGGGTAAAAACCACTCTTGAAAAAGACGTACTAGCTTTTACGAATGATAAATACAATATAAAAAGTTTATCACGTATTAAAACTGGGAAACAAGTTGTTGATTTAATTAATGGGGCTCATATGTTTCAATTTGACCATGATGAGCTTCATACTGCAGAAGAGGCAGAGCTAGTTGGTGGATTTTTAGGAGAGTTAAGAGATTATGGAGATATTTTATCTGATATGGAATTTATGCAAGTTTCAAAACTTGGTGTTGAGTTCAATGAAATCATAAATGAAATTGAACACAAGGGATTTTTACTATTTGGCTTACGTCGAAAACTTCGATTAAGAAATAGTAAAAAGGAAGATATGGGGCTATTTGATACAACAACATTAGTAGCAATTAGAAAAGATAATCCATCGATTATTGGTGACTTTTTAATTGCAAAACTGGAATCTACTGATTTAAACCTAAATATTTAGAGAGACTATTAACTATGCAACAATTTGACAGATACAATCCTTTGCACCATAGAGGTTATTTGCCCGTCCGAGTATTAAATCATAATTACATGGATTGGTTTTTAAATGTTACCCCAGACTTTAAAGATGAATTTGACTTTGAGGTAGATTCTAATGATTTGAGAGAAAGAATCCAGTTGCACCTTGAACAAAAACCTATTAGAGAAATAGCTCAAATAGATAAACGAACAGGCATAGAGATTTATGAGAACTTTAATCAGTTTTTATGGTGTTGTTCATATGCAATGTTTGTTGTGTTTGACGAAGGAATTCAAAAACCATCACTGAACGGTGTCTATAAGGGAGAGTTGGATATGAGTAATCCTTTTGTAAGACGTGCAATGGAATTATTTGGTCGAGCTATTTCATTATTTGAAACTTATGACAAAGCACCTTTTTACAACTTGCCAAATCCTGAGAAATACCATGAATTTGAACAATTCTACATTGAGAGAACAAGTGGTGTATACTGTGCAGCAATGACATTTATATTACTTCATGAGTTTGGACATCAGTATTTTGGACATTTAGATTACTACCCTTCAGATACTGAATCAAAACAGGATGAACTAACTGCTGACGAATTTGCTTTTGATAAAATGGCTACTCACTTTGAAACAGAGCGTTCAACAACCTATAAATTTGGAATTATTGTTGGATTAAGTTCATTAATATTTGTAGATAAGACCTTACAAGGTGGAGATAGGCACCCAGACCCTGACCAAAGATTGGTTAGTTTAATAGAAAAGATGAATCTTAACGAACTGGATAATTTGTGGGGTGTAGCAAGTTTAGCTTTTAAATTATGGGGGCTACACTTTAATAAATCAATCTTGAAACCTTCCATTACGGAACACTATAAACAAATGTTTTATGATACATTAAATGATATAAATGGCATTAAAGGCAGCAGCTAACAATGTGTCATACGTAATGGCGGGAAAAGTGCTAAATTTATAGGTTTGTGGCACGCATTAACGCCATCTCGGTTTGATAATGAGGAGCTACGAAATCCGCCACTACGCATACACTCACCGTTAGGCACAATTGAAAAAATGGATAAGAAACCGACATTCAAAGAATTTATTGAGCACATATGTAAGCGGCCCAGGATGTTTACGCTTGGAGGTACTTTCAATGAGATTGCTGCATTCATAATGGGATATTCATCGGGAAATACTACTCCAATAAGTGATAGAACTTTCGACCAATTTGTTTGCTTAAAAAACTCCTTTCCAACAAATTATGTTTGGACTTATGTTATCAAAGAATCTACGAAAGATGATGATGAGGCTATCTCTTTAATGGAAAAGACAATCATTGAATTCATTACTCTGAAAAAAACAATGACTGATGAAGAATTATTTCAACACGTAATGAAAAACTCCTTGGTTGAAGAAGGAGAAGCCGAAAGAATATTTAGAGCGTTTGACCAAGCATTGTTAACCGGAGACAAGGAGACTATCGAATCATTAATTACTGAATGTAATGGAGCTGAAATTCTCTGGTCAGATTCATATCCAAAAGATGTAGCAGCTAAGCTGAATGAGATTTCCTCAAATCAACCAATAAAACGGATTCCAATATCTGAAGATGGTGATAGAATAAAAATCATTGCGCAGGGCTGGCCTTTCGGGATTGAAATGAGGCTTGTAAATGGATGCTGGAAAGTAAATCCAGATAAAATAGTAGAATTGAGAAAAACCAATAAAAGTGCCTAACAACACCTAAACTGCATTAAAACGCAGCTTAGCCAAACCGTTACCAGCAATTAGACCAACCAACAATGATTCTAACTAAAATTAAAATACATCAATTCAAAGGAATTTTTGATGAAAAAGAAATAACAATAGATGATTTCAACCTTATCGTAGGACAGAATGATGCGGGAAAATCAACAATTCTTAAATCATTAGATTGTTTTCTAAATTCCAATAATCCTTCACCTGATGATTTAAACAATAAGTCGGGGAATAACTTAATAACTATTACACTTCACTTCAATCCCTCAAATCAAAGTATAATTATTGACCAAAATATTGAGACTACTTTTGAAGAAGAAGAGTTAGTTAATGACGATAATGAATTAGTAATTAAAAAAGTTTGGGATGTTTCTAAATCAAGAATAACAGCGAACACATTTATTGAGCGAAAACAATATGTTGAAAATGATTTCATTTCTTTGACAGAGGCTCAATTAATGACAGCTTGCGGGAATTTAGGTATTGACACACAAAAGGCAAATGGAGAGGATTTTAATAATAAAGAAAAGAGACAAAAAATAAGACAACATAACATTGACTCTGGAATTGACTTCACTTTTGTGGTTGAAAAACTTCCAACTTCTGGAAGTAATCGCTTCAAAATAATTCACGACAGAATAAAAGGGATTTTACCAAGATTTGAATATTTCAAAGCAGACACTTCTTTATCTGAAACAGATACAGCAATTCAAAAATTCTTTAAAACCTTAGCAATAAAAACCTTAGAAGAAGAAATAGACACTTCCGATGTTGAGGATACTATACAATCCAAACTTGGAGAAGTTTTAGAAAAAATTACAACCAAAATAAATGATGTTGTTCCAAGTGAGGAAAATGTCGAACCAGTAATAGATTTTGACTGGACAAAACTGGTATCTACAAAATTCAAAAGTACAGCTGATGGAACAGAAGTTCCTTTGAGTTCTAGAGGAGATGGATTCAGAAGAATTACAATAATGGCTTACTTTGAATATCTTGCTGAACAACAAAAATCTGAACATCAAAAAATAATTTTTGGCTTAGAAGAACCTGAAACTTTTCTTCATCCATCGGCACAAGAAAGTTTGTTCCATAAACTAATTGCTTTATGTGAAAATGACTACCAAGTTATTGTGTCAACTCATTCACCTATAATTGTATCAAATACCAAAAAGGATAAAATAACTCATATACACAAAACAGGAGGAACATATAACGTTGAACAGCAAATTGCAGATATAACATCAATAGCATTTGACTTAGGAATAAAGGTTGACAATCAGTTTATTTCTTTATTTGACAGTGCAAAAGTTTTATTATTGGTCGAAGGAATAGATGATGCAAATGCTCTAAATCATCTTTGTCAATTATATAAAGTTAATGGAGTTATAACTCAAGATTTTGCAGAACTTGAAATTGCTATAATACCTATTGGAGGCTGCGACAGTATTAAGCATTGGGTTTCATTAAATCTTTTATCTACTTTAAACAAACCCTTTTTAATATTCCAAGATAGCGACAAAACAAATGCAGCTGAACAATCACCAACAAAGACCGCATTAGAAAATTTAGGTTTTGTTGATGGAACAGACTTTATTATTTCTAAGAAAAGAAATTTAGAAAATTACATCTCACCTGCTGCCTTAAACAGATTAGTACCAAATTCAAATTTACATTACGATGATTGGAGTAACGTAAAACAATTGTGTGGCAAACACCAATTAGCTGGTAGACTTGGAGGTCGTGGTGTTGCTGACAGGCATTTTAAAAATTTAACTTTTGATGAATTGAGAAGTACGTTTTTTGATGGAAACGAAGATGAATTTTTAAATATATATACACTAGCAAACTCAAAATTATAAGAAATAACTGCTGGTAACAATGGCTATAAGTAATTGCTTGTTCTCGCTGATTTTTAGTTTATTGTGTACTAGTAAAGTTAAGTACATGCAACAAAATCATACACAAACAGACTGAAAACAATTTAAAAAATTAAATGGGACAATATTTTAAGATAGTAAACGTATCAAAAAAGCAATTTATTGATATTGGTGATTTAGGTGAAAATAATAAGTTAGGTTTTATAGGTAAAGGATTAAATGGAATTGTATTAGGACGTCTTCTTACATCTAGTGGAAAAGTTTGGGGAAATGACTTTTATAAAGTTTTTGGAGACCCAAATTCTGATAAAATTTACATAGGAGTTTGGGCAGGAGATAAAATTGTTATTGCAGGAGATTATGATGATGCTGACACAAACGGTGTTAAGACTTCTACTTTTGACGATAGTAATCGGAATTTATATGATATGGTAGAATCTGAATATGAAAATATTACAGATGATATAATCAAGTGGCTAGCGAATGACGAAGAAACAGCTGAAATGCTAGCCAAAAGAGCAGAAAGAAATTCTAAACTCTTACAAAAACTATCTAACCTTGTTTTTATTGATAAGAATAGTCAAATGAAAGAAAGTTTAGAGAAAATTCTTGGTTCTGATTGGACTAAACAACTGAAAAAATAAAAATAGACCTAACAATAGAGTAGGTATAATCCAAAAGTTAGTATCTTCCTCACATTATATTTTTATTTATAACTATTAAAAAATACACAATGAAGAAGTATATGGTTGTTGAAAAATTCAAGCCTAATTGTTTAGAAAAGAATAACGAGTTATGGAATAAGAAAGGAAGAATGCTTCCCGAAGGACTTTACTATTTAAACTCTTGGGTAAATAAAGAGAAAAATATTTGCTTCCAACTTATGGAAACGAATCAGCCAGAACTTTTTGAAGAATGGACAGATAAGTGGAAAGAGTATACAGATTTTGAAGTTTTCCCAATTGATTAAATACTATTTATCTAACTAGATTTACAGATAGTTAGCTTAATTTTATCTCAGAGGCTTCCTGCCATACGGTTGGCGGTTCTGTTTTACCTCAGAGGCTTCCTGCCATACGGCTGACGGTTCTGTTTTATCTCAGAGGCTTCCTGACGCACGGCTGATGGTTCTGTTTTATCTCAGAGGCTTCCTGACGCACGGCTGACGGTTCTGTTTTATCTCAGAGGCCTCCTGACGTACGGCTGATGATTCTGTTTTTATTTTGTAAGAATAAATCATTTAATATAAAATATATGATATTACTATAAATTCTAAATGCTTGTATAGTATTTTGTATATTTAGCATTCGAAAAAAAAATGAAAAAGGGTAGTCCTTCTAACTGTTCCTTTTATTTTTCATAAAACAAATTATTAAAAACTTTTAAAGTGTATATATACTACTGTTTCAGTTGTATAAACACAACAAAAGTCTATATATAAAGAAGTTGGCATTCATTGCGAGAAAAAATGAACGAAATAGAAAAACCAATAAATAGAAATCGAATAAGACAAATACTCGGAAAAGAGTATTTCATTATGAAGCGCAAATTTGACTGGTTATTCGGTGCAAAAAAATGGTCTAAAGTAAAACAGCTTGAATCTTTAAACAATTCAGTTTTTAAACACAAATCAATGATTTTAAGACCTCTTAAAGACGTTGATATGTATTTACAGGAAAATAAACGGACAAATTTAAAAATTGCCATATCTAAAATTGATAATATTTTAATTAAACCAGGAGAAACATTTTCTATTTGGAAACTTGTTGGTCGACCAACAAAAAGAAAAGGTTATTTAGATGGACTTGTTCTGAATCAAGGAAAAATTGGGAAAGATACTGGAGGTGGACTTTGTCAACTTGGAAATCTTCTATTTTGGATTTTTGCCCATTCACCTCTAAACATAACTGAAAGATATAGACACGGATTTGACGTTTTTCCTGATGTAAATAGAAAAGTTCCATTTGGAGCTGGTGCTACTCTTTCATACAACTATATCGATTTACAAGTTAAAAACGAAACAGAAAACACATTTCAACTAAAATTATGGCTAGACAAAACACATCTAAACGGAGAATTATTGAGTAAAAATATTATTCCAGAAGAATTCAAGATTGAGGAAAGAAACCATATGATTAAACAGCAATTTTGGGGTGGTTATTCGAGACATAATCAAATTTTTCAAATTGAACGAAATGATGAATCTGAATCTGAAAAAATTCTTGTGGAAAACCACGCAATTATGATGTATAATCCGTTTCTTGAAAATAAACAACGAAATGCCAACATTGTATAAGCGTAATGCGGGCTAAAGTTCTAAATTTAAACGAATTGAATATTAACAGACATATCGATAAACTGAAAGTATAGTACTTCTAATCCCGCACTACGCTTACACTAGACCGTTAGTACAAATTGAAAAAATGAAATTTGAGAAAGACAGTTTAACACTATTTATTAGAATAATTTTAATTTTTATTCTATTTGTTCTTATCAATTTACTATTCCTGACTTTTATCTCAACAAATAAAGAGAAAATTATAAATTGGATTTCCATTTTAATCTATTCAGGGTTGCTGACTATTTTCTTTTTACTCTTTTTAACTCAAAATGTACTGATTTCAAACGAGAAACTCATACTCAAGAATATCTTCGGAATGACTATCAATAAACTAGACCTAAAAAAGCAGTATTTAAGAAAAATCAAAAAAAGAAATGCTGCATTCGAAGGAGAAGTAATAATTGGACTATTTAGAAAAAAATATGGACCTATTACAACTATTTATTTTAAGTCAGAATATCAAAAGAAAAAAATCTGGATAAATGGACATATTTTGACCGATAAAGGAATAGATAATTTGATTAAATCAACCAAAAAAAGAAACTTGTGCTAACACCGTGTATAATTAATTGCGGCTGAATTTCCTCAACGGAAATTCAATCTTATTAATTATCTTTCCGCAACAATGGAAAACGACTTACTTCCTTTTCCCGCAACTAATCTTATACAAAACCGTTAGCTGTAATTAACGCGAAACCAAAAAATGAGAGAAGAAATTTCAGTAAATAAAGCTATAAACAGAGGACATTTAATTGTAAACATACCTGTTTTCTTATCAATGTTTGGAATTCCTTCTTTGGCATTTTATTTATCCCATAAAAGTCTAATACCAAATTGGGGAATTGGAATTAGTTTTATAATTGGATTTATCGTTGCTTGGTTAATTTGGAGTTTTATGATAACAAAATGGAGAATTTGGGCTTTTGAAAATGTTAGAAATGTTCACGAATTAAAAAAAAGAGCTATTGCTGAAAAACTTATTTGGAATGATGGAAAGATTTTTGAAAAAACAGAAATAAGAAGTTCAAAGCAAAAGAGAAAATTGAAACTCCTCGAAAAGAAATTTGAGAAAAAAGACGTTTTTAAAGAAGATTATTCAGTTCCAAAATCAAAAAAAATTTTTTACTCTAAAACATCGAACCTTATTCAGATGTTCATAATGCTAGCTTGTTCAGTTTTTGGAATTTTTCTAATATTAGATTCAGAAAGTTACATAATTGGTGGTTTATTCATAGTTGCCGGAATTTATTTCGCTTTTGAACATTTTAAAAAGTCTACTATTTCAGAACCTCAAATAAAAATAGATGACAAAGGAATTGAAACAGTCAACGTGAATTTTAAAAATTGGAATGAAATTAAAAATGAAGAGGTAATATTTATAAATAACGGAAAGACCTCGAATGCTTATTTAAATTTTGATTTTAAAGAAGGTTTTGAAAGTTTAGAAATTACCGACTTTAACATAACTCCTAAAGAAATGGAAAATTTATTGAGAACATATAGAATTAGAAACGACAAAAACTACAGCTAACACCGTATAACCGCAATTACGGCGGATTTGACTACGTCCGAATCCACTCGGAATTGCTAAAGTCAGTGTCAAACCGAAAATTAACACATATAAACCCGTAACTGACGGTTATACGAGACCGTTAGCAATAATTAAAAACAAACTAATTTAAAAAGTGAATTTACTTTCAAAACTACGAGCTTACTTTCAAAAAACATCTAAAAATTCAACTAATTCTGAAATTGATAAGACAGATTATTTATCTGATTTTAAAGAAAAAAGAAAAGAGATGAGAGATAAAGAATTAGGTAAAGATTATGTTTCCGAAAAAATAAATGAATTAGCTCAAAAATTGCTTGAAGATAAAAAAGAGGAAGTTGATTGCGAAGCAGAAATGATTGGTCAAAAACTCAAATTGGATGAAATGAAAAGAGCAGTAGATATTTATTTACATAATGCAGTAGATATGTACCCAGAGCCAATTAATTTCAAACGAAAAGGAGTTGTTATTAGGTATTGTGTTGCATTTGGTGAAGGTATTTGTGAATACATTGACAAAATTGCTTTTGGAGAATATGACTGGACCCAATATGAAGCAATTGATTTATTATGTAGAATGGCTTTAATTAAGGACATAAGAAAAAAAACGACATTAGAGTTAATTGATAAAAACATTGATAACTTTAGATATACGTCATTAATGAATTCACTACAGTCAATGCAATACTTTAAGGATGAACCAATAGTTCAAAAAATTTATGAAAGACAACTTGATGAGGCAAAAGATGATTACCAAGAATTTATTAATATTTTAGAAATGTATTATTATTCTAATCAAAATCGTTTTGAACAGTATTTGCCAAATCTAAAGAAGATTATTATTGAAAGTGGAAATAGTGATTATTCTGTATTAGCTATGTCCCATATAATGAAAAGTGAGAATGGTGGAGAGATGATTACTTATAACGAAGATGGCAGTATTTTTAACGAAGAAGAAGGAATTGAAGCTATAAAACTAAAAGCTGGAATAATGTATTATTTAACTAATAAAACAGATACTGAAGTAAATAATTATCTCAAATACATTAAATCACATTCGAAGTTTGAAAACCATAAAGAATACTTAATGAACTCTATTGAAATATAACTATTGCCAACATTATATAAAATAATAGCGATTTAAGTGCTAAATCCAAAGTTAGTAAAATAAAAAGGCCTGTGTTTAACCGAAAAGTTAGTCCCTAACAATCCGCTACTATTCTTATATAAGACTGCTGCCACACATTTGAAAAACATCATGACAGAAAAAGATAAAATGCTAAATGGAGAATACTATGATTCCAGAGATTCGGAATTATTAAAAATGTACCATAAAGCAAGGAAACTCTTAAAAGAATACAATAACCTTGATTCCGAACTAATTCAGGAACGAGAGCGGATTCTAAGTGAACTTTTTGAATTCAAAGCTTCGGGTGTTTGGATTGAGACCCCATTTTTCTGTGATTACGGAGAAAATATTTCAATTGGAGAAAATACATTCATCAATACGAATTGTATGTTTTTAGATAATAATAAAATTACCATTGGAAAAAATGGGCTGATTGCACCTTATGTTCAAATATATACTGCGACGCATCCATTAAAAGCATCGGAACGAATGATTGGAAACGGAAACGAATCTCGTTATCTGACTTCTACAAAACCAGTTTTAATTGGTGACAATGTTTGGATTGGTGGGAATTCGGTAATTTTCCCAGGCGTTATCATTGGTAACAATGTGACAATTGGAGCAGGAAGTGTTGTAACGAAAGATATTCCTGACAACGTTTTAGCCTTTGGAAATCCTTGTGAAGTAAAAAAAGAACTAAAATAAAAACGTTTGGCAACAACGTATATAAAAAATAGCGGTTAGTCGCTTAAACAAAATAAAATGAATAAATTAAAGGTCAGCTATAATCTGAAAAGTTAGTGTATAAAAATTAGCTACTATTCATATACAAGACTGTTAGTAACAAGCAAAATAAAATTATGAGCTTTTTAAAGAAACTATTTGGCAAGCATAAATTAGAAGAGAATGAATCTTCAGGGAATTTTATAGTGGCAACTTTGAATGATAAGGTAATGCCGATTGACCGAGGTGAGATTTATGAAGACCCTTTAAATGAGTTCCTTAAAAATAAGAACATTGGAGAAGTGACAGGAGGAGGAACCATGCAATTGAAATCAGGAGAATTAGAATATTGTGATGTTGAAATTAAACTTGATACAGATGAAATTGACGACAATAAGATTCGATTGGTAATTGAAAAACTGGAAGAACTTGGAGCCCCAAAAGGCTCTAAACTGATAATAGAGAAGACCGAGCAAAAAATTGAATTCGGAAAGAAAGAAGGATTAGGGATTTATCTTGACGGAGTGAATTTGGACGAAGAAGTTTATAAGAATAGTGATTCAAATTTTGTTGTTTCAGAAATTAAAAGGCTTACAGGAGACACAACTGAAACGGTAAGGTTCTGGGAAAACAACGAAGAAACAGCTCTATATTTTTATTCTGACTCTTTCGATAATATGAATGAATCGATTAAAGAATTTATAAATGAATATCCTTTATGCAAAGGGGCAAGAATTGAACAAATAGCGTAAAAGCTAGCGTACAACAAGATGTATACTACATACCCTTCAGGATACGCACCACACACAGAACGATGTAAACAATTTAAGAAATAGAGAAACTATGAGTTATGATTTAATGGTTTTTAACCCAAAAAAAGCACCAAAATCTGAACCTGAATTTTTGGAATGGTATAACCAACAAACCAAATGGGAAGAAAATCACTCTTATGACGACCCAAAAGTTTCTTCGATTGAATTGAGGAATTGGTTTATGGAAATGATAACAGAATTTCCTGCAATGAATGGACCTCACTCACCTGCTGACTTTGATGATCGAATTGACGATGAAGAAATAACTGATTATAGCGTTGGAAAAGATGTAATTTATTCTGCCTTTAGATGGTCGATGGCAGAAAGAGCTTATCTAAAAATGCTTGAATTGGCAAAAAAACATAAAGTTGGATTTTATAATGCAAGTGGAGATGGGAATATTATGTTTCCAAATGAAAATGGAATATTAGAATCAATTAATAAAAAAATGGAATCGAAACCTTGGTGGAAATTCTGGTAAAAAACTGTTTACAATAATTTGTTATCTTTCGGTTACGGAGTAATGGTTCTACGAACAATTCCGCAACAAAGCCATACACAAATACGTTATGTGTAAGCATAACAAACACTCGAAATTTTAAAAATCAATGAAAAAAGAAATATCAAAATCTGAACAAATAGCGATTATTTATCACAAGGCTATAACATCGGGAGACTTTGAGAAGGTTCGGGAAGTTTCATCCCCTGATTTAGTATTTGAAGACCCTACAGCACCTCAGGGATTGATACCTGCAAGGATAGAGGGACAAGACGCTGTAATAGCGTTTTATAAAGAAGCTCTTCCTAAAGTTGAAAAGGAAATACAAATCACCCATAGTTTTGAATCCAATAATTATGTAGTACTTCATCAAAATATAAAGGGAATAACAGACGTATCCGATTTTGGACAAGAAGGAGGGAAAATTGAATTTCAGCTTCCGGGTATTGCTGTATTATATATTGTTGACGGGTTGGTTACTCATTATATAGATTACTTAGACTATACAGATATAATGTCAAAAATGTAGATAAAAAAATGAAAGTTACACAAAACAATGGCTATAAACAATTAGGGCGAAAGTTATAAAACATCATATAAGTTAAATACAAAAGAGCTTATAATTCAAAACTTAAAAAGAATAAAGCCAGTGCTAGAGTATGGGTAAATACTATTGATTTGACTTTGTAATAGGCTTCATTTAGTTACTGTAAATTCTATGTATTTGTATAGTATTTCGTATATTCAGCATCCGAAAAAATGAAAAAGAGTAGTCCCCCTAACTGTTCCTTTTGTTTTTCATATAACAATTATTTTAGAAGTTAAAAATTGTGTTTACGCTATTTAAAATTTTAGCATAAATACAGTTAAGACTTATATAGTTTCTAAATAAGAATTTATAAGACTAAAAGAAAAAAATTAGATAAACTAACATAATTTTATGGGAGAAGATAAAATAAAACACTTAGAGTTTATTCAAAATATAATAGCAAGACATAATGCAAACTCTTTTCAAATTAAAGGATTAACCATTACTATTATGTCGGCAATACTAGCCGTTTATGCTTCCAATAATAATATCAACTTTTTTTGGATTGGAAACTTACCAATACTGATGCTTTGGTTTTTAGATGCTTATTACTTACAACAAGAAAGAAAGCTTAGAGGGCTTTATAATGATGTTGCTGGAATAACAGATGAGCCTAAGAGAATTAAAAATATGGAAATAAGACCTGATCTTTATATTGGAGGTACATATAATTATTTTAATGTGCTATTTTCATATACAATCTGGCCTCTATATGTTATTATATTATTAGGATTAACAACGACATATTTTTATTTGATTTATAACTAGTTATAAATACAACTTAAGTACAAGTAAAAAGTCTTATTAGAAAATAACAAAACAGTATAAAAATAGTATGAAATCAATTTTTGTCAGCCATGTTTATGAAGACCAAAGTTACGTGTCTAAAATGCAGAAATGGGAAAAGAAAGGTTTATTAGAAGGATATACTTTTACCTTTGAAACAGAAGATAAACGGCATGAAGGAAAACAAGCTATACGTAATTATTTAAAAAAGATAATAGAAGGCTGTGCAGTTATAGTAGTATTAATTGGGAATGATACTCATAATCATGATTGGATAAGAGCTGAAGTTGAACTAGCCAATAGTTTTCACAAAAGAATACTATGTATGAGAATACCAGAAACAACAGGAGGAAAGCCAGTGATATTGAAAAATTATAAAGAGATTATTTTTCATCCAAACCAAATCATAAAAGAATTGAGTACTTAACTTGCTAAGTCTTTTGAAAAACATATCGAGAACAAGATTCTGTAATAGAAGTACTAATTCTCGATAGTTTTGCTAAGTACAGTAGAAGTACAATTTTTATTAATTTCAATTGTAAAATTCACTTGAGTTCATAAAGTTCTTTAAGTAAGAATCATGTTAACTAGCGTTTTCATAAATACCAGTCATTCTACCTTGATTAAACTGAAATACTTGATCTTTTGCTTCTTTAATCTTACCAGTATGCGCATTTACTGTACCAATTAAATGTGTATTTGTATTTCCTGGATAGCAATAACAACCAAAAACGTATGATTCATCGCTACCGTCTTTTTTACCTAATAATTTATATACAAAAGGTGGATTTATGGGAACTAAATAATTGTCTGCAATTGCATGAAAAGATATATCTCCAAAAGTAGTTTGCTCGTACTTAAATTTAACATTTGGATCTGATCCTTTATATGGAGGAACTGATTGACCATTAACTTTTAAATCTTTCCATTCAAATTTATCTAAAGTAATTGTAACGAGTCCTTTATCGTTAACACTAACATTTATTGATGCCATGATACTGTAATTTTATATTTTTTCCTACTCTATTAAATAAGCTTTTCAGATTCCGCTCTTATAATTAAAAAATGATAGGTAGCTACTCAATCGAATTATTTTGTTGTTAATAACACTACTAAATTCATGAAATAATAAGCTGAATTCTAAAAAAATGGAACAAGAGCTTGATTCTTAGCTATAAAAAATGAGTTTTAGGTATTAAAAGAAAATGAAAGAATTAAGAAACAGTGTAATAGTGCCTTTTACTAAAGTGAATAGCACTATTTATTTTTAATTCATTAACTTCAAGATGAATTAATAATGTAATAATGACAAAAGAACTTGTACATCAATGGTTTTCTCTGTGGGAAAAAGGAGATTTTTCAAGTTTGCCCATTTCAGAAAACTTCTTACATGAAAGTCCGTTCGGAACTATTAAAGGAAAGGAAGCTTATATAGCAGTAGTAGCACAAAATAAAGACAAGTTTTTAGGCTACACATTTAAAATTCATGATGGTATTTATGAAGTAGACAAAGCCTGTGTACGATATACAGCTACTCAAGGAACGAATTTTAGTTTAGATGTAAGCGAATGGTATTACATAAAAGACAATCTAATAGAAAAGATTGTAGCCTATTATCATATAGGTGAAATTCGCGAAGAACGAAACATAGAAAATTACAATACCGATACTCACAAAAAATAAGTAATTATGAAAGTCAAAGGTTTTATAGAAATAAATAAGCCTAGAGCAGAAGTAGTAAACTATTTTGCGGATCCTGCTTACCTTGGAAAATATCAAGATGGATTTTTAAGAAAAGAACTTGTTAGTGGTGTACAAGGAAAAGAAGGAACCATTTCTAAAATGTATTACCAACAAGGAAAAGGAGAAATGGAACTCACAGAAACGATTACAAATAATCAATTACCAGATGTATTTGAAGCAAGCTACCATCATAAGCATATGGACAATACCATGAAATGTGAGTTTATTGAAGTAGATATGAATACAACCAAGTATGCATACGAATTTGAATACACACGTATAAACTGGGTATTACCAAAACTAATAGCCATATTATTCCCAAGTATGTATAGAAAACCTGCTGAAAAGTGGATGCGTCAGTTTAAAGAATTTGTAGAAAAACAATAGTATTTTTACAAACCAATCCACAAAAGAATATAATGACTCAAGAATTATATCAAGAAGCTATGAAGTTTGCTGGAGAAAAGCACAGCGAACAAAAAGTACCCGGAACTACTGCAAATTACTTATTGCATATTTCTAATGTTGCTATGGAAGTATTGACGGCTTATAATTACGAATCCTCTTTTGATGTAGATACAGCCATTCAAGTAGCTATATTACACGATACCATTGAAGATACAGCAACTAATTTTGAAGAAATAGCAGCAAAGTTTGGAACCTCTGTTGCTGAAGGTGTTCAAGCATTAACAAAAAATGAAACGTTGACATCTAAAAAAGAAATGATGTTAGATAGCTTAGAAAGGATTAATTCATTATCAAAAGAAATAGGATTGGTTAAAATTGCAGATAGAATTACCAACTTACAAAAACCACCAAAACATTGGAGCCGAGAAAAAGTAGCTAACTATTGTGAAGAAGCAAAACTAATAGCAAAACATCTTACCAATAAAAATGAGTATTTGAATAAGCGTCTTAATGATAAAATAATGACGTATGAAACCATGTACGTTAAGAGTTGAAAACTCTAAAAATTTTATTAAAAATTGAGAGTATTTTAACAAATTATGTTAATGCAACTTCGTGTTAATTTGTAGCTTCGCGTTTTCTGAAAACAAAACAGTAATTAGTTCTTATTAGAAATTTGTTAGTTTATAGTTACACAAACGTAATTATATGTTTAATAATAAAATAAGAGAAGTAATTACTGTTTTTTTTATGTAATAATCAATCAAAAAATTAATAATGAAACGAGTAGTATTCGTAGCCTTATCATTCTTACTATCGCTACAAATAGCCGCGCAAACTTTAAAAGGAACTGTAGTAAATACACAAGAACAACCTTTACAAGAAGTAAACATCTTAAACAAAAAAACAGATGCCCATACACACTCAGATGAATTTGGGAAATTTATGTTAGAAAATGTATCGAAAGGAGATACCTTACATTTTTCTCATATAGGATATGAAAGTAAAATCTTTATTGTAAAAAATAATGAACCATTAACCATAACATTACAATCTAAATCTATTGCCTTAGATGAAGTAATTTTAGCACCAACGGTAAATGCATTAAATGTTATTACTGCAATAGACATTCAAACAGATCCTGTAAACTCTTCACAAGATATTCTAAGAAAAGTTCCAGGGCTTTTTATAGGACAACACGCTGGAGGAGGAAAAGCTGAACAAATATTTTTACGAGGTTTCGATATCGATCATGGAACAGATATTAATATTACAGTAGATGATTTACCAGTAAACATGGTATCGCACGCACACGGACAAGGATATGCAGATTTACACTTTGTAATACCAGAAACTGTAGAGAAAATTGATTTTGGAAAAGGAGCCTATTATGCAGATCAAGGAAATTTTGCCACTGCAGGGTATGTAAATTTTGTAACTAAAGAAAGATTAGATCATAGTACTATTAAATTAGAAGGAGGACAGTTCGATACTTTCCGTTTATTAAGTATGTTTAATCTGTTAAACGAAGCAAAACATAATGCCTACGTAGCATCAGAGTTCTTAGCTACAGATGGACCTTTTGAAAGTCCACAAAACTTTAATAGAATTAATGTATTTGGGAAATATACAGGATATATAAACGCTACAGACAAAGTTGGAGTTACGGTATCGCATTTTACAAGTAAATGGGATGCTTCTGGTCAAGTTCCGCAACGCGCAATAGATAATGGACTAATTACTCGATTTGGAGCTATAGACGACACAGAAGGAGGAAATACTTCACGTACCAATATTTTATTGAATCACGATAAAATGATTAGTGACAGCGAGTCTTTAAAAAGTGCGGCTTACATGAGTAAGTATGATTTTGAATTATTTTCAAATTTCACCTTCTTTTTAGAAGATCCTGTAAATGGAGATCAAATTAAGCAGAAAGAAAACCGTACTATTTTTGGCTTTAATAGCGAGTATAAAAAAGTATTTTACGGAGATAAGATAAACGGACATTGGGTAGCAGGAATTAGTCTTAGAAACGATAGAAGTAGAGATAATGAATTATCGCGTACTTTAAATCGTAGTCAGGTTTTACAACGTATTCAGTTAGGAAATATTAATGAAACAAATGTAGGAGGATATGTAGGAACTACATTACAAATTGGGAAGTGGATGTTAAATCCATCTGTACGTTTAGATTATTTCAATTTTCAGTACAACGATGCTTTGGTTACACAATACCAAACGCAGAAAGAAACAAATGCAATCGTTAGTCCTAAGTTCAATGTATTTTACAATACCTCAGACAAATTACAATTATATGTAAAAACAGGAAAAGGATTTCACTCTAACGATACTAGAGTAGTAGTGGCAGAACAAGGAAGAGAAATATTACCAGCAACCTATGGTTTCGATACAGGTTTTATTTGGAAACCTACGCCTAAAATGTTTTTCAACTTAGCTTATTGGTATTTATATGTAGAGCAAGAATTTGTGTATGTAGGAGATGCAGGAATCGTAGAACCAAGTGGAGAAACAAGACGCCAAGGAATTGACTTAAGTTACCGTTATCAACCTTTATCTTGGTTATATTGGAGCGTAGACGCAAACTATACACATGCACGTTCTATTAACGATCCAGCAGGTCAAAACTTTATTCCATTAGCTCCAGATTTTACATTGGTAAGTGGATTAAACGTATTGTTTGATTCAGGATTTTACGGAGGAATTAATGTACGTCATTTAGATAATCGTCCTGCAAACGAAGATAATTCTATTGTTGCAGAAGGATATACAGTAGCCGATTTAAACATGGGATACAGATGGAAAGATGTAAGTTTAGGAATTCAAATTCAAAACTTATTTGATACAGATTGGAACGAAACACAATTTGCAACAGAATCAAGATTACAAAACGAATTAGCTCCTGTTGAGGAAATTCATTTTACACCAGGAACTCCTTTTTTCTTAAAAGCATCGCTTCAATATAACTTTTAATAAATGTTATCATTACGATTGAGATGTCTTAACTATAGGTAGAAACGAAGTAGTTTTTATATAATCATTACAAGCTGTTTTAAACAGCTTGTAATGATTATATAAAAACAAGAAACCACAACATTGATGTTGTGGTTTTTATATTATAGCTTACAACATACTACTATTTACTATAGCTATAAAAACGGAAAGTATTGTCTTAGAGTAATTAAGAAATAACTATAAAATAATGTCTTTTTTTTAGTAAATTTTGATAGCCGTTTTAATTAAATTAGCCTTAAAAATGCAATTAATTATACATAATTCCCTTTTGTAATTTATCTGTATGAAGTAATGGAAGACAGGAATTATACACTCTATAATTAAAGCTATAATAAACCATTAGAATTTAAAAATGAAATACCTAATTGAAACAAAACAAGATGGTGGAAACCATGTACAAGTATTAAAAAAACGAAAAGAAAATCATTACACATTAGCGTGGACATTCGCACTAAAAGGAGATAGTGAACCTATTGTATTGGCTGAAATGTATAATGATGATTGTTTTGTTATTGGGAATTGGAATGGTTGGATTCGTATGTACAGTATTTCTAAAAAAGAACTAATTTTTGAAAAGAATTATGAAAATAGAGTAAATGCTAGAGCGCAAATTTCTGAAGATAAAACAAAGTTATATGTCTCTTTAGGTCGAAAAAAGGCTGTGGAAATTATTTCTTTAATCGATTTTTCGATATTGAAAACTATTAAGTTATCAGAACGTGTTAAATCGAAATATGCTAGCTTAATAAATGAAGAAAAGATTATATACTATCACTGTAAACGATCTCATGATACTCATGGTTTTTATGTATTGAATCCTGTATCGGAGGAACTAAAATATTTTCCTATGAAATATCCTCAGTGGGATAGTATTGAAATTTTTAAACCTACAATTAACGTTAAGAAAAATGTAGGAGTAATGCCATTTACAGATGATATAGAAATAAAGAAAAACGAAGAAGGTGTTCCTGTATTTGTATTAAAAATTATGGTTTTTGATCTTGATACTTTTGAAATTACCAAAATTATTCCAATAAGAGAGCTTTCCGTTGAGCATTTAGGCTATGACGAAAGTGATAATGAAGAAAAAGCTGAACAATTAAAAACTAAAGACGATGAAGAAGCGTATAAAGATGCCGTAGCAAGCTTAATTAACGATCATATATACTCAATAGTGTTTGATGTTGATCATTCTATATGGGTGTCTTTTAGAGGAGGTATTGTACGAAATGTAACTTTAGAAGGAACTTTATCTCCATTATTAGCCACTGCAAGTTTAAATGATAATACCCCTGGAGTTTTTAAACTCCCATATTTTCATAGTAGAATTCATAAAGTTAAAGAAAATGCTATTATTTTAGAAGAACATCCAGATATATACGAAATGCCTTATAACAAGGAGGAATTAAAATCTACTCAAAAAGTAATTCCTAAAAAGGTAATGAGTACAAAACTGTATGAAGTTGATATTTCTACAGAGGAACAACAAGCAATAGAAGAGTTGAAAATGGTAGTTGTTGATGTATCTGGTATTGATTTAGAGTTTTCATATATAGTTGCATTAGATGAGATGGTAAAGTTAACAACAGCAATTGACGATATTAGGAGTGGACACTTGTTACAGTTTAGAGTAAAAAATAATAATGGGGTAGAAGATGATGAGGTATTTTTTAATAATGCAATTCAAGTTAAAGGAGGTGAAGATAGAATGGTTAAAATTATAAAAAACTTTGTAGCATATGAAGATGCAGGTAGTTTATATAATGATTGTGAAATAACGGCTCTGGGACATGCCATGTATATTTTAGCAGATAAAAGTGAAAAACATATAGATTTGACAATTCAGTATCTTGGAGCTATCGATTTTGATCATGATGTTTTTAACAGAGAATCATTATTACCATTGCTAAAAGAAAAATATCATAAAGAACATGGCGATCAAATTGTAGAAAAACTATCTCAATTAGAATTTGGTGAATATTGGGTAGAAGATTACACAGAGAATTGCTTGGTATAATCGAACTAGCGTTTCAATAATATAAAAAACCATAACACTATGTTGTGTTTTTTTATATTATAAGCTTAAACATACTACTATTTGCTGTGGCTATAAAAGTGGAAAGTATTGTCTAAGAGTCGCTAAGAAATAACTATAAAATGATAACTTTTTTTAGTAAACTTTGAAGCTTATTTTAATTAAATTAGCCTTAAAAATGCAACCAATTATACATAATTCCCTTCCGTAATTTATCTGCAAAAAATGCGTGTGAATAAGAATTATGTATCCTATAATTAAAACATAATAAACCATTAGATTTTAAAAATGAAATACCTAATTGAAACAAAACGTGATGGTGGAAACCATGTACAAGTACTAAAAAAACATAAAGAAAATCATTACACATTAGCATGGACATTTGCACTAAAAGGAGATAGCGCGCCTATTGTATTGGCTGAAATGTATAACGATGATTGTTTTGTTATCGGGAATTGGAATGGTTGGATTCGTATATACAGTATTTCTAAAAAAGAGCTGATTTTCGAAAAGAATTATGAAGGTAAAATCAATACTAGAGCACAAATTTCAGAAGATAAAACAAAGTTATATGTCTCAGTAGGTAGAACAATGACTATGGAAATTATTTCTTTAATTGATTTTTCGATATTGAAAACTATTGAGTTATCAGAATATGTTGAATCTCAATTTTTTACTTTAATTAATGAAGAGAAAATTATATACTATGAACCTGATTCTTATGATGATACTCATGGATTTTATGTATTGAACCCTGTATCAGAGGAGTTAAAATTTTTTCCTGTGAAATATCCTCAATGGGACGATTTAGAACCTTTTAATCCTGTAATTAATGTTCAACAGAATGTAGGAGTAATGCCACTTACAGATGATATAGAAATAAAGAAAAATGAAGAAGGAGTTTCTGTATTTGTATTAAAAATTATGGTTTTTGATCTTGATACTTTTGAAATTACTAATATTATTCCAATAAGAGAGCTTTCTGTTGAGCATTTAGGTTATAAGGAAAATGATAATGAAAAAATAGCCGAGGAATTAAAAACTAAAGAAGACGAAGAGGAGTATCAAGAAGCAGTAGCAAAGCTAATTAATGATCATATATACTCAATAGTGTTTGATGATAACGGATCTCTATGGATATCTTTTAGAGGAGGTATTGTACGAAATGTAACTTTAGAAGGAACCTTATCTCCATTATTAGCCACTGAGAGTTTAAATGATAATGACTCTGGAGTTTTTAAACATCCATATTTTCATAGTAGAATTTATAAGGTTAAAGAAGACACAATTATTTTAAGAGAACATTCAGAGACATATAAAATGCCTTATAGTAAAGAGGAACTAAAATCTACTCAAAAAGTAATTGCTAAAAAGGTAATGAGTACAAAACCTTATGAAATTATTATCTCTACTGAGGAAGAACAAGTAATAGAAGAGCATAAAATGGTAGTTGTTGATGTATCTGATGTTGATTTAGAGTTATCATATATAGCTGCATTAGACGAGATCATAAAGCTAACAACAGCAATTGATGATATTAGAAGTGGACATGTGTTACAGTTTAGAGTAAAAAATAGTAATGGGGTAGAAGATGATGAGGTGTTCTTTAATAAAGCAATTCAAGTTAAAGGAGGTGAGGAGAGAATAGTAAAAATTATAGAAAACTTTGTAGCATATAAAGATTCAGCTAGGTTATACAGTGATTATGAAGTAACGGCTTTAGCACATGCAATGTATGCTTTAGCAGATACAAGTGAAAAACATATTGATTTAGCAATTCAATATCTTGGAGCTATCGATTTTGATCATGATGTTTTTAACAGAGAATCATTGTTGCAACTACTAAAAGAAAAATATCATAAAGAATATGGCGATCAAATTGTAGAAAAACTATCTCAATTAGAATTTGGAGAATCTTGGGTAGAAGATTATACAGAGAATTGTTTGGTATAATAAAACAAGTGTTTTAATACTATAAAAAACCACAACATGGCGTTGTGGTTTTTTAAATATATTTAACTATGCAAGAAGCGTATTATTTTAAACTTCCTGTCATATCTTCAGGTTTTACCCATTCGTCATACTGTTCTGCAGTAACATATCCTAAATTAATAGCTTCTTCTTTTAATGTAGTTCCGTTTGCATGTGCAGTATTTGCAATCTCAGCAGCTTTATAATATCCTATTTTGGTATTTAATGCAGTTACTAACATTAAAGAATTGTTTACTAATTCAGTAATTCTTCCGTGATTAGGCTCTATACCAGCAGCACAATTTACATCAAAAGATACACAAGCATCTCCAATTAATTGTGCAGATTGTAAAACGTTTGCAGCCATCATAGGTTTAAATACGTTCAATTCATAATGTCCTTGAGTACCACCAACAGTAACAGCCACATCGTTACCCATTACCTGAGTACACACCATTGTCATAGCTTCTGCTTGTGTTGGGTTTACTTTTCCTGGCATAATAGAAGAACCAGGCTCGTTTGCAGGAATAATTAATTCTCCAATACCAGAACGAGGTCCAGAAGCCATTAAACGAATATCGTTTGCTATTTTATTTAAAGAAACAGCTAATTGCTTTAAAGCTCCGTGCGTTTCAACTAAAGCATCATGAGCAGCTAACGCTTCAAATTTATTTTCAGCAGTTACAAAAGGTAATCCTGTAAAATCTGCAATATATTTTGCAACTAACACATCATATCCTTTAGGAGTATTTAATCCTGTACCAACAGCAGTTCCTCCTAAAGCTAATTGTGCTAAGTGTGCTAATGTATTTTTTAAAGCTTTTAACCCGAAGTTTAATTGTGCTACATAACCAGAAAATTCTTGTCCTAAAGTTAAAGGAGTAGCGTCCATTAAGTGCGTACGACCAATTTTTACTACATCTTTAAAAGCTTCAGATTTTGCTTGTAAAGTATCACGTAATTGCTCTATACCTGGAATAGTTACTTCTACAATCTTTTTGTAAGCTGCAATATGCATCCCAGTGGGGAAAGTATCATTAGACGATTGTGATTTGTTTACATCGTCGTTTGGTTGAATAGTTTTTTCTCCTTCACCAATTTTCTTACCAGCTATTTCATGTGCTCTGTTAGCAACAACTTCATTTACATTCATGTTACTTTGAGTACCAGAACCTGTTTGCCAGATTACTAATGGAAATTGATCGTCGTGCTTACCATCTAAGATTTCGTCACATACCTGTGCTATTAAATCACGTTTTTCTTCTGCTAATACACCTAATTCACAGTTTGTATAAGCAGCAGCCTTTTTTAAATAAGCAAATCCATATACAACTTCTAACGGCATGGTAGCAGCAGGACCAATTTTAAAATTGTTTCTAGAGCGTTCTGTTTGTGCTCCCCAATATTTATCGGCAGGTACTTTTACCTCGCCCATAGTGTCTTTTTCAATTCTATATTCCATTATTATGTAGTATTAATTTTAAAGAGTTTTCAAAGTTAAGAAAACTGGTAGAATAGATTGTTTAAATAGCTATTGAAATATTTTAAGAAATGATAGAAAAAAAAGAAAATATATTTTATTTTTGTACCCAGTAATTTTTCAAAAGAAACAAATGTTAGATTTTTCAGAGTTTTCAGGATTAGTATTATTTATGTTCATCTTCACAACTGGATTTTGGTTGTTAATTTTCTTATTAACGTTTGTGGTTCCTTACTGGATTGGTGGAACTATCTGGGAGAATTTGAAATTAAAAAGAGAAGCAAAGAAGGCTGCAGAAGGAAAATAATCTTCTATAGTTATAAAATATTATATAAAGCTCGCAATACTGCGGGCTTTTATTTTTTACTCTTTTAATCTATAAATTACTTCATTATAAACGAAATGGAGTTTGATAAGCTATTCTTAATAAAAGAATATGTTCCATTATACATAGATCTTTCGTTTCACTCAAGATGACATTCTCGTTATTTTAGTCTTTACTCTTAATATCATACTCACAGGTATATCATTCTAAGCTTCTACCAGAGAAGGTAGTGAAGCATCTATTCTTAGAAGAAGGAATAGACTTTAATTAATAAATCTTTTGTTTCACTCAAGATGATATTTTCCTCTTAATTCCTGTGATAGGTTTCTATCGTATTTGTAATTGTTATTTACTTTATTGAATCCTAAACTATTAGTAACTACATATTGAATACTATATAGTTAAAACCGCTATTTTTCATACAAAAATCACTAACCTTTGATTTTTATACTTTTTTATTTGATTTTATAATTCTCTCAGAGATAAGTTGTTGCAACTTTGTAGTATCAAATTTTTATGCTAATTCATTGATAATTATTTGTATAAAATGATAAAATATAGCTAGTAAAATTTGTGATCATCAAAAACACTAATTAAAAACCACGAACAATGAGAAATATATTTTTAAGTCTATTAACAGTAGTAACAATAGTTAGCTGTTCAGGAAACAAAAAGAAATCAGAATCAGAAATCAAAACAACAAGTGCAATAACAAATAAAAAAGTAGATAAAAAAATGGAAAAAATAAATTTTGAAAGCAACGGCGTAAAATTAGTAGGGGACGTTTTTTATCCAGAAAATTATGAAGAAGGAAAAAAATATCCAGCACTTATCGTAACTGGAGCATGGACTACAGTAAAAGAGCAAATGCCAAAATTGTATGCGCAAAAATTAGCAAACAAAGGATTTTTAACGCTAGTATTTGATTTTAGAGGTTGGGGAGAATCTGAAGGAAAAGATCGTTATTTAGAAGACCCAAAGCGTAAAACTGCTGATATTGTAGCTGCAGCAGCGTATTTAAAAACACGTTCAGATGTAGCTACTACAGAAGTTGGTGGAGTAGGAGTATGTGCAAGTTCTGGATATATGGTAGAAGCGTATGCAGAAAATGCATTAAATGCAGTAGCATTAGTTGCTCCTTGGTTACATAATGAAGAAATTGCTACACAAGTTTATGGCGGAGAAGAGTCTGTGAAAAACTTATTAGCATTATCAGACAAAGCACAGAAAAACTTTGAAGAAAATGGAGAGTTACAGTTAATTACTGCAGCAAGTACTACAGATGAAAGTTCATTAATGTACCAAGCGCCTTATTATACAGAAGAAGATAGAGGTTTAATAACTGCATACGATAATAAATTTAACGTAGCTTCTTGGAGACCTTGGTTAACTTTTGATGCGATTCAATATGCTGATAAAATTCCTGGAAAGATCTTATTTGTAGAGTCTGAAGCAATGGCATTGCCGCAAGGAAGTAAAGCTTTTAAAGCAATTGCTGGAGACAAAGTAGAATCAGTAAACTTACCAAATGTAACTCAGTTCGATTTTTACGATAAAGAAGGACCAGTAGCAGAAGCAGTAAGTAGTGTAGCTTCATATATGAACAAAGAATTAAAGTAATTTCATAATCATAGTGTAGTCTAGTTTCGATAAATAGTTGGAGGTTTTAAAGGATTGGTGAGCTTCTAATGAATTTATCGGAACTATTTTTTATAAAATAGTTAAGCATAATTTAAAAAGATGAAAGTATTACAGTTATTATTAATCATATTATTTACCAGTAGTACATATGCTAATGTAAATAGTAAATACGTTACTAGTAAGCTAGATAAGAATATTGTAGGTTCTTGGACATTAGTACAGTTTAGTTTAAAAAACTCAAAAACAGGCAAAGTAATTTACCCTTATGGAGAAACTCCACAGGGACAATTGATTTATACAGAAGATGGTTTTATGAGTGTTAATTTGCATAATAAAGAGAGGGAAAATTTTGAAACGGATGATATTTTATCAGGAACGCCAACAGAGTTTACTAATGCAATGAAAACGTATGGAACGTATTCTGGTAGAGTTGAGACTAAAGAACCAGGAGTATTGTACCATCTTATAGAGAATTCTCTTTTTCCAAACTGGGTAGGACATTCTGAAAAGAGATTTTACACTGTAAATAAAGATACATTAACGCTTACAACACTTCCTTTTATTATTGCAGGAAGCGAACATGTAGGAACAGTTGTATTTAAAAAGCAAGGAAAGAAAACAATAAAAGAAGACTCGAAACAAATTATAGTAGCAGTAGCAGGAAAAGTAAAACCAGAATTTAGAAAGAAATTTCTAAAGCATATGGAAGAATTAGCACCTATAGTAAGAGCAGAAGAAGGTTGTATTAAATATGAGCAGAATATATCAGCAACAGATAAAAATATATTGTTTTTATATGAGATATGGGAAAGTAAAGAGTTATGGTTAAAACATCTTGCATCAAAACATATGAAAGAGCATTTAAAAGAAGCACGTCCTTGGTTTGATTGGGTAGATATGAAAAGTTACGAAGCTGCTGAGTTTAAGTTGTAACAGGTTAAAAATAAAATAAAAAAACTGTACCCATAAGAGTACAGTTTTGGATTATATAAACGTATATAGACTTTTAAAAAGCCTCTCCACCGCCATCAAAATTACCTTGAGGGCGTTCTCTTTTTTTCTTTTGATTAAATCTGTAAGTGAAGTTAAGTGTAATTTGACGTTCTCTCCACTGAAATTCTTGATATGCTATCGTAGTAGGATTCTCTATATTTGGATTATAAGTAGTTCCTTCGCGTCTTCTGTCATTGAATAAATCGCTTACATTTAAAACAATTGTTGCTTTTTCATTAAACAAATCTTTACTAAAAGCTAAATTGGTTACAAACATATCTTCTCTGTTTCCTTGAGCATTTTCTTGAGGACCTCGGTACATAATTCTCGTTTGCCATTGGATTTTTGCAGGCAAAGTGATTCTTGAATTAAAACGAGCAAACCAACTATCGTTATCTACTTCAGGTAAAAAGGTACTTGCTTGTGTTCCATCTGGTGCTGTAAATACATAAGTAAAAGCATCTGTTTTAAATCTGAAATAGTTAAAAGTAGCAGATAAACGGGCCCATTTAAAAGGATTGTAATTAGTAGTTAGCTCAAAACCATATCGACTTTCATCATTTAAATTAACAGGTTGACGCACAAATACATTTGTATCAACACCATTTACATCACGTTCTTCTATAATAGAAACACGTCTAATTAAGTCAGTTGAAAATTGGTAATAGATAGAAGAGTTCAATGTTAATTTACCTATTCGAGTAGTATATCCGAAATCGTATGAATTAGTATACGTAGGATTTAAATCTGGATTTCCTTTAAATACAGTAGTAGCTGAACTTCTAGTTTCAAATGGATTCAAAAACCAAAAACGAGGTCTACGTAATCTTCTACTATATCCTAATGTTAAATTATCAGTATCGTTTAATTCATATCCTAAGTTAATTGTAGGGAATAACTGCGTAAAGTTTTTCTTAGATTCTTCACCTGTATTCAATAGTAATAAATCTATATCTGTAATTTCTAAACGTAGTCCTAATAAATAAGAAAACTTATCGAATTTACTTCCAAATTGAGCGTAATGTGCATAAATATTTTGTTTAAAATCTATGGCATTTGAAGGATCTGGACTTAAAGGTAATCCATTAGCATCTCTTACTCTAAAATCTGAATTTAAATTCTGAAACTCCGATTTATGTCCTAATTCTAATTGATGATTTTTACCGAAAGGAAGCACATAATCTATTTGAAATAATGTATTTGTAGAAGTTGTTAACTGACTGTTTAATTCTGAAAGTGTATTGTTGTCTGTAATATTAGCTAACTCTTCTTCATTATTATCGCTAAATTGAAAATCTACAGTTAATTTCTGACCATCGTTTTTAAAGTTGTTGGTATAGTTTAATGAAAACTGCTTGTCATTTCCGTCTTCAGTTTCATTTTCTACTCTGTTTATTACATCTGTAAGTACTCTATTACTATCAAAAAGATTCGTCAAGTTTGTTGCTAAATCATCTCCAGTATTATCACGATAGAAAAATGTACCTGTAATAGAACTTTGTTTGTTTAGATAATATTCTAAACCTAAAGAACCGTTGTAGTTGTTATTCTTTCTTTCATAATTCCTTGTTTCAGTTCTAAACCCTGTAATGGTTCCATTGTTAAGATTGGTAAAATCACTAAATGCATTTCCAGGACCTTTTCTATAAGAATACCCTAAGTTTGAAAATAAATTGAATTTTTTTGTTCTGTAGTTAATATTTCCATTCAGTCTAAACAAATCTGGATTACCTAAAGACAAATTTGTAGAACCGTTAAAACCAGTAATTTTTCCCTTTCGCAGAACAATATTCAAAATACCTGCGGTTCCTTCTGCATCATATCTTGCAGAAGGTGAAGTAATCACTTCTACTTTTTCAATGGCATCTGCAGGTAAATTTCTTAAGGCATCTGTACCACTTAATCCAACTAAAGCAGAAGGTTTACCATCTATTAAAATTCGTACATTCTCATTACCACGTAAACTAACGGCGCCTTCAGCATCTACGTTTACAGAGGGAACGTTATCTAAAACGTCAGAAGCAGTTCCTCCTTTTATGGTCATGTCTTTTCCTACATTATATATTTTTTTGTCTAAACGTATTTCTACGGTAGATTTTTCTGCAATAATTTCTACTTCATCTAAAGCTTCAGCATCTTCAGAAAGAGTTATAGTACCTAAATTAGTGCTTTCTGTAAGTTTCTTTTGTGGAAGTTGTTTGGTTTTAAAACCAATAAATTCAACTTTCATATTGTAAAGTCCTTTAGGTATTTCTATAGAAAAGTTTCCTTTTCCATCTGTAACACCACCAGTAACTCTTTTGGTTTTTACACTTGTTAAAATAAGTGTAGCATATTCTAATGGTTGATTTGTAGTAGCTTCAATTATTTTACCGCTTACAGTAACTTTTGGGCGCTTTTGAGCAAAAAGTGAAATACTTAGCAGTAAAAAAATAGTTGTAATTTTCTTCATTGTGAATGATTAATAAATAGATAATTCTATTTAGACAGCGAAGTTCTATAATGGTTTAATGACTTGTTGTTAAAAGTCTGTTAAAGAAAAAAACCACATCGTTAAAGATAACAGATGTGGTTTTTTTGTTTGAAATTTTAATGTATTTCTACTATTTCTTTTTTTTCTGAGCGGCTCTTTTTTGAGCTTCTTGTTGTTCTTGAGCTTGTTTCATTGCAGCATCTAAACGCTCTCTAAACTTACTCTTTTTAACAGGTTTCTTTTTGTTTTCCTCTATTTGTGCATGAATCTTAGCTTCATCTATTACATAGTTTTTAATAACAAACATAATAGCAATTGTAAGTAAGTTAGATATGAAATAGTATAAACTTAATCCACTCGCATAATTGTTAAAGAAGAATAACATCATAATAGGAGAGAAGTAGATCATGTATTTCATAATCTTACTCATATCTGGCATTCCTTCTTGAGTTGGTGCTTGCATATTTGCTTGCTGACTCTGATTCATTTTCATGTAGAAGAAAATAGCAATAGAGGCTAAGATTGGGAATAAACTAATATGATCTCCATAGAAAGGAATATCTAACCATGAAGGAAGTTTATAAATCACATCATATGAAGATAAATCGTATGCCCATAAGAATGACTTTTGACGGAATCCTATATTTGTTGGGAAAAACTTAAATAAGGCAAAGAATACAGGCATTTGCAATAATGCAGGAATACAACCGGACATCATACTTACTCCAGCTTTTCGCTGTACAGCCATAATTTCTTGCTGACGCTTCATTGCGTTTTCTTGACCTGGATATTTTTTATTGATTTCTTCCATTTCTGGACGAATCACTTTCATTTTTGCGCTAGACAAGTATGATTTGTATAATACAGGTGACAAGATAATTCTGGTAACTAATGTCATTAAAATAATGATCAATCCATAGTTTCCAATAAATCCTTTTAAAAAGTTGAAAACAGGATAGAAAATTGTTCGGTTTAAGAATCCGAAAATTCCCCAACCTAAATCTGAAATTTCTGCTAAATCTGTTCCTTTATATGTTTTTAATAAATTATAATCGGTAGGTCCGTAATACCATTCCATATTATAATTTAACTCTCCACTTTTTAAAGCTAAAGGAGTTTTTAATTTAAAAGATTTAATAAAAGTGCTATCCTTTTCTTCTCCTACGTAATCTATAGATTCTAAGTTAGCATTATTAAAAGGAGTTTCAGTTAATAAAACAGCAGAGAAGAAATGTTGTTTGTAAGCAACCCAATCAACATTATTTACAGTTTCAGTATCTGACATTTGTAAATATTCTACATCACCATCTTCTTTATAGTAGTAATATGAGTACATGTTTTCTGTACGCATACTTCTTTCTCTACGAAAAGCTTTTAAATCCCAATTTAAATCGATTTGTTGCGAACTGTTTAAAACAGTACCTAATCCTTGAGAACGAACAGCAAAACCAACTCTATAATCGTTTGGCTTTATTTCGTAACGGTATTCTAAAAATTGAGCATCCGATACTTTCAATTTCATAGAAAGTACTGTGTTTTCTCCATTTTTAGTTAACTCAGGAATAAATAGTAAGTCTTGCGTGTTTAAGATTCTATTATCTGTAGTACCAAAATTAATATTGAAAGATGCATTTTTATCTTTTACAATATAAAGCGGTAAAGAATCGTATGTTTTATAATTCTTAACAAGTGCTTTTGTAATTTGACCACCTTTATTATCAATAGTCAATTTTACTAAATCATTTTCTAAAACAGTTTCTCCTTCTTTTCCATGAATAGCGCTATATGCGAATGCACCTAGTTTATTTTTTAGAGCTACTTGCTTTAAAGAATCATTTGTAACAACAGGCGTTGTGGTAGCTGGAGCATTTGTGTTAACTGTTTGCTCGGTTTGAGTTGTTTTTGTTTGTTCTTGCTCAACTTCTGGCTTATTAGTGCTCATGTACCACAATAGGATACCACCTAATAATAACATTCCAATAAACGAGTTGAAATCAAATTTTTTTTCTTCCATTGATATACTTTAAATGTCAATTTGTCATTACCTCAGTAAAACTGATTTATAAAAACGCGACAAATGTAGCAAAACTACACTTGATTTTGGTTGTTTCGTTGTAATTAATTTCTATTATATATGTAGCGCAAATGGTATTCCGTTTTATATTTTTGTTGAAGATAATTTTTATAGCAATGAAAAAATATACCATTCAGAAATCTCCATTTGTTGTTCCAACTACAGATGGTAAACTAATTGAAGAGCATTTTGGCAATGCTACAGATAAGAATTCTCAAATAAGTATAGCTCATATGGTCGCTCCAGCAGGTTGGAGTGAACCATTTCAAACTCCAGAATTTGATGAGTATACTTATATAATTAAAGGAAAAAAACAGTTTGTTATAGATGGAGAAACAGTTGTTTTAGAGGCTGGACAATCTATTAAAATTGAAAAGAATGTAAGAATACAATATTCCAATCCTTTTGAAGAAGCTTGTGAATATATAGCTATTTGTTTGCCAGCTTTTTCTATAGATTTAGTGAATAGGGAAAAGGAATAAAAAATTAAGATATAAAAATGAGACTCTCTAAAAAGTTGTCATTCCTAGTGAAATGTAGTAATCTTCTCAATTCGAGTTATGAATTATGAGGTTACTTCAAAATTAAATTTTTTCGTAATTACATTAGAAAATTACTTTTTAGAAAGTCTCTCTTATTTTAAAACTTATTCATCTTTACAGCAAATACAATGTCCTTGCGGGTGCATATGGTAGCCGTCTGCACAAGTTTGTCCAAAGTCAATTAAGTAAGGAGCTAAACATATTACTGGTCGTAATGTTTTGCCTCCCCCTTTAATTTGTTGTTGTGCTCTTTTATTTAAAGCTTTTCCTATAATTTTTAATTGTTTCATAATAAATAAGATTTAAGTTATTTTTCTTATTCAATGTATCTAGTTTAAACAATTATTTCAATAGACTTTACAAATCTGTATTTAGTAAATTGATAATTGTAGGTAAAACTTTCATTTTTGTTATAAAGCTATTATTGCTCTAGAAAATCAGTAAAATCAATGCCTGGATATTCTTTATATGAACAAGGATCTGTAATAGGTAATATCATATTAGGTCTATAAGGTCTAGCAACTACAACAATATCATTTAAGAACTTATTAAATACATATGCTGGTGTAACAGTTACATACATAGTATTAATAGTACCATTAGAATCTAGAGAATGTTTAATTCCTTCATTATAATTAGCAGTAGTTAACGGATGTGATGTAGATGTCATACTCGTAAATTTAGTAACTAAACCTTCAGGAAAATACAATTCAATACAATTGTCATTTACAATTAAATCTATAAACATGTCATAAATTTCTCGTCCAGTACAAGAAGTACAGCTAGTTATTGGTCTTGGTGGCGTTTGCATTCCATGAATAGGACCTTCAGGCTTTAGTTGAATACTATTTAATAATTGGTTTGTAAATGCTTGCTTGAACGAATCATTATCTGGAATACCATCGCTAATTAAATCTTTTATAAGAATTGTATTATTACCATTTAGTTTAGATATCAGCGTTGCTTGAGCATTAGTATTTGACATAACTGTTTTTACTACTAAAAAAGACAACCATTGCAATGATTTTTCAAAACGATCATGGGTTACAGGAGTTGTAATAATTAATCCTTTTTTACTAGATATAGTTATTATATCTGAAGCTTTTTCTTGTGTTATAATTTCATCGCTATCTTGAGTGCAAGACATTGTAAATACGAAAAAAATTAGTAGCGTACTTTTTAAAAATTTCATATGATTTCAATTTTAATATTTGTTGTCATATAAGATAGCTTGTATTTATAAAGAAAAAACCTTTAATGTAAATTTGATAGCTAATTCATGAAATTTGATAAGAACTATTTCAAATTCGTATTCTTTAGAATATTTTATTTAGTGTATAATCTTTACGCCTGCTAGAAACTGGTACCTTAATTTCAGAGATTAAAGTTAGTGTACCTTGTTTGTTATATTTGGAAACATATTTTTTATTTACAATATAGGATTGATGACATCTGATAAAGGTTCCTTCAGAGAGAATTTCTTCCACTTTTTTTATTGATTTTGAAACGACTATTCTTTCTGGAAGTTTGGTATAAAAAGTAGTATAATTACCATCTGATTTACAATAAATAATATCATCTTCATAAACAGCATATACATTTTCTGTAGTTTTAAGTATCACTCGTTTATTTTGAATGCCATTAAAATATTCTGTAGAAATTTCTATGAGTTTATCTAAATGATTTTCTTGACCTTTATTTTTGTTAGCTATTGCTTTGTTTACAGCAGTAATAAATTCATCTTCTGCAATGGGTTTCAAGATATAATCTAAGGCGCCTACTTTTATAGCCTTTATAGCGTGTGTATCAAAGCCTGTGATAAAAATGGTTTCAAATTCCTTGATTTTCAAAGTATTTAAAATGTCAAAACTAGTACCACTGCCTAAATGAACATCTAAAAATAATAAATCGGGTTGTAGTTCTTCAATAATAGTTATTCCTTTAGAAACAGTATCAGCTTCTCCAATTACTTGAATTTCTGAAGAAAAGTTGGTAGCTATTTTATTTGCAATGTCCAATCGTACATGTGCCTCATCATCAATTATTATCGCTTTAATCATTATCGGTTAATTTATAAGGGATTTCTAGTGTTACTTTTACTCCTGTTTGTGCAGAATTAATAGTGGATTTATTTATAATGGTAATTCCTTTTTTTGTTGTTTTTTTGAGATAATCGTTTATTAATTTTATAGAGGTAGATTTTTTGTGTTCATTTTTAACTCTCATTCCTTTTCCATTATCTTCAATTATACATGTTAAAAAGTGTTCTTTTCGAATAAGTGTTATCTGTATTTCTCCTAGATAATTAATACCAGCAAAACCATGTTCAATACTATTTTCTATCATGGGTTGAAGTAGCATTGGAGGAATGAATATAAAATCGTCTCTGTCTAGATTTTCTAGTTTAATATCAACAGTAAATTTATTTGGAAACCTGAGTAATTGCAAATCGATGTATTTTTCTAAAATTTCTAATTCATCATTTAACAATACATAGTTCTGCGTTGAATTTTCTAAAATAATACGCAATAGCCTTGAAAATTTAAGTAGATAATTAGAAGCATTTTTTGGATGGGCTGTTATTTGATTTTGAATCGCGTATAATGTATTAAATGTAAAATGAGGATTCATTTGAGATCGTAACAAGCGTTGTTGCATCTGAATACTCAATTTTTCGAAACGATACTGACGTTGTTTATATAGAAGTATTCCTACTACCAGTACTATTAAAGCTATGATTGAGAGTGTAAAAAGTCTTTTTAAACTTGTAACTTCTAATTCGTTTTTTTCTGCAATGACTTTTTTCTCATTATCGAGAGATTTTTTAAGCGCTAGCAAGTCACTATTATATTTATTAGAAAACTCTGTTCTCTGATAGTTATACAATGAATCTAAATGAACTGAAATTTTTGAGATATCTTTATTAGTTAAGGAAGCTAAACGAAGTTCATATTGTAAGGTAATTCTTTGCAGATTTGTACTAATATTACGAAATCCTAAACTAGCTACTGAGTCTAAATATAACTCAGCATCTTTATGGTTTTTCAAATCCATATATACTTCAGAAATATTCAAGTAACTAATAGCCAATTGATCATTTTTAAAGTCATTATTAGGAATTTTATGAAGGTTTTCTAAAGCAAATAAATAATTTTTTAAAGCATTTTTGTAATTATTATCATAATATTGATAGGCGCCATATTCATTGTATAATGTATACTTAGTACTAGGAGTTAATATTTTCTTTAATCTAATTAAACTATCTAAGATTTTAAAAGCTCTTTTTTTTTGCCCTAAATTATATCGATAATAGATTTGTTGGATTAAAGATTCTCTAATAAGGTATTTTGTACTATCAGCTTTTTTATAGTTTTCAATTTGAAGTTTATTGTATTCTAGAGCTTTTTTAAAATTTCTATCAGCCTTATATACATTTTCATATTGATAATTAAGATAAATAAGATTTGCAAAATCATTTGAAGCCAATAGCTTTTGTAATTTATTACTTAAAGAAATACAATCGCCATATTTTCCTTTATTAAAATAAACATTCCAAGCCTTAACAAAATAATCCACGGATCTATCTTTTGTTATACGTTTTGTAACATAATCAGTCGCATTATGAAAAAAAATAGCAGCACTATCTAATTTTCCTTTAGACTCAAAATATTTACCTAGTAAGTAGTTATTTTCACTTTTTAAAGAATCAGGAATGCTACTGTTTTTTTCTATTAAGTCAGAACTTTTTAATAAAAGGTTATATGAAGAGTTAATATTTTTAACAGCTTTTTGCTGAAGTTTATATACCTGATCTATTACATTTTTATTAGTGTTTTCTTGCTGACAGGAAAGGAGTAAAGCACAAAAAAAAGTATAAAAGAAAAGTTTTTGCATTTGCAATTTATTTAAGGATTACTAATTTAATAATTAATCTCCTTATTTTTTGCGATACTTTTATTAAAAAAGTTAAGTATTTACTCCAAAAAACGGTATTTCTTTTCAATAGCATATTTAACTAATTCGTTACCACTATTTAAATCTAATTTTCGAATCATGTTTTTTCTATGGGTATCTACTGTAGTTTTAGCAATAAATAATTCCTCCGCAATTTCTTTAGAAGTTTTTCCATTAGCAATTAGGTGTAGTATTTCTTTTTCTCTATTAGATAATACTACTTTTTCAGATTTTCCAATTTTAGCTTTGCTATCTATATAATTGTTCATAAAGTTGAAAGCAACGTTTGGATCAAAAAAAGTATCTCCATTAGCAATAGTCATTATTGCTTTTGAAAGCATTTTAATACCAGAATTTTTTAATATATAACCAGAAGCACCAGCATCTATCATTTGTTTAAATAGCATCAGGTTGATCGAACATAGTGAGTGCTAATACACGAATATGAGGAAATTCAGATTTAATGATTTTAGTTGCTTCTATACCATCCATTTTTGGCATTCGAATATCAGTAACAACAAGTTTAGGCTGTTTTAACTTCACTAATTTTACGAGCTCTTCACCATTATTTACAGTACCAATAATGTGAATATCTTCGTCGTATTCGAAGAAAGATCGTACGCCATCTATCAGCATTTGATGATCTTCTGCAATGATTATAGTTATCATGGGTGGTAGTCTTTATTTCCAAATATACAAATATGGTCTGCGTTTTTTTTACTTATGAATAGGTATTATATAGGTAAATTAATAATGATAGAAGTACCTCTGTGTAATGTAGAATCAACTAAAAAGGATCCTTCTAAATGCTCAATTCGTTTTTGAATAGAATTTAACCCCATGCCATTAATTAATTTTACTTTTTCAATATCAAAGCCTTTACCATTGTCTTCAATAATTAAGTTTAATGTATTATCAAACAAAGAAATATTTATAGTTGCTTTGGTTGCTTCTGCATGTTTAATTATGTTGGTAATAAGCTCCTGAACTATTCTAAAAACGGTTATTTCTGTATTCGAGTCTAATCGATGTTCTAAACCAAAACTAACTACTTCTATTGCGAGTTTATTTGAAGCGGATATTTTTTCTGTCATTAATTTAATAGCAACTAATAATCCTTGATTGGCAATAACACCAGCGTTTTTTGCGTGTGCTAAACTACGCACCTTTAAATATGTTTCATATATTAATTTCTCAGTTTTTTCATACAACTCTTCTTGATTAAAGTGTTTTTTCTCCCGATTCAATTTTAAATTTTCAAAATGCAGTTTTAATGTAGCTAAAACACTTCCTATATTATCATGTAAATCTTCTGCAATTCGTATTCGTTCTTTTTCTTGTCCGGCTACCATCGCATTAATTGTATTGATTTCTTGTTCTTTTAGAAGTGTAAGGTTTTTTTGTTTTTCTAACTCTTTTTGTTGCTCAGCAAGCATACGTTTTCGCCTAGAGTTTTTAAGAGTTAAGGAAGTTACTAGTAGTCCAAGTACTAAAAAAAGAGTACTAACTAATAATATGGTTTTTAATTGTAAGTTTTCTTTTTCTTTCTTTTCTGTTTCGTATTTAGCTTCAATATCTCTAATAGCTCTAAGATGGTTTTCCTGATTAAAAGAGAACTGACTTCTTCTACTAGTTTTAAGATGTTGATAGGCTTTTTTGTAATTTTTTAATCTCTCATAAGTTAATGATAACCAATAGTCGTAATATATTTTTTTTCTATCTATTAATTTTCCTTCTAGGTTGTTAATAGTAGAAAAATATTCTATAGCCTTTTCAAAGTTTTCATCGTAATAATGAAAAACTCCTAAATTCATTTTACAATGAATATTCATAAGAATATTAGAGCCCGTGGAATCTTTATTTGTTTGATTTAGTGCACTGTAATAATATTTTAAAGCTTCAGTATTTTGTCCATTTTCTTCTAAGTAATTTCCTGAGATTACTTTTAGTTTGGTATTGTAAGAATTGATTTTAAGTTTTTCTGAGAGCTTTTTCGCTATTAAGAAATCGTCAAATTTTAAATCAGATTCCGTATTCTTAATTCCAATACTTAGTTTGTAAAAATCGGTTATGGCAATATCTATATCGTCTACAGCCGAGTTAAGATATAGATCTATATACTTATTAAAAGAGTGATCTTCTAATACAAAAATATTATTATGGTATTCTAATATTCTTCTAAGAATTAAGCCTTTTAAAGTGTCATAATTTGTATCTGAAATTTCATTAAGTGCTTTTGTATAAACTGAATGAACAGATATATCTGAATTTATAACAAAATAATAATTATAGAGTGCAAGGTTTATGTTAGAAATTACATTTACAATCTTATTTTTAGAGCAGTTTAAAGGTATGTATGTTCTTTTCAATGGGTTATTATTATAACTCACTCCTTTATGCTCTAAAAGTTCAATTAAGAAATAGAATTCTTGGGCTTCATCGCATTCACTAGTATTTAAATTTAATTTAGGAACGATAGATTTTGCAAGATTGAAATTTTCGTTTCTTAAACTAATAAAGAATTCATCTAGTACTTTCTTTTGAGCAAAGAGCATACTAGATGAACTAATACATAATATGGTTATAATAATCCTATAAATCATTAGGTTAGAAAAAACGAACGTATGTATCTCTACATGGTCTACTTACTATTGACGAAATTATTTCTTTACTACCAGTGGAACTAACCTCACTTGTTACTACTGGCGTATGAGGATCAAAAAGCTCAATATCAAAAAGACTTTCATTATCTTTATTTAACTGTGAATTATACGGTTTATCTAAATACCTTCTGGTTCTAATGCGGTCACCGTCTCTTACATAGTAATTTTCATCAATAAACTGCAATACATTTGCGTCATTTGCTTCAGGATCAATTCCTCCGTGGAAATCTTCATACTCTAAATTTACAAAAAGTAAATGATCATTTGAAAACCCATTGGGAAGTTTATTTATTTTTTTTAATTGATCGTTATTATAATGTTTAATTGTAAGTGGAGAAGAAGTTTTTTCTACACAAACATGAAGAGGCTTTAATTTTATAGTAAGTAAAAAAACATAGTCTTTTATTCCTTCTGTTTTGTCAAAAATGAATTTTAATTCAGGATCAATTTCACTAATTCCATAGGTAACACTTCCTCTGTAGTTTTGAATTTTAACTTCACAAGAAGTAGGAGTGAAGCCATCGTTATCATATGTAAACTTTGCATAGACACTAAAAAAAGTATTATTTGCAATATCTGAAGTAATTCGTTGCCATTCTGCGTTTTGCTTCTGTAATTTAAAAGAAGATCGTAATGTTTCGTGCATTGTTAATGTTTTAAAGTTAGTAAAAATATTAGTGTAAAAATATGCTTATGAAAGTTGGTGTAATAATGAATTTAAAAAATCGGATTCTACAGCCCAGTTATATTTTCTATAGGTACCAGCAAAATGTAAACCTATTACTTTTCCAGTTTTAAGATTAATTACTGGAGAGCCTGAGTTTCCGCCTAAAGTAGAGCAGTTATGCTGGAAAAGGTGAGGCTGAGTAATATTATTAGCTGTACCTGGCGCTAATCTTTTAACATTGTACACACCTTTAAAAATACGTTCCATTAAAGAAGAATCTACAATACGAGAATCTTTTGCCGGATAGCCAATAGTATATACAAAATCATCGTTAATAATAGGAGTGTCTGAAATTTCTAAACCAACAGGAAGCACATCATTATCATAATTATTAGAGTTTACTTCTAAAATAGCCACATCAGGTTCATTTTCTTTACTTATATATACTACTTTCTCTAATCTAAAAGTAGCTTCATCTGGTTCTCTATATTCTTCTTTAAAATCGATAAAAGGTTGAACTTTCTTTCCATCCAAATTATATCTGAACCTAAAATGATTGCTTGTTCCTAATTGAGAAAAAACTCTCGCAACATGTCTATTAGTAACGATAAAATTTGTGTCTTTAATTAGCCATCCAGTTCCACACCAATCGTAATGCGAATGATTTATAAGCTCTATTCTTCCTACATTAGGAATATTTTGTTCAATACTAAATATGTGCGTGTTTAAACGTTTTTTCCAAACTTCACTTTCAGGAATTTCAACTTTATCTTTTTTTATGAGTAAGGAAGGTCTTCCAAATTTTAATACAATTGTTTCAGCTGCAATTGTATAAATTTCTTCATCATCTAAATTTTCGACTATAGTTCTATTAAAAATAGATGATTTATCAATGTTACTTACATAGTTTTCCTTGAAACTTTCTATAAAACTATTGTTGTTAGAAAAGTTATAAATAGACTTTATTTCATCTAAAACTTCGGGATCGTTTACTTTATTAAAAACTTCATTATAAATTTTTTCAGGATCTATTCTTTGTTCTTGCCTAAAAAAATTATTGTCTGTTCTTAATTTGTTGTTTTTGAAGTTAAATGTTTGATTTTCTGTAGTGGGAAATTGAGGTTTAATATCAATTTTCTCCCTCTTAGAATCCCCTTTTTTTAATTGCATGATATATATATTTGAGTTTACACTTTCAAAATTATATAACAAACACAGCTAGTACATTACCCATAACTAGGTAATTTAAACTACTCAAATATAAGGATGTAAAAAGTTAATGTAAAGTAACTATACTTAAGATAATACCTAATAGAATAGCAGTAAACTTTTGAATGTTGAATTTGTGATTTTCTGAACTTTCAAATAAAATAACAGTTGAGATGTGTAGAAAAACACCAATAATAAAGGCAGTAATTTCTTTATGATGCTCCATAAAAAAAGGCAGCGTTTCACCTAAAAAATAACCTAACGGACTCATTAAACTAAAAATAAAAAGCAATGAAAACGTCTGGAATTTAGTAAACTTAGCCTGTAAAAAGAAGGAAGTTAATACTATTGCTATCGGAATTTTATGTACTATAATAGCCCATAGTAAATTATCGTTAGCATTGTGTATAGGTAATCCTTCTGAAAATGCATGCAAGCACAAACTAATAAAAAGGAGCCAAGGAAATTCATTTGAATTACTATGTAAGTGTACATGACCGTGTTCTGCTCCTTTAGAAAAAGATTCTAAAATAGATTGCACCAGAATTCCAGCTAAGATTAAAATACCTAACATATGAAATTGCTCATGGTCATGCGAATGCGCATATACTTCAGGCAATAAATGTAAAACAGTAACCGCTAATAAATAAGAACCACTAAAAGCTAATAACAAACGATTGTAGCGTTTGTTAGGTTTTGTATATAAAACGATAGCACCTCCTAGTAAAACAGCACCTATTAAGAGTAAGTAACTCATTTAGCAATTAAAATTAGTCTATTAGAATTTTGTTCGTTAAAATCGTTTAGATTATAATCTCCAAAAGTATTTATAATTGTTAAACCAGCTTTGTTAAAATAGGAACTCATTTTGTTAAAGTCTAGAAACTTTACCTTTTCTGTATAAGAATGATCATTACCATCTGCATGAAAAGAGATATGCTTTAATATGAATCCATCTTTAATTTCTCTACGAATATTAAAAACAATACCATCAATCTCTTTTGTTTCATTTGCTACTAGATTTTCTTTTGTTTTTATAACATTTAAAAAATCTAATACTAAAACAGCTGAGTCTTTTAAACCGCTTTTCATACCTTTCAGTACCTGTAGGTCTTCATTATCATCTTCAAAGTAGCCAAAACTAGTAAACAAGTTAAAAACAGCATCGTACTTATTTTGCAACGATTTTCTCATATCCCAAACTTCAAAATGCAATTGATCATTTTCAAATTGTTTGGCATAATCAATACTATTTTTACTTAAATCACCTCCGGTAACTTTATAACCTAACGAATTTAAATAAATAGAATGCCTTCCTTTTCCACAAGGTAAATCTGCTATATGAGCAGTTTTAGGCAACTGTAAAAAAGAAGTAATGTTTTGCATAAATAACTGAGCATCTGCATCATTTCTATGCTTGTATAAAATATGATAGTAAGGTGTATCGAACCAAGAACTAAACCAATCTTTTGTCTTCATAGGATTCTATTGGACGCAAAAGTAATGAAAACTTACATTTTAAAAATTAAAAGTTATGAAAGCTTATATTTTATGATGAATCCCCATGATTTATTTTGCTTGAAAAGTAATTTACTACCTCAATTTTCTAACATCTCTAATCTAACTTCTCTCTTCCAACATTAAAATGTATTTTTGCAGTCTTAAATAGAGTAGATGGACAAAGATTTTAAAATGGTAGCAACTACCATTTCTGGTTTAGAAGGTGTTTTAGCTGAAGAGTTAAAAAAACTTGGAGCTAGAGATGTTAAAGAAGGAATACGAAGTGTATATTTTAGAGGAGATAAGGGCTTTTTGTATAAAGCTAATATTGCATTAAGAACCGCTATTCGTATTTTAAAACCTATTAAAAGAAGTAAAATTTTTGATGAAGAAGATTTATATGAAGCGATTCAACGAGTAAAGTGGGAGCGAATGTTAGACGTTGATGGAACTTTTGCGATAGATGCTGTAGTTCATTCAAGAAACTTTACCTCAAATTCACATTATATAGCTTTAAAATCTAAAGACGCTATTGCCGATTATTTTGTGCATAAATATAAAAAGCGTCCAAATGTAGATTTAAAAAATCCTGATATAAAAATCCACGTACATATTCATAAAGAATGGTTAACTATTTCTTTAGATAGCTCTGGAGATTCATTACATAAAAGAGGATATAGAAGTGCTACGAATATTGCACCGATTAATGAAGTTTTAGCAGCTGGTTTGGTATTGCTTTCAGGATATAGAGGAGAAGAGAATTTTATTGATCCTATGTGTGGTTCTGGAACTATTTTAATTGAAGCAGCAATGATTGCAAATAATATTCCTGCTAATATTAATAGAAAACATTTTGCTTTTGAGAATTGGAACGATTATGATGAAGATTTATACTTCATTATCCAAGATTCATTACTAAAGAAAATTCGTAATTCTCATTTTAAAATTATGGGATTCGATAAGGCTCCTTCTGCAGTAAGAAAGGCAAAACAAAATATAATTAATGCAAATTTAGAAGAGTTTATAGGAGTACACCATGTAAATTTCTTTAACTCTAAAAAAGAAGTATTTGGAAAAACAACTATTCTATTTAATCCTCCATATGGAGAACGATTAAATATAGACGTAGCTGAGTTCTATAGAAAGATAGGAGATACCTTAAAACATGGTTATCCGAATTCTACAGCATGGTTAATTACATCAGATTTTAATGCATTAAAGTTTGTGGGCTTAAGAACTTCTAAACGCTTACCAATAAAGAATGGTGATTTAGACTGTAGATTTGTACGGTACGAGTTATATGAAGGAAGTAAAAAACTAAAAAAAGAGGAAGTGTAAACTTCCTCTTTTTTTTATAATACATGAAGTTATTTCTACCTATTGAGTAAATACTTATTAAAGCTTTTTCCATTGATATCAGTATACTTAGAGTCAATATCATAAGCTACTTTCATATTTTTAATATCAAATTCACCATCTACTTCTGTATACTTTATGTTTAAATCTTCTTCAAATTGCGTACTGTTAAAAGACACTCCATCTTTAAATTTAGTATATTTAAAAGTAGCAGTTTCCTTAAAAACAGCATTCGCAAAGCTTATAAAACGATTAAATTCAGAATATTTAAAGGTTGCAGGTTCATTAAATTGAGTGTTTTTAAAAGAAATATCTCTGTAAAACTTAGCATATTTAAACGTACTATCGTCTAAAAATTTTGAACCACTAAAATCAGCATTTCTGTCAAAATCAGAATATTTAAACATTGCTTTTCTTTCAAATGTACAATCTTTAAAGATAGCATCATCTTCAAAATCTGCAGTAAAGGTATATCCACTGTCTTCGTCTGGAATATAAGCCAATACATCGTCTTTAAAAGTACAGTTTACAAAAGAAATTTTGCTAACAATTTCTTTTTCAATTGTATTAGATCCACCATTGTTCCACCATCTATTACGTCTTTTAGGTAATTTAGGTAAAGCTTCATCCATATAAGTTAAATCTAAAACTCCTTCAATAGTAGCATTACTAATATTAATTGTTTTTCCTTTTTTAATGTCTTGTAAGATATCTTCTGCATTTACTCTTTGTTGCGCAAAGAAACTAGCAGAGATTAAAAGTGCTAATGATGTAATAATATATTTCATGGTCTTAGGTTGTTTTTTATAATATTTACCTTAAAGACAAACGGAATTTTCTTTTGTTACAAAAAAAACGCTCGATATAACATCGAGCGTTTTATTATTATTTGTTTTAAACGAATTTCTTAGTTTACTGAATCGCTTAAACCAGCTCCTGCTTTAAACTTAACAACGTTCTTAGCAGCAATCTGAATTTCCTTACCAGTTTGAGGATTTCTTCCGCTTCTTGCAGCTCTTTTAGATACTGACCAAGTTCCCCATCCAACTAAAGCAACCTTATCACCTTTTTTTAAAGCGCTAGTTACGTTGTTAGTTAAAGAATCTAAAGCAGCTTTAGCAGCAGCTTTTGAAATTCCTGCGTCAGCAGCCATTGCGTCGATTAAATCAGACTTGTTCATAATTTATTAGATTTTAAAATTAATTAATGTTTTTTTGCATTAATGCTCAACAAATATAGATTTAATGCGGTATTGCGCAAGTTTGACCCCCAAAAATCAAAGAATTTGTTAATAAGTTGTAGGGATTTGTTAATAACCCTAGCCAAAAAATAACAAAAAAGCTTAATCCCACGTCCTTAAAGGGCTACACGACCATAGCTCCTTCTTCGAAGGTAAAACCATTAAGCAAGCTAACTGCATCGAGCATTTTCTTACCAGAAAGCTTAATTTCTTTAATTATAAGGTAACCACCTTTAACAGCGATTTTTATCTCTTTTTTTGAAGTAATTATTGTTCCAGTTTGAAGATCATGAAGGATTTCTTCTTTAGCGACACCATAAATTTTAGCAGTAATTTCCTCTTCACCATTTTGTATGGTTGTCCAAGCTGCTGGATATGGATTTAAACCTCTAATATGATTATAAATGTCAGAAAGTGGTTTAGACCAATCTATTTTACAATTATGAGGAAACAATTTAGGAGCTGGTTTTTGCTCCAATTCAGGTTGCTTAGTAGTGTTTACTTTGCCAGCAGCAATTAAATCTACAGTTTCTACAACTAAATCGGCGCCTACGTGCATTAATCTGTCATGTAACTCCCCAACAATCTCGTCTGGGTCTATAGCTACTTCTTTACGAAGTATCATAGCTCCTGTGTCTATTTTATCATCTATAAAGAAAGTAGTTACTCCAGTAGTTGTTTCTCCATTTATAATGGCCCAATTAATTGGAGCTGCACCTCTATATTCTGGTAGGAGAGAAGCGTGTAAGTTAAAAGTCCCATAAGCAGGCATTTTCCATACGACTGTAGGCAACATTCTAAATGCGACAACAATTTGCAAATTGGCATTTAATGCTTGTAACTCTTCTAAAAAGTCTTCACTTTTTAAATTCTTAGGCTGTAAAACAGGTAAGTTTTGTGTTAAAGCATATTTTTTAACAGCCGATTGATTTAACTTTCGCCCTCTACCAGCAGGTTTGTCTGGAGCAGTAATTACTCCAACAATATTATATTTATGTTCGATTAGTTTTTTTAAAATGGTAACCGCAAAATCTGGAGTTCCCATAAAAACAATTCGTAAGTCTCTCATATTTATTTAATAAAGTATTTATTAACGTTTGTTAGTTCAATAACTTCTTCAGCAAGTAATTTTCGCAAATGTATTAAAATGTCAGATTCTTGATAAGGAAGTAAAGCATATATTTCTTTTGCAGATAGAGGTGTTTTTTTTAACATTCCTAAAATCTCATCAGCAATATTTTTATAAACTGTTTTCTTTTTCAAACAAACATCGCAAATTCCACATTCTGTCGCATTATCCTCTCCAAAATAGGTTAATAATTGTACACTTCTACATATACTATCATTAGAAATATAACGAATTATATCGTCTATTTTTTTATTCTTATGCTGTAAAAGCTTGCTAATATCTTTTCCAATTCTATTAATTGTTTTATCGTCTTCTCTAGGTTGTAAAAAGCGTATAGCACTATCGGCTACAGCTTTATTGTAAGTAATAATACCATCTGAATGTAGCTTTTCTAGAATTTCAATAGCTTTTACAGAGGTTACACCAGCATTTTTAGCAATAACAAACTCATCTATTTTAATGGCTCTTTCAAAAATTCCGCCATACATTCTTAAGATAACATCTAAAAATTTTTGTCGTGCTTTATGAATGCTTTTGTATTGTAAAATATGAGAAGTACTTACAAGGAACTGGATATTAGACTTTTTATGTTGATGATCGTTTAGAGAAATGATACCATAATTGTGTAAAATTTGTAAAGCATTAAATGTTTTACTAGGAATAAATTGATATTTCTGACAGAATTTTAAAATATTAAAATCATAATATTCATCAGAAAGTTCTCCCATTGGAATTTGAAAGTGTTGATATAACTTTTTATGAATTTGCTTTATGTCTACTAGGGTAGGACTCGATTTTTCATGTAATTCCTTTGTAAGTGCTATATCACTATTATTAGTAAGCGTTACTGCAAAAGCTTTTTCTTGGTTTCTTCCTGCTCTTCCAGATTCTTGAACATAATTTTCTACGGAAGAAGGTATGTTAAAATGAATTACAATTTTGACGTTGGATTTGTCAATTCCCATACCAAAAGCGTTGGTAGCCACCATAATTGGCGTTTTTTCATCCATCCAATTTTCAAAAGCAATTTTTTTTTCTACACTTGATAATCCACCATGATAATAGCTGCTCTTAAAACCTTTTGAATTTAGATAATTTGAAATTTCACGAGTTCTACTTCTAGAGTTGACATATATAATAGAAGGAACAAAATTCTTAGTAAAGATTCGGTCTAATTTTGATAATTTATCTTCAGTATAAAATACTTGATAGGCTAAATTATCTTTATAGAATGAATTTTTAAATACTGTAGGCTCTTCTAAATTAAGTATACTAACAATATCATGAATTACTCTTTTTGTAGCAGTGGCCGTTAAAGCAATAATTGAAGTTTCTGGTTGTATATTCTTTAAAATGTCTAGTTGTAGATAAGAAGGACGAAAGTCATGTCCCCATTCAGAAATACAATGTGCTTCATCTATAACAAAAAAAGAAACTTTTAATTGAGCAATCTTATCTTGAATGAATTTAGACTGCATTCTTTCTGGAGAAATATATAGAAATTTATAATTACCAAATTTTAAATTGTCAAAAAGCGTAATTATTTCATCTTGTGTACTTCCAGAAGGGATTTGTAAGGCTTTTATACCTTTATCTTTTAAATTCTGAACTTGATCTTCAATAAGAGCTATTAAAGGAGAAATAACCACACAAACACCTTCTTCAATTAGTGCGGGAACTTGAAAACAAATTGATTTTCCTCCACCAGTAGGAAGTAAAGCAACAGTATCTTTTTTAGCTAAAACAGCTGTAATAATATCTAGCTGTTTTGGCCTAAAAGAAGTATATCCCCAATATGTTTGTAATATTTCTCTTGGATTTGACATGCTACAAATGACTCAATACGAAATTACAACGATTTCTTACCGAATCAAAAGGTACGTTTATAATTTCATAACCAAGCTCTGCGTAGGCATTATATAGAAAATCACTAATAACTTCAGATTGTTCAAAAGTTTCATATCTCTCGTTATCAGATTTATAAATTTCTTTCCAAGGCAAAAACTGAAAAACTTTTGTATATCTATATTCCTTGCTTTTTTCCATGAAAATAGATGGAAACTCTGTTTTGAAATAGCGCATATAAGCATGAACACTAGGAATTCCTCTATCAAAAAAAATAACTCTATCATTTGAGTTTTGAGCATCTATAAATTGTTGCTCTCTACCTTCTAATAGTTTTGTACTGAATAAAATAGGGTCTGTTAAAAACAATTGATCAATTCCCTCTTTTTGTGCAGCTCTAGTTACTTCTCTTGAAATCTCAGGCATACATTTAAATCCTTGACGATCTAAATATCTTAGAACAGAAGACTTTCCTGTACCTGGCCCACCAATAAATACAATTTTTTGTTGCATGACGCAAAAATAAAAGTTTCAATAATTATATGTAATAAATAGTGTAATTTTGTTTTCCGTTTATTTTTTTAGATTGAAAAAGAGAATAACGAAACAATTTTACCCATAAAAAAGAACCATATGTCAGATTCAGATAAGGAAGCCTTTTACGAAAAATTAAAAACCCAATTAGAAGAAACAACAACCTTTCCCACAAAATACTTATATAAATTTATCGTTCCTACTACAGGAAATCAAGTAAATGAAGTACAAGATTTGTTCGATCAAGGAGGTGCGGTTATTAATACACGCAAATCCAGGTCTGGTAAATACGTTAGTGTTTCAATTCACTTAGATGTGGAAAATGCTGAAGAAGTAATATCATATTACCAAAAAGCAGAAAAAATAGAAGGAATCATTTCATTGTAATTTTTATGAAAAAAAGTATTTTAATTAGTGTCTTTTTATTAGGAGCAATTTCATGTTTTGCTCAGAAAGATGAAGTATTGTTAACGATAGATGAAGCACCAGTATACGCTTCGGAGTTTAAAAGAATTTATGAGAAAAATCTAGATCAGATTAGTGAAGATGAGAAGAATGTTGAGAAGAATTTAGATTTATTCATTAATTACAAATTAAAGCTATTAGAGGCCTATAAGCTAAAGTTAGATACTTCTAAAAATTATAAAAGCGAATTAAATACTTATAAAAATCAATTAATTGTACCGTATTTACAGGACGAAGAGTTCAAACAAAAGCTGATAAAAGAAGCTTATGACAGAACGGTTGAAGAAGTTAGAGCAAGTCATATTTTAATTGGAACTCCTCAAAAATTAGTTAAAGTAGATACAACACAGTTAGTTCAAAGATTAGATTCTATAAAAAAGAGAATAGAAAATGGAGAGTCTTTTGAAAGTCTAGCTATAAAATTTTCAGAAGACCCATCTGCTAAAATAAACGGAGGAGATTTAGGGTATTTTTCTGCATTTAGAATGGTATACCCATTCGAAGAAGCGGCATATAATACACCTGTAGGAAAAGTATCAAAACCTTTCAAAACGAGATTTGGATATCATATTTTAAAAGTTACAGATAAAAGAAAGTCTAGAGGAACGTTCAAAGTAGCGCACATTTTAGCAAAAGATAGAAGTATAGCTGGAAAAGTTAAAATAGATTCATTATATCAGAAAATACAAAAAGGAACAGCTTTTGGTGAAGTAGCTAAACAATATTCAGAGGATAAACCTTCTGCAGTAAATGGAGGTGTATTACCAAAATTTACGACAGGTAGAATGGTTCCTCCTTTTGAAAAAGCTGTATTAGCACTACAAAAAAATGGAGATGTTAGTAAGCCTTTTAAAACTAGATTTGGATGGCATATAGTGCAATTGATAGAAAACGATCCTGTAAAACCTTTTGAAGAGTTAAAAGGAGAATTAGAGGGCAGAGTAAGAGGTAGCAATAGAGGGAATTTATCTATACAAAAACTAATAAAAGACCTTAAAAAGAAATATAAGCCTGTTACAAATAATGTTGTTTTAGAGTTAATAAAAGGAAAAGACGATTTCAACAAAGAGTTTACAGAAAAACAAGAAAACGAAACAGTTATTACAATTGGTAAGAAAAAGCTATTATTCAAAGATTTTTTAACCTTTGCAAAAGGCAAAAACTATATACCAGTAAATGATTTATGGAAGAAATTTATAAATCAGGAGGTTTTAAATTATTATAAAGAAGATTTAGTAAACATTTATCCAGAATATAAATATACTTTACAGGAGTATAAAGATGGTTTATTATTGTTCGATTTAATGAAGTTAAAGATATGGGACTCATCGCAAAAAGATGCTGACGCATTAACTTCATTTTTTGAAAAAAACAAAAGTAAATATGGATCTGATGATCTTTCAAAAGTTAGAGGAGAAGTAATAAACGATTATCAAAAGTTTTTAGAAGAATCTTGGGTAGCTTCATTACGAAAAGAACATAAGATAAAAGTTAAGAAGAAAGTACTTAAAAATATTAAAAAAATATACAACCAATAATATAAAAGTGAAAAAAATAGTTGTACTACTTTTGGGGGTAATAGTAGTGAGCTCATGTGATAAAATTAAACTACCTTTTTTTAAAGGAGATGATAAAGAGCAACGCAACGAACCCGTTATTGCTTCAGTGGGAGAAGCTAAATTATATCTTTCAGATGTAAAGGATGTAGTTCCTAAGGGGATTTCAGAGAAAGATAGCATTGTATTGGTAAAAAGTTATATCAATACGTGGGCAAAACAACAATTATTATTAAAAAGAGCATTAGAGAATATCTCTGAAGTAAATAATAATAAAATAGATGAATTAGTAAGAATTTATGAGGAAAGCTTATATATAAATGGATATAAAGAAAGTTTAATAAAACAGCAATTAGATACCATTATAAGTGAAGAATCTATAAAAAAATACTACGAAAATAATAAGGAGAACTTCAAATTGAATGAAGAATTACTACAGATTAAATACATCTATTTTGGTAAAGATTTTTTAGATAAAAAAGAAGCAATTGAAAAGTTTAAATCTACGAAAGAAGAAGATTTAGAAGACCTTGAAAATTTAACAATTAATTTTAAAGATTACTTATTAAGAGATTCTACATGGATTACATACGATAAAGTAATTCAGAAAATTCCACCTTTTCGATACGAATCGAAAGAAAAATTGTTAAAAAAATCAAAATTCATAAAAAGAGAAGATAGTTTAGGAGTATATTTGGTCGCTGTGAACGATGTTCTAATACGAAACAGCATCGCTCCGTTGAGTTATATCAAAAACAATATAAAACAATTAATCTTACACAAACGTAAGATAGAATTAGTAAGAGAGATAGAAAAAACGTTGATTAATGATGCAATTAAAAACAATGAATTTAAAGAATATTAGTTTATCTGTAGTGTTAATGTTAAGCGTAATGAGCGTAACAGCACAAAAAGTTAAAATCGATGGAGTTGCAGTAGTAGTAGGGAAAAATATTGTATTAGATTCTGATATTGATAAATTTAAACAAGAAGTTGAAATACGTAGTGAGGGAAAAGTTAAAATCTCTAATTGCGAAATGTTAGAAGAGTTAATGCAACAGAAATTATTATCGCATCATGCAGTTATAGACAGTGTAACTGTTTCTCAAGCAGAAATAGATTCTAGAGTAGACAGAAGTATCAGTTTCTTTACACAAGAGTATGGAAGCATAGATAAAGTTGTAGCTGCCTATGGTTTTAACGACTTAGAAGATTTAAAGAAAGAATTAGCTCGTGTACAAAAAGAGAATGTACTTATAGAAAAAGAGCAGAAAAAAGTTACAGACGATGTAGATGTAACACCAGAAGAAGTAAGATTATACTTTAATGGTTTAAAAGAGAAAAATGAATTACCAGAATTTCCTGCAGAAGTAGAATTGGCACAAATTGTTATGAATGCAGAGTCTACAGAAGCTGAAAATAAAAGAGTTGTAGAAAAACTTAGCAAAATTAAAAAGGAAATAGAGGAAGATGGTGCTAGCTTCAGATTAAAAGCAATTATTAACTCAGACGATCCAAGTGTAGGAGGAAATGGAGGTAATTTAGGAGCAATTACTAAAGATACACCTTTTATTAAAGAGTTTAAAGAAGTTGCTTTCTCTTTAGATGAAGGTCAAATATCTGAACCTTTTAAAACAGATTTCGGTTATCACATTATATTATTACACAAAATTAAAGGTAAATCTAGAGAAGTATCTCATATTTTAATGAAACCTGAAATTGATGATGCAAAATTAAAAGAGACAAAAGAGGCGCTAGAGAAGTTAAAGAAAGACTTAAAAGAAGGTAAAATTACATTTGAAGAAGCTGTAAAAAAATATTCTGAAGATAAGGATACTAAGAATAATGGAGGAATCATTGTTAACCCTTATACAAGTGAAGCTACTTTCGAATTAACTAGAATGGACCCTGCATTATATGGTCGTATAAATGAATTACAAAAAGGAGAATATTCTGATGTATTTTATGACGAAACTCCTGGAGGAGAGAAGATGTACAAGTTAATTTTAATGAAAGAAAGAACGAATACACATACAGCAGATTTAGTTGGTGATTATGTAAAAGTTCAGCAATTAGCATTAGCAAAAAAGAAAGAAGAAACCATTGAAAAATGGTCAAAAGATAAAATTTTAGAAACCTACGTTAAACTTGGAGACGATTATAAAAAATGTAACTTTAAGTCTAATTGGAAAAAAGAAAACTAAAAAATGTCAGAAGTTACAGCTGTAGATAATCTGGTTCAAAAATACGCCCAGTTACAACAAGAAATAGGTAAAGTTATTATTGGACAAAAAGAAGCAATTGATTTTACATTACTATCTGTTTTTTGTGGTGGACATTCATTGTTGATTGGTGTTCCAGGGTTAGCAAAAACCTTATTAGTAAATACTATTTCAAGTGCTTTAGGGCTAAAGTTTAATAGAATTCAGTTTACTCCAGATTTAATGCCTTCTGATATATTAGGAAGTGAGATTTTAGATGAAACAAGGAAGTTTAAGTTTTTAAAAGGGCCTATTTTTTCAAATATAATTCTTGCAGATGAGATTAATAGAACGCCGCCAAAAACACAGGCAGCATTATTAGAAGCTATGCAAGAGCGTTCTGTAACAATAGCAGGACATCATTATAAATTAGATTTACCATTTTTTGTATTAGCAACCCAAAATCCAATTGAGCAAGAAGGTACGTATCCATTACCAGAAGCACAATTAGACCGTTTTATGTTTTCTATTAATTTAGATTATCCAACTTTTGAAGAAGAAGTGCAGGTTGTTAAAAATACAACTTCTTTAAATGAAGAAACTGTAAATCCGCTTTTTAATGCAAATGAAATTGTTGAAATTCAGAAGCTAATTCGTAAAATACCAGTTGCAGACAATGTAGTAGAGTATGCAGTTTCTTTGGTAGGCAAAACTAGGCCAAATTCTGAAAAAGCTACAGATTTAGTTAAGAAATATATAGATTGGGGAGCTGGACCACGTGCATCTCAAAATTTAATTTTGGCTGCAAAAGCACATGCTGCAGTTAATGGAAAATATTCTCCGGATATAGAAAATGTACAAGCCATTGCTGTTCCAATATTATCACATAGAGTTGTGAAAAACTATAAAGCAGAGGCAGAAGGAATTACTATTAATGAAATTATTACTTCTTTATTTTAAAGTGTAACTTAATAGATTATAAAATAAAAAAACTCGGAATCTAAATTCCGAGTTTTTTCTTTATAAGAATATTTTGTTTTATTTCTTAACTAGTTTTTTGGAAATTCTACGTTGACCATCATTTACTTCAACGATATAAACACCAGCTTCTAATTCGCTAATATCAACATTTCTATCAGCAGTTCCTGTAATTAAAGTTTGTCCTAAATAATTTGCAATTGTAAAAGAAGCATCTCTACCATCTTTCATTGCTAAATTAACAAAGTTAATTGCAGGGTTAGGATACATGATTAAATCAAAAATTGGTTCTTCATTACCTAATTCAGCATCAGCAATAATATCTGAAGCATTTGTAGTTCTAGCTGCAGAACCAATATTAACAGTATAGTCTTCAACTTCACCATAAGAAATAGTTTCACATGGAGTTGGTGCAGCATCCCATTTCATTGATACACGCATTCTAGTAGCACCAGTTTTAGCAGTTGTTGGCACTGTAAAAGTATAAGACAAGTTAGAAGAACTTGAAGATGAACCAGTAACTACTTTTTCATTAGATTCAAAAGTACCATTTTGGTTGTAATCAATCCAAACAGCCCAATGTTCTGTATATGAAGTCCCAGCAAATCCTGCACTTAGAATAATATTATTAGTACCAAAACTAATATTTCCTGTTAAGTTAGTAAAATCACCGTAACCTCCATTAGCACTTGTAGCATTAGAAATACCTCCAATAGCCACATTATCAATATACTCATAAGCTACATTAGTACCTCTTGATGAACAATAGGTAACAGTATTTGGTAATGTTGTGATAGAAACACTTCTTGAAGCTGAAACATTACCAGCAGCATCTTTTGCTCTAACAGAGAAACTATATGTTGTATTTGCATTTAAATTACCTGCATTATAATTTGTATTAGTAACTGTTGCTAATTTAGTGTTACCTTGATATACATCGTATCCAGTTACAGCTACATTATCAGTAGAGGCACTCCAAGTTAAGTTAACACTAGTTTGAGTAATATTTGAAGTTACTAAGTTAGATGGAGTGGTAGGAGCTTGTGTATCAACAACTGGTGTACTTCCACCATCTATTGTATGAGATCCTAAACCTGAAGATGTATTATTAGCTAAAGTATTCCACTCAGCAGTAGTATAAGAAGTGTTAGGAGAAGTAACAGCAGACTTACGTTGTAATGTTACATCTTTTCCAAAATTAGCACTGCTACTTGGATTTCCAACTACATCTATAATAGTATTATTTTTAAATAAACTTACAGCATCATTACCATTAAAGGTCATAATACTATTATTTGTAGTTACATCAGCTTCATTTTTAATAGCTGTACTAGCGCTACTGTGTGCAATAACATATACTGCACCATTAGCTAATTGTCCAGATAAATTGTAAGTTCCGCTCCAAGAATTACTACCATTAGTAGCTTTTCTTAATGAATAAGAAGATAAGTTTACAGTAGCACCTGTAAAATTAGCAATCTCAATAGCTTTATTATAGGAAGAACCTTCAATATATTCAGAAATAATTAATTCAGTAGTACTTCCTCCAGAATTTCCATCTGGAGTAGTTGTAACATTTGCAGCATTACTATTTCCAGATGTATTACCAGCAGCATCAAAAGCTTTTACATAAAAAGTATATGAAGTTCCAGCTGTTAAACCAGTTACTGAATAATTAGTTGTAGTAGTTGTCGCAATTTGCGTAGTACCGTTAAATACAGCATAACCAGTTACTGCCACATTATCTGATGAAGCTGACCAACCTAAATTAACTGAGTTTTGAGTTGTTCCTGAAGCTACTAAACCACTTGGATTTGAAGGAGCTTGTGTGTCATTTGAATTACCGTTTCCAAATAAATCTTCAGCTTGAGGTCCACCCCAAATCTGGGTAGCAAAAGCAGGATTATCTATAAAAGGATTTCTATTTCCTTGTAATTGTTCTAATATTGGATTTCGTTGCTTTTCTAGATCAGATACAGGATCTTCTGCATTCCATTGTAATAAAAGTTCTACCATATTAACATCTGTAGCTACAGTAGAACCAACTGTAACTCCTGTAGGTAATGTTTGATTTCCATAACGTAAATACATATACATCATCATACGAGCAACATCTCCTTTCCACTCATCTCCAGGATACCAATGTCCTTGAGCTGTAATATAAGAAGCTGTACCACTACCAGCAGCAAATTTTCGGTTACTTCTAGAAGAGTTTCTTTGCGCATCAGCGGGTCTTAAATTATGTGCATCTGCTCCAGCTCCGCTAGTTCCTAAATTAGGACTTGCTAAAGATTTAGAGTACACATGTTCGCGATTCCATACTCCAGAACCACCACCATGATTATCTTTACCTCTTGTACGATCATTAGTAATATCTGAATCTGTATCATTCCAACCATAAATTAATAATACCTTAGAAGTATCAGTTGGATCTAGGTCTGTTTGTTTTAAAGCATCCCATACACCAGGTGTATAACTTAAAAAAGTATGATGCGAGCTAATTATTTTAGTAGCCAATGCATCTTTTAATGCAGTACCACTTAAATTGACATTAAGGTCATTGTAATAATTAGGAATTTGAGCACTTACTGATAAAGAAAGTATCAGTAAGTAGAAGGGTAATAGTTTTCTCATTATGTAGTTTTGTTTTTTAAACCGAGCAAAAATGCCATTACAATATTAACAAATTATTAAGAAAACGTTATGAATTAAGAAGTTATGAACAATTAAGGGATTTGATTGCTCATATAAAACTAGTATAAGACATAAAATATGTACATATTTTAGTTATAAAAGTGTAAATTTGCACCCCAAATAAAGACGCAGAATGAAGATATCATATAACTGGTTACAACAATTTTTACAATTCGATTGGGCTCCAGAAAATATAGGAGAGCTCTTAACAGATCTTGGATTAGAAGTAGAGGGAATTGAATTGAAAGAAAGTATTAAAGGTAGTTTAAAAGGTGTAGTAGTAGGAGAAGTTTTAACGTGTGTTCAACATCCTAATGCAGATAAGTTAAAAGTTACCACAGTTAATTTAGGAAATGATGAGCCTGTACAAATAGTATGTGGTGCACCAAATGTAGCTGCAGGTCAGAAAGTACCAGTAGCAACAATTGGTACTATTTTATATGATGATAAAGGAGAAGGCTTTAAAATAAAGAAAGGAAAAATAAGAGGAGAAGAAAGTTATGGAATGATTTGCGCTGAAGATGAATTAGGTCTTGGTAGTGGACATGATGGAATTATGGTCTTAGATGAATCATTAGTTCCTGGTACTCCTTGTGCAGAAGTTTTTAAAATTGAAACTGATCATGTTTTCGAAATTGGTTTAACACCCAATAGAGCTGATGCTATGAGTCATTATGGTGTTGCTAGAGATTTAAGAGCTGGATTATTACAAAAAGATGTAAATCTTGAATTAATTTCACCTTCAGTTTCAGATTTTCACGTAGATGAAAGAAGATTAAAAATTGATGTTGAAGTTGAAAATAAAGAATTAGTACCAAGATATTGTGGTATTACAATTACCGATGTTGAAGTTAAAGATTCACCAGAATGGATTAAGAATAGGTTAAAAGCAATAGGTATTGTTCCAAAAAATAATATTGTAGATATTACAAATTATGTTTTACATGAGTTAGGACAGCCATTACATGCTTTTGATGCTTCAAAAATTAGAGGAAATAAAGTCGTTGTTAAAACATTAGAAGAAGGAACTAAGTTTACAACATTAGATGAAGTAGAAAGAGAGTTGTCTTCTGAAGATATCATGATTTGCGACGCAGAAGGAAATCCTTTGTGTATTGGTGGAGTGTTTGGTGGAATTAAATCTGGAGTAACAGAAAATACAACAACAATCTTCTTAGAAAGTGCTTATTTCAATCCTGTTTCTGTACGTAAAACAGCAAAAAGACATGGATTAAATACAGATGCTTCTTTCCGTTTTGAAAGAGGTATAGATATCAACCAAACTAAATATGCTTTAAAAAGAGCAGCATTATTAATTGAAGAGTATGCAGGAGGAAAAATGTCTTCGGACATTATGGATTTTTATCCTGAAAAAGTAAAAGATTTTGAAGTATTCTTATCGTTTGATAGTGTATATAAGCTAATTGGACAAGAAATTCCAAAAGAAACGATTAAGAATATTCTAGCTTCATTAGAAATTAAGATTAATAGTGTTACAGAAGCTGGTTTAGGATTGGTAATCCCTTCATATAGAGTAGATGTTCAAAGAGAAGCAGATATTATTGAAGAAATCTTACGTGTATACGGTTATAATAATATTGAGTTCTCACACAAATTAAATACGTCAATATCTTTTGATAATGACACTCAAGTAAAAGTAGAGAATATCGTAGCGAACCAATTAGTTTCTTTAGGTTTTAATGAAACAATGGCTAATTCGCTTACAAAAGCAGACTACATTGCTTTATCGGAGAATTTGAAAGAGGACTTTAATGTTGAGATGCTAAACCCATTAAGTAATGATTTAAAAGTAATGCGTCAATCATTATTGTTTAGTGGATTAGAGAGTGTAAGTTATAATATCAACCGTAAAAACAATTCCTTAAAGTTTTTCGAATTTGGAAAGACATACCACAAATACGAAAGTGGGTATGAAGAAAACAAACACTTAACATTATTTGTAACCGGTAATAGAGCAAAAGATAGTTGGAAAATAGCTGCACAATCTTCAGATTTCTTCTACATGAAAGGAATTGTTAGCAATTTACTAGCTAGATTAGGAATTACTAAATTAAAAGTAACACCAGTTAAATCTGATATCTATTCAGAAGGACTGACGTTAAGCTTAGGAAAAACGAAATTAGTAGATTTTGGTGTTGTAAAGCGTTCTATTTTAAAAGAGTTTTCTATTAAACAAGAAGTATTATTTGCTGATTTTAATTGGGATACAATACTAACATTAGTTGGAAATAAAAAAGTTAAAGTATCAGATTTACCTAAATTCCCAGCAGTAAAACGCGATTTAGCATTATTACTAGATGAGAAGATTGAATTTAAGGAGATTTATAATTTAGCTTTTCAATCGGAACGTAAATTATTAAAAGAAGTAGATTTGTTTGATGTATATGAGGGCGATAATTTACCAGAAGGAAAGAAATCGTATGCAGTAAGTTTTGTATTGCAAGATGCAAACAAAACATTAAACGATAAGCAGATCGATAAAATAATGCAAAAACTGCAACAAACATTCGAAAAGAATGTTGGTGCAACATTAAGATAAACAAATATATAGGCTCCTTTATTGGGAGCCTTTTTTATAACTTTGTGATACTTTTAGCGGAGTAAAAAGTCATAAAGAAACTATAAATCAAAAAGGTATCGACTCCGCTCGACCTAACGAGTAACTTATGTATAAATTACTAATTCGACCTATATTTTTTCTTTTCGATCCAGAGAAAATTCATCATTTTACGTTTTCGCTGATTAAGTTTATGACTAAAATTCCATTCGTTTCTTCAATCTTTAGAAGTATGTATCAAGTAAACGATAAACGCTTAGAAAGAAATTTATTTGGATTGACGTTTAAAAATCCTGTTGGTTTGGCTGCTGGTTTTGACAAAAATGCAGTTTTATATAATGAATTAGCTGATTTTGGTTTTGGATTCATAGAAATTGGTACAGTTACTCCTAAAGGTCAGGTAGGAAATCCTAAAAAAAGATTATTCCGTTTACAAGACGATAAAGGAATAATTAACAGAATGGGGTTCAATAATGATGGATTAGAAGCTGCTATTACACAATTAAAGAAAAATAAAGAAAAAGTAATTATAGGAGGAAACATCGGAAAAAACACTGCAACAAAGCCAGAAGATTATACAGCGGATTATACAGTTTGTTTTAAGGAGTTACATCCTTATGTAGATTATTTTGTCTTAAATGTAAGTTGTCCAAATGTTTCTAGTCATGCAAAACTTGAGGATGCAGATTATTTAAAAGAGCTAATTATTGAAGTTCAGAAAATTAATAATACTCATGAGCAACAGAAACCAATTTTGTTAAAAATTGCTCCAGATTTAAATACAACACAATTAGATGAAATTATAGCTCTTGTTGCAGCAACTAAAATTGATGGTGTAATTGCATCTAACACTTCTGTTAATAGAGAAGGACTAAAAGCTTCAGAAGCGCGTTTAGCAGAAATAGGAAATGGAGGTTTAAGCGGTCAACCTATAAAAGAAAGGAGCACAAAAGTAATTCAGTACCTATCTAAAAACTCAAATAAAGCTTTTCCAATTATTGGAGTAGGAGGTATTCATTCAGAAGAAGACGCGTTGGAAAAACTAGCAGCAGGAGCTGATTTAGTTCAAATTTATACTGGGTTTATTTATGAAGGACCTTCTTTGATAAAGAGAATAAACAAAGCTGTTTTAGCAAGTACCAAATAAAAACTTATTTATTATAGGAAGTTTTAATTTTATCTTAAATAAGCTAATGATTAAATCATTTTTGTGAAGTTTATAAGCCTGTAAAACATCTATTTACAGGTTTTTTTCATTCCTTTCTTAAATTTATTTATTTTAATTTAGATTAAATATAAATAGTTTGTTATTTTCGTAGAAATAATATAAAGCTATAAATTTTATGAAAAAAATTGTAATCTTAGTACTAAGTCTAATTGTATTTAACTCATGTAATTCTAATGAATCTCAAGAAGTAATTCAAGAAAACATGATAGTAACTAAAAAGTTAGAAATACAAAATTTTAAAAAATTAACGCCTAATGAAAAACTTTTTGTAATCAATAAAGTTGCGAATGCTCCATTAGAGTACGGTTTTCAAAAATATGATGCATCTTCAAAATCAAATAATAATTTTACAGATATTCCAAATGCTGCAGATAAGAATATTTATTATAAAGGAGATTGGGTTTTTATAGAAAAGAAAAACTTAACTAAAAAAAGTAGTAGTAACTGGGAGTATGATTGGTTTTTCGATGGAGATGTAAATATATCTTCAGGCTTAGTTGAAGATTCACAAGTTTGTGGAGTTGTAACAGATTTATGTGAAGATTCAATGTTTTATGGAGTAGATCTTGACTACGTAAACAGATCTGCAATATACAAAGGACAAGGCTATGGACATTGTGGAAAGTATACTACAGCCAATTATATTTTTGCAGATAATGATTCTTGTGAAGATATTCAAAGAGCTGCTGATGCAGACCCAGTTACAGGAATTTATTATTGTCCAGGTACTTGCGATACTCCTTAATTTTAATGAATAGTTTTTAGAATATACTATAAAGAAAATTCATCGTTAATAAAGCGATGAATTTTGTTTTTTCTTATAATGTATTAGTAAATTTAAAGCTTATTAAATGAAGTCTAGTCTTTATCTCTAGATGAAAGAATATATATTTGATAAATGAAATTATTTTAAATGATGATTGAAACTTTACTCTCTTTTATATTATCTACTGCTGCATTAGCGGTATCTCCAGGGCCAGATAATATTTTTGTATTAACACAAAGTATTGTAAATGGTAAAAAATATGGATTAGCAACTGTGTTAGGATTAATGACAGGTTGTATTATTCATACAACTTTGGTGGCATTTGGCGTATCAGAAATAATAAAAGCAAATGATCATTTATTTTTTATAATTAAACTAGCTGGAGCAGTATATCTATTATATCTTGCTTATCAAGTATATAAAAGTGATGCTAAAATTGCTTTTTCTACAGAAAATGTTGAGAAAAAATCAACGAAACAATTATTTAAAACAGGGTTTTGGATGAATGTTTTAAATCCGAAAGTGACTATCTTTTTCTTGGCATTCTTTCCTCAGTTTTTATTCTCAAAAACAATAAGTACTGTATATCAGTTTTATGTATTAGGAGGTTTATTTATTCTAGTTTCGTTTGTTATTTTTTCTACAATAGCAATATTAGCAGGCGCTATTTCTGATGCAATAAAGAAAAATGAAAAAATTGGTATTTACTTAAAATGGCTACAAATAATTGTTTTTACAGCTATTGCAGGGTTAATTTTAATTTAAATCCAATTTTTATGTAGTAATAAATGCTCAATATGTGCATAATGATGATTACAATGCCAAGCATAAATTCCAATATTTTCTTTTAGCGAAACTTTTTCATTTCCATCGGGGTGTATAAAAATAGTATCTAAATCAGTTTCATTTAAGCCTTTTAAAAAGTATGTCCATTTGGCATGTAATGCATATAAAGAGCTTAAAGAAAGATGAATAGGTCCAGTTGTAGAGTCATGTAATTCTGCCCAACGGTCTTCATAATAAGCTTTAATAACAGGTTTATCTTCTGTTAAAGCCCATTTAAAGCGGGTATAAGAGTTATGATGACTATCTGCACAATGATGAATTACTTGTCTAATAGTCCAACCTCCAGACCTGTAAGGAGTATCCAATTGCTCATCAGACAAATGTTTAACTAAATTCTCTAATTTTTTAGGAAATAACTCTAAAGTAGAAATCCAATCCGTAAGATGAGTAGCTAATATTTTTGAAGGAATTTGTGGTTGTCCAATAGGGTATCTTAAATCCTTATTCATTTGTTTTTGCTTTCGTTAAACGCTCTAAATTTCTTTTAGAACTTCTATTTTCAGGATTAATGCCTAAAGCTTTTTTATAATTTTCAATGGCTTTGATAGTATCTTTTGCTTTGCGATAAGCATCTCCAAGACTATCATAAGTATTAGAGCTTTTAGGATATAATTGAGTATTTATTTTAAAAACAAGAATCGCTTTTTCAGTTTCATCATTGGCTAACAATCTATAACCTGTTCTATTCAAACTCCTTTGTCTTATTACAGGACTTAAGCTATCTCTTTTTTTAATGGCTAAATACCCTTTTAAAGCCATTTCATAATTGTTTTCAGCTAAATATTCGCTAGGTGTTTTTTCCCTTTCTTTTAACTTTAAAAAAGTAAATTTTTCTCCCTCATGTTCGCGTTTTTCAGCCAATTTAATTTTCTTTTCAGATGGAATAAAAATTAGTTTCTCATTTAATTCCTTGGCATAAAAGGTACTATCGTTAACTTTCAAAGGTTTTAAATCAGAATTACGCCATCGTAAAAATAATTCAGCATTTTTAAAATGAACTTCAATTACTTCATCTGCATTAAAAAAATACCGACCAGAGGTTTCATTTATAAATTCTTTACTATTTTTATTTGAAGTGCAACTGCTTAGTAGTAATAGAGTGCTAAAGAAAAGAAGAAGTTTAGTTTTCATAGTTGTTGTTTAATATCAATATTAAAATTAAGACGATTTTTTTTAAAATATGTTACAGTATTTAAGTATTTAAGAAAATTACTTGGCATAACTATTGACTATTATTAGTATAGTAACAATGTGATTTTAAATTATTTTACTGAAAAACAGTGTTTTAACTTTGGTTTGTTGTTGCTTCCCTAAAAAGAAATTAAGATATTAATGTCATATTGACAGCTATTTAAAATATGAGTAAATCTAAAATAATACATTTAGACAATTTGTCTTTACAGGATATGATAAATGAAGATTCAGAATTAATTCCTTTATTAACACCTGAAGATGAAGAAATAATAAATAAAGAGGAGATTCCTGAAGAATTACCAATTTTGCCGTTGCGTAATACTGTATTATTTCCTGGAGTAGTAATTCCAATAACAGCTGGAAGAGATAAATCAATTCAATTGATTAAAGATGCGAACAAAGGAAATAAAACAATTGGTGTTGTAGCGCAGAGAGATAGTGAAGTTGAAGATCCTGGAGCAGACGATATTTTCCATACAGGAGTAGTAGCACAGATTTTACGTGTGTTAAAAATGCCAGATGGGAATACAACAGTTATTATTCAAGGAAAAAAGCGTTTTGAGATTGATGAGATTATTCAAGAAACTCCTTATATCAGAGCTAAAGTTTCTGAAGCTGTAGAAGAAAGAACAATTGATGATAAAAAGGAATTCGATGCAATTATAGAATCAATAAAAGAATTAGCATTAGAGGTTATTAAAGAAAACCCAATGTTACCTTCTGAAGCTTCTTTTGCGATTAAAAACATACAATCGAATTCATTTTTAGTGAATTTCATTTCTTCTAATATGGATTTAAGTGTTTCTCAAAAGCAAGTATTATTAGAGAAAGACAATGTAAAAGAACGCGCATTGTTAACACTTAAAAATTTAGATAGAGAACTTCAGAAATTACAATTACGTAATGATATTCAATCTAAAACAAGATCTGATTTAGACAAGCAACAACGCGAATATTATTTACATCAGCAATTAAAAACAATTCAAGAAGAATTAGGTGGTGTTTCTCATGACCAAGAGTTAGAAGAAATGAAAGCTAAGGCCAAAGATAAAAAATGGTCTAAAGAAGTTGCTGAAGTATTTGATAAGGAAGTAAACAGACTGCGAAGAATGAATCCGCAAATGGCTGAATATGGTGTGCAACGTAATTATTTAGAGTTGTTACTAGAGCTACCATGGGGAGAATATTCAAAGGATAAATTTGACTTAAAAAAGGCGCAAAAAATACTTGATAGAGATCATTTTGGACTTGAAAAAGTAAAAGAACGTATTATAGAACATTTGGCTGTTTTAAAGTTAAGAGGAGATATGAAATCGCCTATTATCTGTTTATATGGACCTCCGGGTGTTGGTAAAACATCTCTTGGTAAATCTGTAGCTGAAGCTTTAGGAAGAAAATATGTTCGTATGTCTTTAGGTGGTTTAAGAGATGAAGCAGAGATTAGAGGACATAGAAAGACATATATTGGAGCAATGCCAGGTCGTTTAATTCAGAATATTAAAAAGGCAGGAACTTCAAATCCTGTATTTGTATTAGATGAAATAGATAAATTAGGTCAAAGTCATCAAGGAGATCCTTCTTCTGCAATGTTAGAAGTGCTAGATCCTGAGCAAAATACTGAGTTTTACGATAATTATTTAGAAGTAGGTTACGATTTATCTAAAGTATTATTCATAGCTACGGCAAATAATATCAATCAGATTCCATGGGCGTTACGTGATCGTATGGAGATTATTAATGTAACTGGATATACGATTGAAGAGAAGGTAGAAATCGCTAAGAAATATTTATTACCTAAACAATTAAAAGAGCACGGCTTAAAAGAAGAGCACTTAAAATTAGGTAAAGAACAGATAGAAAAAATTGTAGAAGGATATACAAGAGAATCTGGAGTTCGTGGACTAGAAAAACAAGTGGCTAAAGTTGTTCGTTTTGCTGCAAAATCAATAGCGATGGAGGAGGAGTACAATATTGCATTAACAAATGAAGATATTGAAAAAATACTAGGACCTGCTCGTTTAGAACGTGATAAATATGAGAACAATGACACTGCTGGAGTAGTAACAGGTTTAGCTTGGACAAGTGTTGGTGGAGATATCTTATTTATAGAATCTATTTTATCTAAAGGAAAAGGAAACTTGTCTATTACAGGTAATTTAGGAACTGTAATGAAAGAATCTTCTACAATTGCAATGAAATACATAAAGTCTAATGCAGAAGATTTTGGAATTAAACCAGAGGTTTTAGACAATTATGATGTACATATTCACGTGCCAGAAGGAGCAACTCCAAAAGATGGACCTAGTGCAGGTATTACAATGCTTACATCGTTAGTTTCTGTATTTACACAACGAAAAGTAAAAAATAAACTAGCAATGACAGGCGAAATTACTTTACGAGGAAAAGTATTGCCAGTTGGTGGAATTAAAGAAAAGATTTTAGCTGCGAAGCGTGCTAATATCAAAGAAATTATTTTATGTGCAGATAATAAAAAAGATATAGAGGAAATTAAAACCAGCTATTTAAAAGGTTTAAAATTTCATTATGTAACAGAAATGCATGAGGTAATAGACATTGCACTTACAAAGCAGAAAGTAAAAAACGCTAAAAAATTAGCGTAAGGATAAAATAAAAAAAGCTCCCTGATTAAGGGAGCTTTTTTATGCTATAATATTTTGATTATTGTGTTTTAGATGAATAAAATTGTTCGTTATTCATTTTATGAAAAGTATCAGCAATAATGTCTAGTTCAGGTGTAGTTAATTTTGAAGTGTTACGTATAACAGTTACAAAACTTTCTACTTTTTCTTTTGTAGAAGGATAACTCATATTCTCTTTAGTATCTCTATAGGAATCACTAATACAATACCCAGAATCATCTAATACATACCAGAAAGGAAATACTATTTTTTCACAATTACTTTCGCTAAATGATTTGAAAGGATTTGAGCAATTTACATATTCATCTGCTTCTTCTTTTGAAACCACAATAGTTACGACAACATAATTTGAATTGTATAAAGGCTTACAAGCTTCATTGTTCATTTGCTGTTGCATTTTTTTACTTAATTCGCCATTATCAGCTATGTAATTTACAAATACATGTTTATTTTCAGATTTAGCCTTTATTAAAGCATCATTAATAAGTTGATCTGTATTGCTCTGAGCATTGATAAAATAAGACGACATGAATAGTGCGAGTAAATAGAAATATTTACGCATGATGTTTGGGGATTAGGGATTAATGTCTCTAAATATAATTAAAAATCTGGTTGAAAGAAAGTTACTGTTAAAGGAAGTTATTAACAATTTACTCTAATATTAGAAAAGCCCTCTAATTACTTAGAGAGCCTATATAAAAAGTGTTTTGATTTTTTATTAGAATAAAACTCTTAACTATTCTATATGAAGAAAAGAGTTAGCAATTGTATTAAGATTTACTTCGGTAAGTGCAGATGTATTTCGTAATGTATCTATAAAACTATCTACATCTTCTTTTGTAGAAGGATAACCAATATTTTTATCCTCATCTTTAAATGAAGTACCTACAAAATTTCCTGAATCATCTATAATATACCAAAAAGGAAATTCAATTTTATTACAATTATCATTGTCAAAAGATTTAAAAGGATTTGAGCAATTAACATATTGGTTTGTTTCTTCTTCCGATACTTCAATAGTAACAACTATATAACTTGAATTGAGTATAGGCTTTAAAGCCTCATCCTTTATTTGCTCTTTCATTTTTTTACTGGTATCACCAGTTGATAAATAATTTACGAAAACATGTTTGTTTTCCTTTTTTGCTTTTATTAAAGCACGATCTATTTGAGCTGTAATATTATCTTGAGCGTACGAGAAGTTCAAAAAAACAGCGAAAAACATGATACTAAAAAAATTGCGCATGATATTTAAATTGGGGATTGAATAGTGAAGCTAATTTAAATAAGAGGTTTAATTTTAGCAAGTTAACTCATCTATAGATATGTGCATTTGAACGTAACTTTTCTTCATAAAGATGAAAAAGTACGGCTAATGAATGCTATGAAATGTAAAAAATGTAGGTGTTATTTATAAATAATGTTAAAAAACAGCTATTTATATAGTATAAAAAATGTTATTTCCATTTAATATTACAACCAATACTAGGTTTTTGAATTTCAAGGATAGTGTTATTCTCTAATAAAGTATCTAAGGCATTTCTAAAATCTTTTCCCGTTACAGGAATTTCATTCCCTGGCCTAGAATCATCTAATTGACCATGATATACAGCCTTCAAATCTTTATCAAAAAGATACAAGTCTGGTGTACAAGCAGCATTATACGCTTTTGCTACTTCTTGAGTTTCATCGTATAAATATGGGAAAGGATATCCTATCTTTTGAGCCTGTTGTTGCATTAATTCTGGACGATCTTGTGGATAATTTTCTACATCGTTACTACTAATGGCAATAAAATTTATTCCTTTATCCTTATAATCATTAGCAAGTTTTATTAATTCGTCATTTACATGAATAACAAAAGGGCAGTGGTTACAGATAAAAAAGATTGCAGTTCCGTTTTTACCTTTTTTTTCAATAAGAGAAACTTTTTTCTGATCAATGGTATTTATCAATTCAAAATCAGGAGCAATTTTACCTATTGGAAATGTATTAGAAGGAGTTAAAGCCATATTATTTTATTTAAACTTCTCTTAAATCTATTGTGGTACCGTTTTGCAGCTTTTCATTTGTATCTAAATAGAAAATACGTTCAGCAACAAACTTAGGAGTATAAAGCTCGTTATTATTTTTTAAATCAATAAAACGTTGTACGTTTTTAAAGTTTGAAATATTAGTTTCACGTATTTGAGATTGCATATTCGTATCTACAACTCCTGGTCGTATACCAAAGCATTTAACATTGTTTTTAATATCTTTTTGCTCTTCAGCTATAGTGGCAGTCATCATGTCTAAAGCGGCTTTAGAACTACAATAAACACTCCAACCTGTATAGGGTTTCTTAGCTGCACCAGAAGAAATATTAATAATTTGCTTTTTACAATTTAAATCCGAAAACTCTTTTATAAATAGACTAGAAAATATAAGTGGAATAGTTGTGTTTAGTAGTATAGATTGATGAATATCTTCTGAAGGAATATGCTCTAAATTCGAAATTTCACCTAATCTCCCAGCATTGTTAATGAGCGTTATAGATGAAAGATCTATTTTTTTAATATGATTGAGAAGTGTTTTAAAAACGCTTTTTGCTTCTTCAATTTGTAATAAATCTACAGAGATATAAGTAGCATCTAGCATTTTTGTGGTAGACCTTGATAATGAAAAAACAATATATTTTTCTGTACTATATTTTTCAACAAGCGCCTGGCCAATTCCTTTGCTACCACCTGTAATAATTATAACATTGTTCATGTATTTACTATTTTGAGAAGTTTATTAGAACGATTTATAAGAAATAGAATATTACAACAGAGCAGCTAACTCAACTCAGTAATAATTATTTATAAAAAGCTTTAGATTCGTTCCAAAATACATCCATTTCTTGTAAACTCATTTCAGAAAGTTGCTTTCCATGTTCTCTAGCTTTTTCTTCTAAGTACTGAAAACGTTGGATAAACTTTTTGTTGGTCTTTTCTAAAGCATTTTCTGGATTTACTTTGATAAAACGAGCATAGTTAATCATGGAAAATAAAACATCACCAAATTCTTTTTCAATATGCTCTTGATTTCCTTTTTCTATTTCTTCATTCAGTTCAGATAGTTCTTCTTGAACTTTTTCCCAAACTTGGTGTGGTTCTTCCCAGTCAAATCCAACACCAGCAACTTTATCTTGAATTCTATTTGCTTTTACAACAGCAGGTAAACTTCTAGGAACACCTTCTAAAACAGATTTTTTACCTTCCTTTAGTTTTAATTGTTCCCAGTTTTGTTTTACCTGTTCTTCATTTTCAACAGAAACATCTCCATATATATGAGGATGTCTATCTATTAACTTATCTGAAATTGCATTAGCGATATCAGCAATATCAAAAGCTTTTTTCTCACTTCCAATTTTTGCATAAAAAACGATGTGCAAAAGCACATCGCCTAATTCTTTCTTAAGTTCTTCTAAGTCATTATCTAAAATAGCATCACCTAATTCGTAAACTTCTTCAATTGTTAAATGCCTTAAACTTTCAAGAGTTTGTTTCTTATCCCAAGGACATTTTTCACGAAGCTCATCCATAATATCTAATAGACGATTAAAAGCTTCTAATTGTTGTTTACGAGTATTCATATGCTATTCTTCTTCCTCAGTACTAACTTCTTCTTGCAATAATGTAGCAAAATCAAAATCTGCTTTAGCAAGAATGTTATACCATTGAATTACTTTTTTAATATTAGAAGTGTAAACACGTTCAGCATCATAATCAGGAAGTACTTCCGAGAAATATGAAGTTAAAACATTAGCACTTTCTTTGTGAGAAATTGATTCTTTACCATCTTCTTTATCTGCAATGTTTTTGAATACTTGCGCTAATGGTACATCTTCTTCGTAAGTAAAGATAGCGATGTTTTCTAAAAGGCTTACATTATGTGTTGCTGTAATTGGCATACGCTTATCATCTAATAAAGATTTTACGATTACTCCAGTTTTTGTTTGAGATAAAATTTCAAATAAACCAGGCTTCCCTGATACAGCTATTATTTTACTAAATTCCATGTATATAATTATCTTTTTGGTTTTGGAAAGCGCATTCTGTACCCAGAATTTACTTTACCTTTCGAAATATTTTCTAATTTTTTCTTGATTAATCTTTTCTTTAAAGAAGAAAGTTTATCAGTAAATAAAACTCCTTCTATATGGTCGTATTCATGTTGAAAAACTCTGGCAGCTAAACCTGTTAATACTTCCGTATGATTTTCAAAGTTTTCGTCTTGATATTCTATTGTAACTGTTGGTTTTCTCCATACATCTTCTCTAACATCAGGAATACTTAAACATCCTTCATTAAAAACCCATTCTTCACCTTCTTCTTCAACAATTTTAGCATTAATAAATACACGATTGAAATCAGCTAAAGCTTTACGATCTTCTTCACTTAAATCATCATCTTCAGCAAAAGGAGAAGCATCAATTACAAACAAACGTATATCTTTTCCAATTTGTGGAGCAGCTAAACCAACACCAGAAGCATTGTACATCGTTTCTTTCATGTTAGCAATTAGTTCTGCCAAATTTGGATAGTCTTTATCTATTTCTTTTCCGACTTTTCTTAAAACAGGGTCGCCATAAGCAACGATTGGTAAAATCATATACTATTTATTTTTGTGCACGCAAAAGTACAAATAACGTCTTTTACTTTAAATTATTTATTGTATAAATATGACTGTAGAATAATTGTTGCACTAATTTCATCTACCAGCGCTTTATTTCTACGTTGTTTTTTCTTTAAACCACCATCTATCATTGTTTGAAAAGCCATTTTTGAAGTAAAACGCTCATCCACACGTTCAATAGGAATAGCAGGAATTTCTTTCGTTAGTTTTTTAAGAAATGGTTGAATTAATACTTCACTTTCACTATCAGAGTTGTCCATTTGTTTAGGTTTACCAACTACAAAAAGAGAAACGTTTTCTTTTGAAATATAGTCTTTTAGAAACGGTAATAATTCGTCGGTAGGAACAGTTGTTAAACCAGAAGCAATAATTTGTAGTTCATCTGTTACAGCGATACCGGTTCGTTTTAATCCAAAGTCAATTGCTAGTATTCGTGCCAAAATTTATTTACTATTTTGGGACAAAAATACTCATTTTAAACAAGGATACGTTTTCTGTTTAAAAAATGTATTTTCGTTTTTCAATACTATTTACAGAAGTATATTTGTACAAAATATTTTTATAATGACGGAAATTCGATCAATCATAGAAAAAGCCTGGGATAACAGAGAATTATTAAAAGAAGAAGAAACGATTAGTGCTATTAGAAAAGTAGTAGATTTACTAGATGCTGGAGAATTAAGAGTGGCAGAGCCTACTTCAGATGGATGGCAAGTGAATGAGTGGGTAAAGAAAGCAGTAGTTTTATATTTCCCAATTCAAAAAATGGAAACATTAGAAGCTGGGATTTTCGAATACCACGATAAAATTCCATTAAAAAGAGATTACGAAGCAAAAGGAATTCGTGTAGTTCCTAATGCAGTAGCGCGTCATGGAGCTTATATTTCTTCAGGTACTATTTTAATGCCAAGTTATGTAAATATTGGAGCATATGTAGATGAAGGAACTATGGTAGATACATGGGCAACTGTAGGTTCTTGTGCGCAAATAGGTAAAAATGTGCATTTGTCTGGAGGTGTTGGAATAGGAGGAGTTTTAGAACCTTTACAAGCCGCGCCAGTTATTATTGAAGATGGAGCGTTTTTAGGTTCTCGTTGTATAGTAGTAGAAGGTGTTAGAGTAGGAAAAGAAGCTGTTTTAGGCGCTAATGTAGTTTTAACTATGAGTACTAGAATTATAGATGTAACTGGAGATGAACCAGTGGAAATGAAAGGTGAAGTTCCACCACGTTCTGTAGTAATTCCTGGTAGCTATACAAAGAAATTTGCTGCAGGTGAGTACAATGTACCTTGTGCATTAATTATTGGTAAACGTAAAGAAAGTACGAATAAAAAGACTTCTTTAAACGATGCATTAAGAGAATATGATGTGGCAGTTTAAATAAACTGATTTCTAAAATAAAACTTAATATCCTTTAATAGAAAAGTAATTTTTTGGTTAAAGGATATTTTTGGTTTTACACTTAGCAGTTTGTTGGCTTTATGCCCTTGAAGTCTAATCCAACTTCTAGTAGTTTTATTATCTACGGCATCTACAACAGAACCAAAATCTATTAGCTTTTTGTGATAACCTAAATTCCATAAACGTAACGAAATTACATTAGATGTACTTCCTGCTGAAGGTATAACCAAATCTACATTTTTATAGTTTTCTTCAACTTGAGGCCACCAAGTGTCTATCGTTTCATAAGCATGTTTCGCAGGAATTTGTATATAATAATCTATTTTTCCATAGAGTTTTTCTGCAGTTTCTTTTTCTGTAGAACCAATAAACATTTTTGTTTTCGGTCTAATATGAATATCTAAAAATGATTTTAATTTTTTAGGATTAAAAACTGTTAAACATTGAAAAATACAAGGATTCTCGAAAGTAAAAGAAGTATCAAATTTTTTACTTTTAATCAAATCTATCATTTCTTGTTGCCAACTAAATTGTGTGTAAATACTTTTGGCAATATATTGATCATAAGGATAATTAATAGGACATGAAATAAGATAATTCGGATCCTTAATGTTGAAAGATTCTTCTATTTCACGATCTAATTTTTCATTGTATTTATAATTTCTATGATTCCTTTTCATTAAAGTAACAAACTCACCATCACCAAACCTAACAAAAAACACACGCTCATTTTCTTCCATTTGCTTTTGCAAGTAGTTAAATGACTCGTCAATGTTTTTAGTTTTAATACTTGTATCTCCATTATTTTTTTTGAAAAGATGATGGAAATAATATTTTAAAGGCTTCATATTTTTATATTTTCGTAACGTCAAAAATACTATTTATTATTGTTTATGAATATTGCAATTGTAGAAATTAGTGAGTCGCATGAAGAATGCATATTTAGCCAAGTTTCATTTATGAAAGATGCAGGATACTCCGTTTCTTTAATAGCACATCCTAAAGTAATACAGCAGGCTAAAAGTTATGCGTCTTATTTTTCTAATATTATAGAATTTGACGGAGATGTTAAGGGAATAAAAATAAGAATGCGAAAGTCAATTCAGCTTTTTAATCTTTTAAAAAAGTATGATAAAGTGATGTTTAATACAGCTTCATCATCAAAAATTATAAGAAATGCGGTTTTCTTATTAAACTTCAAAAAAACATCTTGTGTAGGCGTTATTCATGATGTTTCTAAACTATCAAGTAGTTTTACGCAAAAAGTAATTTCAACCAAAATAAAAAAATATGTTGCTTTAAGTGAAGATTTAGTAGCAGCTGCTAAAGTCCCAAGCGATATTAAACTAGCTTCTTTTTATCCTATTTTCTTTCCGAATCAGGAATATGAGGATATGAAAAAAAATAAAGAAGAAATATGGATTTGTATTCCTGGCCGAGTCTTTTTTAGTCGAAGAGATTACCGATTTTTAATAGAACAGTTAGCCAATCAAACAGGTTTAGATAATAGAATTAAATTTATAATTCTCGGGAATATAAATACTACAGATGGGATTCAATTTAAAGAAGAAATTAACGGATTAAATCTCCAAAATTATTTTGTGTTTTTTGAGAAATTTATAGAAAATGCTACCTATTATAATTATCTAAAAAGTTCTGATTATATTTTACCTTTGTTAAATAAGAATGATAAAAGTTATGTAAATCAAAAAATAACAGGAACTTTTAATCTAGCTTATGCTTATAAAAAAACAATGCTAAATGATGAGTATTATAAAGTTATACCGAATTTATTAGCTAAAAGTTATTTTTATACAGACAATTCTTTTATAAATGTATTAAATTCATTGTCAGATAAAAAGGGTAAACAGTATGAAGAAGAAAAATGGACGTACAAATTTCAACAACAACAATATATTAATTTCTTAAATAGTTGAAAATGAACATAGGTTTTGATGCTAAAAGAGCTTTTCATAACACAACAGGTTTAGGAAATTATAGCAGAGATTTAATAAGGATCTTAAGTAATTTTTATCCAGATAACCAATATTTTTTATATAGTCCTAAACCGAAAAAGGTAAATAGATTAAGCTTAGAAATTAATATGCATGAGATATTACCAGATAAAAAAATATGGAAGAAATTATCGTCATATTGGCGTCAAAAACCAATCGTTTCGCAGCTCAAAAAAGATGATCTTACTATTTTTCATGGGTTGAGTGGCGAATTACCTATAAATATTAATAAAACAGAAATTAAAACTGTAGTAACAATTCACGATTTAATTTTTGTAAGATACCCTGAGTTATATAGCTATTTCGATAGAAAAATACATTATAAAAAATTCAAGCATGCAGCCAAAGTAGCTGATAAAGTAATTGCGATTAGCGAACAAACTAAAAGAGATATCATTGAATTTTTAGAAATTGAGCCTTCTAAAATTGAAGTAGTGTATCAAGGATGTCATAATGAATTTAAAATAGAAAAAACATCTGAAGAAATACAAGCAGTTCTTCAAAAATATAATGTACCAAAAGAGTTTGTATTGTATGTTGGAACCATAGAAAAACGAAAAAATGCGCTATCCTTAATAAAGGCAATGAAAAATGTTGATGTACCATTAGTGTTGGTAGGAAGAAAGACAAAAGGTTATCAGCAAGAGATTGATGCATATATAAGTGAGCATAAATTACAATCGAAAGTTATTTTTTTAGAAAAACTAACATTATTCGAATTATCTGTCTTATACCAACAAGCAAAGTTGTTTGTGTATCCAAGTATTTTTGAAGGTTTTGGTATTCCAATTATTGAGGCTTTATTTTCAAAAACACCAGTTATAACAAGCACAGGAAGTTGTTTTTCAGAAGCAGGAGGGAAGCACTCCATTTATGTAGAACCGTATAATGTTGACGAGCTAAATCAGCAAATAAAAAAGGTTTTATCAAGTACTGAATTACAGGAAGAAATGAAAAGAAAAGGAATTGAATATGCACAACAGTTTACTGATGAAAATGTGGCAAAAAATGTGTTTAATGTTTATAAAAGTTTACAATAATGAATGTTTTACATATTTCTACTGCTAAAGACTGGAGAGGAGGAGAGCGGCAAATATATTACTTGGTAAAAGAGCTTAAAAAACAAAATGTTAAGCAATATCTAATGACACCCAATAATTCTGAGTTGGGAAATAGATTATCTGATGTTTTACCAGTAGTTTACATCAAAAAACCTTCTAGTTTTAGTATAACTTGGATTAAAAAGATACAAAAAACGTGTATAGAAGAAGGAATAGATATTATTCATATCCACGATTCTAAAGCACAAACGCAGGCTTTTTTTGCTAAGAAGTTTTATAAACTGAACGTAAAAATAATAGTAACAAGAAAAGTAATTTTTCCTGTTAAAGGATATTTTTCAAAGCTAAAATACCAATCACCATTCATAAATAAAGTAGTTGCTATTTCTTCAGCGGTAAAAACTGAATTAAGTTCAGTGGTTGATCAAAATAAAATAGAAATTATACCAGATTACATAGAACACGAAAAAGAGTATAAAAATCAGACTTTTCCATTTTTAAAAGAAGATAAAATAAACATAGCTTATGTGGCTGCACTTACAAAAGAAAAAGACCATATAACTTTCATAAAAACAGCTAAAGAAATCCTTAGGTATAAAAACAATGTTCACTTTTATATAGTTGGGTCTGGCAAGTTAGAGGAAGAAATCTTAAATTTTATAAAAGAAAATAACGTACAAGAAAATATTACCATAACTGGGTTTATTAAAAATATAGATGCTTTAATACCAAATTTTGATTTGCTGTTATTTACTTCTAAAACAGAAGGTTTAGGTTCAACAATTCTAGATTTTTTCTTGCATAAAATTCCTGTAGTAGCAACAAATTCCCAAGGTGTTTTAGATTTAATAAAAGAAGACGAGACAGGATTACTTTGTAATGTAGAAGATTATGACTGTTTAGCTAGAAAAACAATAAAGGTTCTAGAGGATAAAGAATTAGAGAATAAATTAACAGAAAAAGCATATGAGTTGTTAATCAACAACTTTACAGTTGAAGTATGTGCAAAAAGATACATTTCAGTATATAAAGAATTGCTAAGCTGATTTGTTTTTTTCTCTTAATTTTAAGTATTTCAATACAGTATACTCTGCTATATAAACACTCCAAACATAACCTTCGTATCCATTTAAAAAGTTTCTTCTAAAAATATATTCTTTTAAAAATGCAACAGGGTATTTAAATAATAAAGAAAGTAAGTTAATCTTCTTCTTTTGCTCAAAATACTCAGAAGAAACTAAAGAGGCATATCTATTCTTTTTAAGACTAATTTGTTCTATAGAATTAACAGTATAGTGTAAAAAGTAGTTTTTAAAGCGTCCTTTTTTACCATGGTACATAACAGTTTCATGTACTTTTCTGTTTGTAAAATGCGCATGTTTTTTATGAAATAAACGAATAATAGGTTCGCTTTTTAAGTAACCATATTTAAATACCTTTCCTAAATAAACATGTTTTCTATTCAAAACATAAGCATAGTAAGGTAAAATGTCTTTAGAAAACTCTTGTTGAATTTCGTTTATTAAATCGTCTGTTAATACTTCATCAGCATCTAAAGAGAGAATCCAATTAAAACTACAATGATCAACTAAAAATTTCTTTTGTTCACCATAACCATTAAACTCCTTAAAGTATACGGTAGCACCATATTCTTTACAAATTTCAACAGTTTTATCAGTACTATGGGAATCAACAATAATTATTTCATCGCACCAGGTAAGTTTTTCTAATGTACGAGCTATATTTGCTTCTTCATTAAAAGTTATAATGGCCGCGCTAATTTTATGTTGATGCATGTAGTTAGTATTCAATGGCAGCAAAATAAAATAATTTAATTATATTTTTTGTGTATGATTAACGAATGTTTAAAAAAAATATCTGAAGGAGGTACAATTCTATATCCAACCGATACAGTTTGGGGATTAGGATGCGATGCAACGAATGAAGAAGCAGTTGCAGAAATCTATAAGATTAAGAATAGAGAAGAAAGTAAGAGTTTAATTGTATTAGTAGATTCTTTAGAGATGTTACAACAACATGTCTTGGTTCCTCAAAAAGCAATTGAAATCCTTGAAAATACAGAAAAACCAACAACAATTATTTACAATAATCCAAAAGGGATTGCACAAAATATTATTAATAAAGAAGATAATACATTGGCTATAAGAATAGTGAAAAATGAGTTTTGTGAGTCACTTATCAAAGCTTTTGGAAAACCAATAGTATCTACTTCTGCAAACGTTAGCGGTAATCCTACACCTAAATCTTTTTCAGAGATTGAAAAAGCAATTTTGGATAGCGTAGATTATATAGTAAATTTGCACCAAGACAAAATAGCTACAAAATCTTCTACAATTTTGAAGATTGATGGAGAAGATATAATTGTGATACGAGAATAAACATGCAAGAGCAATTTTTTAAGGAAGCACTTTCCGCTAAAATTTTTACATACATAACGCAAGCAACAGAAGAACTACAATTAGAAAGTTATGTAATTGGTGGTTTTGTACGTGATTTTATTTTAAAAAGAGGTACGGCAAAAGATATTGATGTAGTTACTATTGGAAGTGGAATACAATTAGCAGAAAAAGTGGCTAGTTTGTTACCAAATACTCCAAAAGTACAAGTGTTTAAAACGTACGGAACAGCAATGTTGCGTTATAAAGACATAGAAATTGAGTTTGTTGGTGCTAGAAAAGAATCATATACTGAAAATAGTAGAAATCCAGAAGTTTCTGAAGGAAGCCTACAAGACGATCAAAACCGTCGTGATTTTACTATAAACGCATTAGCGTTAAGCTTAAATGAAAAAACGTTTGGAAGACTGTTAGATCCTTTTAATGGTATTGGAGATTTAGAACAAAAAACAATTCGTACGCCTTTAGATCCAGATATTACATATTCTGATGACCCGTTACGTATGATGAGAGCAATTCGTTTTGCAACACAATTGAATTTTACAATAGAAAAATCTTCATTAGATGCGATTACAAAAAATGTAGAACGCATTAAAATTATAACCAAAGAACGTATTGTAGATGAATTGAATAAGATAATGGCATCTCCAAAACCTTCTATTGGATTTTTATTATTAGAACAAACAGGTTTGTTGCAAAAAATACTTCCAGAATTAATTGCTTTAAAAGGAGTAGAGGAAGTAGAAGGACAAAAACATAAAGACAACTTTTATCACACATTAGAAGTAGTAGATAATATTTCTGAAAATACAGAAGATGTATGGTTACGTTGGGCTGCTTTACTGCATGATATAGGGAAAGCACCTACAAAAAAGTTTGATAAAAAAGTAGGATGGACTTTTCATTCGCATGAGTTTGTAGGATCAAAAATGGTATTTAAGTTATTTAAACGTTTAAAAATGCCATTAAATAATAAGATGAAGTTTGTTCAGAAAATGGTTTTATTAAGTTCAAGACCTATTGTATTAGCTTCTGAAGTTACAGATTCTGCAGTACGTAGATTAATTTTTGATGCAGGTGATGATATTGATAGTTTAATGACACTTTGTGAAGCAGATATTACTACCAAAAACCCAAAGAAATTTAGACGTTATCATAAGAATTTTGAAATTGTTCGCGAGAAAATTAAAGAAGTAGAAGAACGAGATCGTGTTCGAAATTTTCAACCTCCTATTACTGGAGAAGAAATTATGGAAACCTTTAACTTAAAACCATGTAGAGAGATTGGTCAGATAAAGGAAGCTATAAAAGAAGCTATTTTAGAAGGACAAATTCCTAATGAGTATCAAGCTTCTTACGATTATATGTTAGAAAAAGGAAATTCGTTAGGATTGACAATAAAAAAGGGCTAAGTTTTACAACTATAGCCCTTACTATTATTTTTATTTTCTAAGAAAGAACATTTTGCATAGTTACTAACTTAAAGTATTCTCCTTTTTTAGCTAATAGTTCTTCATGTTTTCCTTGCTCAACAATTTCTCCTTTTCTTAATACAACAATTGAATCTGCATTTTGTATGGTAGATAATCTATGAGCGATTATTAATGAAGTTCTATTCTTCATCATTTTTTCTAAAGCTTTTTGAACCAATTGTTCACTTTCTGTGTCCAAAGCAGAAGTAGCTTCATCTAACACCATTATTGGTGGATTTTTTAAAACAGCTCTGGCAATAGATAAACGCTGTTTTTGTCCACCTGAAAGCATATTTCCACCGTCTCCAATATTCGTTTCATACTGTTCAGGTAAGTCTACAATAAATTCATGTGCATTTGCTATTTTAGAAGCTTCTATAACTTTATCATCATCAACACGATCAACTCCTAAAGCAATATTGTCTTTTACTGAGTTGTTGAATAAAATAGAATCTTGCGTAACAACTCCCATTAAATTACGTAACGATTTTTTCGTTATCTCTTTAATATTTTTGTCATCAATTAATATTTCTCCTTTATTCACGTCATAAAAACGAGTTATCAAGTTTGCTAGTGTTGATTTTCCACTTCCAGATTGACCAACTAAAGCTACAGTATGTCCTTTTGGAATTGATAAAGAGAAATCCTTTAAAACGTATTCATCTTTGTATTTAAATGAAATATTTTTAAACTCAATAGTGTTGTTAAAATTCAATTTTTCTTCAGCATTTTCAGCATCTCTAATTGGATTTTCTGCTTCGAGTATTTCTAAAATACGTTCAGCAGAAGCGTTTCCTTTTTGAATAGCATAAAATGCAGTTGAAATAGCTTTGGATGGATTTAGGATTAAGTAAAATAACCCAATGTATCCAAAGAAATCTTGAGGTTGTAAATCGCTGCTATTACCTAAAACAAGCTTACCACCAAACCATAAAATTATTACAATAGTTATAGTTCCTAAGAATTCACTCATAGGAGAGGCTAATCGTTTACGCTTTAAAACACTATTTTTAAACTTATAGTATCTATTAGTAGATAGCTCAAACTTTTCCTCTGCTTGTTCTTCAGCATTAAAACCTTTTAATATTTTTAAACCACTTAATGTTTCTTCTAAAATTGAAAGAAAAACACCAGTTTCTTTTTGTGCTTTAGCTGAAGAGTGCTTTAAACGCTTACTAATAGCAGAAATAATAATTCCAGAAACAGGTAATAAAACAAATACAAACAATGTTAGTTTTACACTAATGGCAAGCATTGAAACTAATGTTAAAACAATAGTTAAAGGCTCTCTTACAATAGCTTCTAAAGTAGATAAGAAAGAAACTTCTACTTCATTAACATCAGATGTAGTTCTAGCAATTAAATCTCCTTTTTTAGATTCAGAAAAAAATGAAAGCGGTAACGTAGTAATCTTATTATAAACTGTATTTCTAATATCTCTAACAACTCCATTTTGTAGAAAAATTAAAGAATAAGAGGCTAGATATCTAGTAATATTTTTCAGGAAGAAAAGTATTAAAGTAAGAATACAAATGAATAAAAGTGCTTGTTGTGCTCCTTCATTATCTATAAGCTCTGTAATTTTATAGTTTAATGAATTTTGAATGTAATTGGCAATTTTCTTTATACCATTCCATTCTGGTTTTACATAAACCTTTTCTGCCTTACCAAACAAAATTCCTAATAGAGGAATAAAGGCTAAGACAGAAAGAACATTAAAAATTGCGTACAAAATATTGAATACGATATTGAATACCATATACTTTTTATACGGAAATAAAAAAGGAAGAATTTTTCTAAAATATTTCATTAAACACCTAACTGTTTTATAATTCGTTGTATTCGAGTATCTAAAATTGTTTCAACCTTTTCGGTATCTTCAATTGTATCTAAGGTATCTTGAACACTAATGTAAAACTTAATTTTAGGTTCAGTACCACTTGGTCTACAAGCTACTTTAGTTCCTTTTTCGGTTTCGTAAATTAATACATTCGATTTTGGAATAGTAATTTCTGTAGTTTCTCCAGTAAGAATATTTGTTCTTACTGAAGTTTTATAATCATTTACGTAGGTTACTTTCTCACCATCAATTTCAGCAAGTGGATTATTACGTAAATCAATAAGCATTTGCTTAATTTCTTCTGCACCTTGCATTCCTTTTTTAACTAAAGAAACTAGATGTTCTTTATAAAAACTATGCTTTGTATAAATGCCTAATAATTCTTTATAGAAAGAACTTCCTTTAGCTTTTGCATCAGCAAGGATTTCACAAGCCAATAGGGTAGAAGTTACAGCATCTTTATCACGAACAAAGTCACCAACCATAAACCCAAAACTTTCTTCACCACCACCAATAAAATCAAGTTCAGGATGATCTTTAATCATCTTTGCAATCCATTTAAAACCAGTTAAACCAACCTTAGTTTCCACACCATAACTAGCGGCTATCTCATTTACTAAATTAGTAGAAACAATAGTGGACCCTATAAATTGTTTTCCGTTTAGTTTACCTTGTTTTTCCCATTGTTGAATTAAGAAATCAGTCATAACACTCATTGTTTGATTTCCGTTTAACAATTTCATATCACCGTTTAAATCTCTAATGGCAATTCCTAAACGATCGCTATCAGGATCTGTTCCAATAACAATATCTGCATCAATTTTATTAGCTAAATCAATAGCCATTGCAAGTGCTGCAGGTTCCTCTGGATTAGGAGAATCTACTGTTGGAAAATCTCCATTAGGTTCTGCTTGCTCTTCAACAATATGAACTTGTGTATACCCAGCTCGTTTTAAAACTTCAGGAATTAATTTAATAGAAGTTCCATGTAAAGAAGTAAATACAATTTTAACATCCTCTCTTCCTTTTATATCAAAAGTACCGCTAGCTATAGAAGCTTTCCAAAAAGCTTCATCAACTTCAGAACCTACATAAGTAATTAATGCTTCATTTTTTGTAAAGTTAATATCACTAAAATCTAAACTATTAACTTCTGCTATAATCTTTTGATCTTGAGGAGGAACAATTTGTCCGCCATCTGTCCAATATACTTTATATCCATTATATTCTGGAGGATTATGCGATGCAGTTAATACTATTCCGGCATGACAATCTAAATAGTTTACAGCAAAAGATAATTCAGGAGTAGGACGTAGGTCTTCAAAAACAAAAGACTTAATATTATTAGCAGATAAAATCTCAGCAACTAACGTTGCAAATGCTTTACTATTATGTCTACAATCGTATGCAATGGCAACTTTAATCTCTTTGTTAGTATATACTTCACGTAGATAATTACTTAATCCTTGTGTTGCTTTACCTAAAGTGTATTTGTTAATTCGATTGGTTCCTGCTCCCATAACACCACGCATTCCCCCAGTTCCAAATTCAGTGTTTTTATAGAAACGGTCTACCAAATCATCTGAATTAGTAGCAATTAAATCATTTATTTCTTTTTGAGTGGCTGCATCAAATGTATCAGTTAGCCAAAGTTTTGCTTTTTGTAGAATTTCTTGCATAGTAAATTATAGTATAAATGGGAGTTAAGATTATAAATTTAGGTATTCTTTTATTTTATAGTGCTTTTCTTGCGGACCGTTTTTAATAATTAATTCGCCTAAGAAACCAGCTAAAAATAAGATAGTTCCAATTACCATTGAGGTTAGTGCTATATAAAACCATGGGTTGTTTGTAACCAATATAGTTTTCATACCACTATAGAGACGATATAGTTTTACAAATCCTACATAAAATGCTAATGTAAAACCAAATATAAACATAAGCGTACCCCAAAGTCCAAAGAAATGCATTGGTCGTTTTCCAAACTTAGAAAGAAAAGAAATGGTAATTAAATCTAAAAAACCATTGATAAAACGATCCATTCCAAATTTAGTAATACCATATTTTCGTGCTTGATGTTGTACTACTTTTTCTCCAATTTTAGTAAAACCTTCATTTTTAGCTAAGACGGGAATATAGCGATGCATTTCTCCGCTTACTTTTATAGATTTAACTACCTCCTTCTTGTAAGCTTTTAAGCCACAATTGAAATCATTTAAATGTAACCCCGATGTTCTTCTTGCAGCCCAGTTAAATAATTTTGAAGGAATATTTTTAGTTATTACATTATCATAACGTTTCTTTTTCCATCCAGAAATTAAATCATATCCTTCTATAGCAATTAGGTGATACAAATCAGGAATCTCTTCTGGATTATCTTGTAAATCTGCATCCATAGTAATTATTACATCACCATTGGCAACACCAAAACCAGCATCTAATGCTTGAGATTTACCATAATTTCGTTGAAATTTAATCCCTTTTACTTCTGTATGTTTTTCAGATAACTGTTGGATTATATTCCAAGAAGTATCGGTACTTCCGTCATCAATAAAAATTACTTCATATAAAAATTGATTGGATTGCATAACACGTGCAATCCAATCATATAATTCTTGTAACGATTCTTCTTCGTTTAAAAGTGGTATTACTACCGATATATTCATCTGTTATAATATCTAAATAAGTAACAAAGGTAACAGACTTTTATAGAATTTACAATAGCTTCTATTTAGAATTGATCTTCAGTTTTTTTCATAACAGCACCACCTACAGCTGAAATTATGAAACCAAAAAATGCTGAAACAACTAATGATACTGGAATTGTAATAGCTGGACTTTGAAATCTTTTAGCCATTTCTTCAGAAGCTTCAATTTGTTCATCGCTTAAACCAGCGTCTATCCATGCTTGTTTTTGAACTTCCATAGCTTGTTGTTGAAAATCTGGCTCAATAACATTCGCAAAAATTAATGTATAAATAGTAGTAATTACAGCACTAACTACAGCAATACCAACCCCAACTTTTAAAGCTTGTCCAAAAGTTAAGAACCCATTATTACTCTCTTTATATTTTTTGATACCTAAAATAATTAAGGCAACCATAGCTATAAAACCAATTATTCCAGATAGCCAACCTAACGTAATTAAATTACCAGTTGCATAGAATACTAGGTGAATAAATACGCCGATTAAACCTAAATAAAGACCATAATTAAGGATTAAATTCTTACTGTTTGCTTGATTTTCCATGTGAAATTAAATTTGATTAGTTATTTATTTATAAAATTACTTAAAACATTTGATTAGTATTCAATGTTTTAGAAATGTTACAAAAAAAACGTGTAAATTTTTTGTTTGTGATTCAAAAAAACGTCGTAAATTTGCAGCGGCAAGTTCTACACAACCAGCTCCCTTTGAATCCCCCAGGGCGGGAACGCAGCAAGGGTATTAGGTCGTAGCGGTGTGATGTAGGTAGCTTGCCATTTTTTGTATCATTAATTTTCATTTTTCTTTACGACTCGTATTACTTCTAGGGTGAAAATTTTCAACAACTTCTTGTAAATATTTATTATCTAAATGCACATAAATTTCTGTTGTAGTTATACTTTCATGCCCTAATAATTGTTGAATAGCTCTAAGATCTACACCTTCGGTTAATAAATAGGTGGCAAATGAATGTCGTAAAGTATGTGGACCTACAGTTTTTTGGATATTAGCTTTAGCGCACAGATTTTTGATAATAATAAAAATCATTTGACGAGTTAATCTTTTTCCTCTTCTATTTAAAAATACAATGTCTGAATCTTCCTTATGAGGAGTGATGTGATTTCTAACTTCGTGTATGTACGTATTAATATACTTAATTGTTGTATGATGTATAGGTACAAACCTTGATTTATCTCCTTTTCCAGATACTTTTATAAAACCTTCGTCAAAGAATAAATCTGAAATTCTAAGATTGATTAATTCACTTACACGTAAACCACAACCGTAAATTGTTTCTAAAATAGTTCTGTTACGTTCTCCTTGTGGATGACTTAAATCTATCGTACTTATAAGCTTGTCTATTTCTGGTTTCGAGAGTGTATCAGGAAGTTTTCGTCCTATTTTAGGAGATTTAATTAAGTCTAATGGATTATCTTCTCGATAGCCTTCAAAAATTAAATAATCAAAAAAACTTCTTAAACCAGAAATAATTCTAGCTTGTGTTCTAGGACTTACAATTTTTGCAATTTCATAGATAAACTGCTGAATATCTTTTTTTTGTATAGAAATAGGGGCTGACCCTATATTAAAGTCATTTAAATAGTTTACCAACTTGTAAATGTCTGAAATATAACTTTCTATTGAGTTTTTAGATAGATTTCGCTCTATTTGTAAGTAAGATTTATAGTCTATTATTTTAGTTCTCCATCCCATTATTTAACGATTAAAAAGCTTTGTCATTTAGAAAATAAGATTACTTTTGCGCTCTCAAAATTATAATTAATAAAATTAAAAATTATGAAAAAATTTCTTTTAACTATTGCTATGGTAGCTTTCGGATTTGCTGCTAATGCACAAGACGGTGAGTTTAACGTAGGAGGTAACATCGGTTTACCAACTGGTGATGCTAGCGACGCTTTTGATATCGTTGGATCTATTGAGGCTAACTACTTATTCAACGTTGCTGAAGGATTTAAAGTAGGACCTTCTGTATCTTACATTCAATTTAACAGAGAAGCAGCTGATATTTCATTTTTACCGGTAGCAGCAGCAGCTCGTTATTCTGTATCTGAAAAGTTCGTAGTTGGAGCTGACTTAGGTTACGGTATTGGTATGATCAATGATACTGATAGTGGTTTTTACTACAGACCAATGGTTGGTTATGAAGTGTATGAAAACATTTCATTACAAGCTACTTTCGCTGGATTTAGCTTAGACGGAGCTACTGCGTCTACTGTTGGATTAGGAGCTACTTACTCATTCTAATTAAAAGATTAAGAAATATTATATTTATCCTTATGGAATCCAAATTGAGTTTTAGAAATTCATTTTAACTATATAATATTACGATTTTAAAGTAAGTGAATAGAGACTGTTTATAAAAGCAGTCTCTATTTTTTTTGCGCTAAATTTTGCTCAGGGAAATACCTGTTTTTTATTTTTAGGAATTATAAAACTTAGGCTCTATGCCTATTATTTAATGCTTTTTTATGTGAACTTAGTTGCAGTTATAAGAGGAAGTGATTGTTAATTAAAGTGTTAAAAACTTTGATATTTCAAAAATAAACTTACATTTGTTAAGCAAACTTATAATTGATAAAATTAAAAATTATGAAAAAATTTCTTTTAACCATTGCTATGGTAGCCTTTGGATTTGCTGCTAATGCTCAAGACGGTCAATTTAATGCAGGAGTTAATTTAGGGTTACCAGTAGGTGATGCTAGTGATATCTCTTCTTTTGCTGTTGGCGCAGAAGTAAATTACTTATTTTCTGTTTCAGACGATTTTCAAGTAGGACCTTCTGTAGGTTTTGTTAATTACTTTGGTAAAGATACTGAAGTGACTGCAGGTGGAGTAACAGTAACTATTTCTGCGTCTGATGCTCAATTTTTACCAATTGCAGCGGCAGGAAGATTTGCTATCTCTGATGAATTTACTTTAGGAGCAGATTTAGGTTACGCTGTTGGGATTAACACAGGTAACGACGGAGGTTTTTACTATAGACCAATGGTTGGATATAATGTTGCAGATAACATTATGATTCAAGCTACTTATTCTGGGGTTAGTGTAACTGGAGGTTCAGTTGCTAATATTGGATTAGGAGTAATGTTCGGATTGTAAAAAACACATATTTAATATGTAAAAAAGGAAGCTTTTACGGCTTCCTTTTTTATTTATATTCTATTTCAAAAAGCTATAATAATATTTATCTTCGCATAAAAAGAGTAACCATGAGAAAAATAATAATTGTTTTACTGTCTATTTTTTCATTTCAATCGGTTTTAAGTCAAAATGCGGATTTAAATGTTGGAATAAATGGTGGTGTTACTATTGGAAATTTAGATAATGTATCTCGTATGGCATTTGGAGTAGATGCAAATTATTTGTTCGATATATTTGATAATGTGAAATTGGGGCCATCTGTAAATCTAGTGTACTTTTTAACGGAAGATAATGTTGGAGTTAAACCAGATCCATTTATATATCTGCCTTTAGGTGGAGCGATACGTTTTAGTGGAGAAAATGATGATTTTTATGTAGGGGCAGATGGTGGTTTTGCATTAGGTATTTCACCAAATGGAGATAATGGAGGAATATTTTTTAAACCTATGGTAGGATATAATTTTAGTGAAAAAGTGAGTGTTAACTTCTTTTATGCTGGAATTAAAAAGAAAAAACCTACTTATGGATATGCAGGAATAGGAATAGTATTCAACATCTTTAGAGGTGGTAATTATTTTAGTTATTAATAAATGAAACTGATTATAATAAATGGTCCTAATTTAAGCTTATTAGGAAAAAGAGAGCCAGAAATTTATGGCGCAAATTCGTTTGATACCTTCTTTAAAGAGTTACAGCAAAAGTTCGAGAATATTGAATTAGCTTACTTTCAATCTAATATTGAAGGAGAGATAATAGATAAATTACATGAAGTAGGTTTCAATTATGACGGAATTATTTTAAATGCAGCGGCTTACACACACACTTCTGTGGGAATTGGAGATGCTGTAAAAGGAATTGAAACTCCTGTAATAGAGGTGCATATTTCTAATGTTCATTCTAGAGAAACATTTAGACATGTAAGTTATATAGCAGGGAATGCAAAAGGTGTGATTTCAGGTTTTGGCTTGCAAAGTTATACACTAGCAATTCAAAGTTTTTTAGAATAGAAGGGGCAAATACTCAATTTTGTAACGTAAAAATATATTAAGGATATAAATCATTATTTATATCCCTTCTTTTTTAAAGCTTGTATACAGAAATAAATATCGTACTAATAACAATAAAACTAAAGGTATTATAGGGAACGTAAACTTCTGTACTCCCAATACATGAATAAACGGTATAAGTATTAAGAATAATAGAAGTAATCCTATGTAATACTTAATCCATTTGCCTACTTTATTTCTTACTATAAGAAATGCAATAATTAAATTTGGAGCAAATCCCCAGAGAAAATTAAAATTCTTTGGTGCAGTTGAATGATTTGTGAAAAACCATAAAAATAGAATAAGTATGCCTAATAACCCTGTAGAGAAAAGTATGAAAAAGTCTAAAATACGACTTCTTTTACCTTTTTTATAATTGCTATAGGTTATTATAAGTACTATAATTAACAGTATTGTAAAAACTAAGAAAGGACTAAGGGAATCTGCTTTACTAAGTTTTGGTTTAAAATCTAATAATATACTAGTTTTACTAATGGCATTTACCTCAGTATTGTTACGCTTTATCTTAGAAGTTTCTAATGCAGAAAATAAATATTCCGGAAGGTACAAATACTCTTGTGCTGTAGCAATTTTATCAAGTCTATTTCCTAAAGCAATATTAATTCCAAAACTCCCCCACGAATTTGTATGAATTTTCTCATTCATTAATGTTCTTAGAGACTTTGGTTTAGAAATAAAATCCTCTTTCAGAATAAATCTTCCTTTTAAAACTTCTACTATAATATCTCTTGGTCTAGTAGCACAATTATCGAAAAACGGATCGTATAAATAACCAGCATTTTTTGGTTTTGCATTATTTTCTAAAAAATAAAAGAACTCATTTTTTTCTTTTGGAGTTAAGTTTAATACTTGCTGTTTCACCCATCTTTCATCTTGATTTGCTGATTTTAAAGCATAATGAAAAGGATAACGAGCTAGTTTATAGTTCATATACCCTTTTATGAAATTTGTATAGAAATTAGGATCGTTAAAATCGAAAATCCCATAATTATACAAAACATCTAAGTTTAATACAGGATCTTTTACTCTAATTGCAGTATGTCCAAATCTTTCATATAAATTATCGCCAGGTCCTGAAGTAATAATACTAATTTCAGAATAGACAGAAAGTTGAATATTTTGAGAGAAAAAAGGTTGTGTAAGAAAAAGTAGGAAGGCTAGTAGTCTAAGTTTCTTTTGCATCATTTTATCTAAAAAAGCTATAATCAAATTTAATAGAAAATATGTTAGAAAATAAGGCGTTACCTACACTTCCTATGTTTGTTAAAGCATAGTCTATTTGAACACCTTTATAAGTAAAACCTAATCCAAAGTTTGGTTGAACAGAAAGTGATTGACTATTATCAAACTCTCTGATATTTTGAAAATTACCCGCTCCAACTCTTAGAAATACAATTTTATCGTAGTCTAATTGAAAACCAAAAGCAGGATCAATACTAACAAAGCCAGTAGAAATAATATCATTTGTTTCTGCAAATCTCATGTTTAAATCTACTTCCGTTAATAAGTTAAAATAACGACCAATAGTGAAGTTTCTAGCGACACCTACTTGTAGTTTAGGTTTTGTAATTTCTGTAGTTTCAGGAAGCTCTTGATTTTGCCCAGGAATTGCATTTTGAATCTTTTCAAATTCAGTTTCATTAATAGCCCAAGTATTAAAAGTAGTGGTAATATCTCTTGCCATTAAACCAAATTTCCAGTTATTTTTTTGGAATTGAATTCCTAAATCGAAACCAAATCCCCAAGAAGTAGCAAAATCACCAATAATTCTACGAACAATTTTAGCATTTCCACCAATAGAAAAACCATCTAACAATAATTTTCTACCATAACTAATATTGAAAGCATAATCTGCAGCAGAAAATAAATTGATTCTGTTAAAGTCAATATTTCCTTGACTATCGATTAATTCCGTAGTATTTAAAATATCATCTACACCAAATCTAATAATGGAAAAACCTACAGCACTTTGTTTATCTATTGGTAAGGCTACACCAGCAAAATTATAAGTGGCGATGCCTGAAAAATAGGAAGCATGCATTAAGGAACCTTGATAATCTTCAATTTCAGTAAGTCCAGCTGGATTCCAGTATGTTGCATTTACATCATTAGAAGTAGCAACAACGGCTTTACTCATTCCTAGAGCTGCAGCATCTACACCAATATTTAAAAATTCATTTGAATAATTTCTAAATTGTCCGCTACTTATTAGCGAATAAAAAAGTAAACAGTAAAGTAATCTAATTTTCAAAGTACCAATTTCTATATAGAACAAATATCTTAATTACTTGTGAAATAACAGATAATTTTAAGACTTATTGTTATTATGAATAGATATTTAAGGTATTTTGAATAAAATTTACTACTTGTTTCTCCATCCAGTACGATGCGTCGTTAAAAGAAGTAACAAATCCAACATGTCCACCATATTTAGGTGTCATAAGGAAGAAATTATCAGAATTTTCAGCAGTTTCGTAAGGATAACATTCTAACGATAAAAAAGAATCATCTTTTGCGTTAATAAGTAATGCTTTCCGACCTAAAGATGATAAATAAGGTTTACTGCTTGCTTTTTCCCAATAATCTTCGGGGCTTTTAAAACCAAAAACAGGAGCTGTATAAATTTCCTCGAAGTCTCTAAAAGTTGTTGCTTTAGCAATTAATTTTGGATCTGGATTATATTCAGAGAATTGTTTCGTTTTTGCAATTACCTTAGATCGTAAGGTTCTTAAAAACTCTTGCATATAGAGTTTGTTTTTAAGTTTACCTAACTCAGCTTGAGCAGTAGTTAAATCTACAGGAACAGAAATAGCAATACCTCCTTTAACTTCATTGGGTAAGGAATTTGAATATTCTCCAAGATACTTCAGTGTTAAATTACCACCTAAACTAAAACCACAAAGCACAATGTTTTTATAATTATGATTGTTTAGTAAATGTTTAACTATATAATCTACATCATCTGTTTTTCCTGCATGGTATGTTTTTAAAATGCGATTGTCTTCACCGCTACATCCTCTTAAATTAACACATACAACATCATAGCCTAAATTATGTAAATAATTAGCTGTAGATAGCATATAACTTGATTGTGAACTGCCTTCTAAACCATGAATTAATACTACAATAGAGTAAGAGTCGGCGGTTAAGAAGTCTAAATCAATAAAATCATCATCCCAAGTATCAATTCTTTTTCTATTATATGCAGGTTTATCTTTTGTATAAAAAAACTTGTAAATGGTATTTACATGTGGGTTTTTGAATGGAAATTTAGTAGTTAGTTGGCTTTTGAGTATTGGCATTTTTTAAAACAATTTATTTTATATAATTATAAAAACAATCAATTTCATATTTTCGTGAAAATATCTAAAATATGAATATTAAAAAGTACATTCCAAATATAATCACTTTAGGAAATCTATTATGTGGTACAATAGCAACAATTACAGCTGTTAATGGAGATTTCTATGCTACAGCAATTTTAGTTGGTATTGGAATAACTTTCGACTTCTTTGACGGTTTTATGGCAAGATTGTTACAAGTTCAGGGAGAATTAGGAAAAGAATTGGACAGTTTAGCAGATATGGTAACGAGTGGAGTAGTGCCAGGAATTGTTATGGTGCAATTTATGTTACACAGTAAATTATACAATCAATTAGGAGTATCGTCATGGGATTCTGCTTTAGATATAGGTTTGAATTTAGACAAGTGGTTATCATATGAAATTATAGGCTTATTATTAACTCTTTTTGCTGGATATAGATTGGCTAAATTCAATATTGATGAAAGACAATCTGATAGTTTTATTGGAGTTCCTACACCTGCAATGAATTTATTTGTATTGTCTTTGCCTTTAATTGCAGAGTATACTTCTAATCCGTTAATATTAGATATAATTCATAATAAGTATTTTCTAATTGTTACAACGATTGTGTTATCAGTACTAATGGTGTCTGAACTTCCTTTGTTCTCTTTAAAATTTAAAACATATGCATTTAAAGATAATGTTGTAAAATATGTGTTTTTGTTAGCGTCTTTAGTATTGCTATTTACATTAAAGTTTGTTGCTATTCCTCTTGTTATAATCTTATATATTGTCTTGTCAGTTTTTAAAAATTTAAAAAGTACAAAAACAGTTTAAGAAATAGAAAAGAGTTTTCTTAACTCAGTTTGAGAAATGATCTTAAGGAAGGTGTATTTGAGGATTATTTTTATAGTCAATCAATCCAATTGATCGTAAAATATAATATTAAGCTTAAAAGTCCCTGTGTAATATTAAATTAAAAAGAACTGATCACTAGAAAATAAATATTGTTGGAAGAAGAAGTTTTATTAGTATTAGAACTTCTTTTTCTTTAGCTCAAAATCCTTTCCTAAATATACTTTTCTAACCATTTCATCTGCAGCTAATTCTTCAGGAATTCCTTCCTTTAAAATTCCACCTTGATACATTAAGTAAGAGCGATCTGTAATGGCTAAAGTTGCCTGTACATCATGATCGGTAATAAGGATTCCAATATTTTTGTTTTTCAATTTAGCAACAATTCCTTGAATATCTTCTACAGCAATAGGATCTACACCTGCAAAAGGTTCATCTAACAATATAAACTTAGGATCTGAGGCTAAACAACGTGCAATTTCAGTTCTTCTACGTTCACCTCCAGAAAGTAAATCACCACGATTTTTTCGTACATGTCCTAAACTAAATTCTTCTATTAGCTCTTCTAAACGATCTTTACGTTCTTGTTTCGTACGATTGGTGAATTCTAAAACGGATAAAATATTATCTTCTACAGATAGTTTTCTAAAAACAGATGCTTCTTGCGCTAGGTAACCAATTCCTTTTTGAGAACGTTTATACATGGCATCTTCAGTAATATCATCTGAATCTAAAAAGATTTTCCCATCGTTAGGTTTTACCATCCCTACAATCATGTAAAAAGAAGTTGTTTTTCCGGCACCATTAGGCCCTAAAAGCCCTATGATTTCTCCTTGTTCTACTTGCAAAGAGATACCTTTTACAACTTTTCGACTTCCATAAATCTTTTGTATGTTATCAGCTCTTAATATCATGATTGTAGCAAATGGTATATAAATTCTAAATGTTACTTAATGTGGTAAAAGTAACAAATGTAGTTCTTAAAATAGTATTAATTTTCTTCTTCTAAGGCTTCCCAAAACTCAACAGCACGGCGTAAGTGAGGTATTACAATAGTTCCTCCAACTAAAGTAGCAATAGACATGGTTTCCATCATTTCTTCTTTAGTAACACCATTTTTATATGCAGTTTCTAAATGATAAGCAATACAATCATCGCAACGTAATACAGCAGAAGCTACTAATCCTAATAACTCTTTTGTTTTTACCGATAAATGACCTTCAGCATATGCATTCGTATCTAAATTGAAAATTCTTTTTATAACTTTATTATCAGCTCCTAAAATTTTCTCGTTCATTTTTGAACGGTACTCATTGAACTCTTGGACTTTTTTCGACATTTTTTTGTGCTTTATTAATAACAAATTTTGATATATGAATACTTATTTCATATAAAATCATAATAGGAACTGCAACAATTACCTGACTAGCAATATCTGGAGGAGTAATAATTGCAGATAAAATTAAGACTAAAACAATAGCGTGTTTACGGTATTTTCGTAAGAATTCTGGTGTAATTAATCCTATTTTTGATAAAAAATAAATTAAGATTGGTAATTCAAAAAATACAGCAACACCAATTAAAGTATTTGTAATTAAACCAATATAAGCATCTAATTTAAAATTATTAACAACGGCGTCTCCTATAGAAAAATTATAAAAGAAATATACAGACATTGGTATAATTACATAGTAACTAAATAAAATTCCTAAAAAGAAAAGTAATGAAGCAAAGAAGATAAAACCTCTTGATTTTTTTCTTTCACTTTCTAATAAACCAGGAGCAATAAAGCGCCATATTTCCCATAAAACATAAGGAAAAGCAACAATAAAACCTAAAATTAAAGAAGACCAAATGGCAGTCATTAATTGTTGAGTAGGGTTTAAGGCTTGTAGTGTTTGTTTAAATTGAATATTACAGAAACTACTATCAAAACCTAAGCTAGAAAAGACATCACAAAAGAATTGATATGTAGGGAAATCTGGTTTTAAATGTGCCAGTAATACTTCATTAAAAACTACCTCAATAAAGATAAATACCAAAATAGCAACAATTACGATTGCTAAAAAACTTCTAATCAAATGCCATCTTAATTCTTCAAGATGATCTAAAAAAGACATTTCCTTTTCTGCCATAGCTAAAAAATTCCTTCTTTTAATAAATCATGTAAATGAACAACACCTACATAATCTTCATTGTTGTCACAAACTAAAATCTGTGAAATATTATTTTCTTCTAATGTATCTAGAGCATCAATAGCCATTGCGTCTATATTAATTGTCTTAGGATTTGAGCTCATAATATCTTTTGCAGTTAAACTTTCAATATCTGTTGTTTTGTTTAACATACGTCTAATATCACCATCGGTAATAATTCCTAAAATTTTATTGGCTTCATTTACAACTGCAGTAACACCTAAACGCTTTTCTGAAATCTCAATAATTACATTGGTAATTTTATCAGTTAAGGTCACTTTAGGTAAAGCATTATTTTTAATCAAGTCAGAAACTCTTAAGTATAAGCGTTTTCCTAAAGCTCCTCCAGGATGATATTTAGCAAAATCATTATTTGTAAATCCTCTTAATTTTAGTAGGCAAACAGCCAAAGCATCTCCCAATACTAATTGTGCTGTAGTACTTGTTGTAGGAGCTAAATTATTTGGGTCAGCTTCTTTTTCAACAAAAGAGTTCAATACAAAATCGGCATTTTTACCAAGAAAAGAATCAGGGTTTCCTGTAATAGCTATAATTTTATTGTTGGAATTACGAATTAAAGGAACTAGAACTTTTATCTCAGGAGTATTCCCACTTTTAGAGATACAAATAACAACATCATCAACTTGTATATTCCCCAAATCACCGTGGATTGCGTCTGCAGCATGCATAAAAACAGCAGGAGTGCCTGTAGAGTTAAAAGTAGCTACAATTTTAGTAGCAATATTTGCACTTTTTCCAATTCCAGTAACAATTACTCTCCCTTTTGCATTTAATATGAACTTAACAGCTTCTTCAAAGGAATTATCCAAAAAATTAATTAAATTAGCTATGCTATTACTTTGAAGTTTTATAGTTTCTTTAGCGTTTGCTAATATTGTGTCTGAATTTTTCAAATGAAAATAGGATTTAAATTCAAGACGTAAAAATAGGAATATTTTAGCTACTAGATATCCTCTTTTTTAAAAGAAACTTTATTTAGCTTTAAAGTGTTAATTTTTTGTGAAATATTTTTAAATTTGGCAGTCTGGGAACTTACTATATGAAAATGAATTTATATGATGCTTTAAAAAAGTTTTTTGGGTTTAACCAATTCAAAGGACTACAGGAAGATGTTGTTAAGAGCATTCTAGATGATAAGAATACGTTTGTAATTATGCCAACAGGTGGTGGTAAATCTTTATGTTACCAATTACCGGCATTAATGAAAGAAGGTACAGCAATTGTAGTATCTCCATTAATTGCTCTGATGAAGAATCAAGTTGATGCAATAAGAGGAATCTCCGAAACGCATGGAATTGCCCATGTGTTAAACTCTTCATTGAACAAATCTGAAATCAATCAAGTAAAGAGTGATATTGCAAATGGAGTTACAAAATTACTATATGTTGCTCCTGAATCTCTTATAAAAGAAGAATATGTGGATTTTCTTAAACAACAGAAAATATCTTTTGTTGCGATAGATGAGGCGCATTGTATTTCTGAATGGGGACACGACTTTAGACCTGAATACAGAAATTTAAGAAACATTATTAAACAAATTGATAATGTTCCTGTAATTGGCTTAACAGCAACAGCTACAGAAAAGGTACAAGAGGATATTTTGAAAACTTTGGGAATGACCGATGCTAATGTATATAAAGCATCGTTTAATCGTCCTAATTTATTTTATGAAGTACGCCCTAAAACTAAAGAAGTAGAAAAAGATATTATCCGCTTTATAAAACAAAGAGAGGGGAAATCTGGGATTATCTATTGTTTAAGTAGAAAAAAAGTAGAAGAGATAGCTCAAGTACTACAAGTTAATGGTATTAATGCGTTACCATACCATGCTGGTTTTGATGCAAAAACTAGATCTAAACATCAAGATATGTTCTTAATGGAAGATTGTGATGTAGTGGTTGCGACGATTGCTTTTGGTATGGGAATTGACAAACCAGATGTACGCTATGTTATCCATCACGATATCCCTAAAAGTCTAGAAAGCTATTATCAGGAAACTGGTAGAGCAGGAAGAGATGGAGGAGAAGGATATTGCCTCACATTTTATGCATACAAAGACATAGAAAAACTAGAAAAGTTTATGGCAAATAAGCCTGTAGCAGAGCAGGAAGTTGGTCATGCACTTTTACAAGAAGTTGTAGGATATGCTGAAACGTCTATGAATAGACGTAAATACTTGTTGCATTACTTCGGAGAAGAGTTTGACGAAGTCAATGGAGATGGTGCTGATATGGATGACAATATGCGTAATCCAAAGAAAAAACATGAAGCAAAAGAGGCAGTTACAACACTTTTAAATGTAGTTAAAAATACCAACGAGATGTATAAGGCAAAAGAAGTTGTAAATACACTTACAGGTAAAGAGAACGCATTATTAAAGTCGCATAAAACTACAGAACAACCGTTTTTTGGTATAGGTAAAGATAAAGATGGTCATTATTGGATGGCTTTAATTCGTCAAATTTTAGTAGCCGATCTTGTTAGAAAAGAGATTGAACAATACGGTGTTATCAAAATGACGAAGCGAGGTGAAGCGTTTTTAAAAGAACCAACATCTTTTATGATGACAGAAGATCATGTATATGAGTCTAGTGATGATGGTTCTATTATAACCAATGCCAAAGCTAATGGAGCAGGAACAGATGAGAAACTTGTTGGAATCTTAAAAGATTTACGTAAACAAGTAGGGAAAAAACTTGGAGTTCCTCCATTTGCAGTTTTTCAAGATCCGTCTATTAATGATATGGCATTAAAATATCCTATTACATTAGATGAATTATCTAAAGTACATGGAGTAGGAGAAGGAAAAGCTAAAAAATACGGTAAAGAATTTATAAGTGTTATATCAAAGTATGTAGAAGATAATGATATTGTAAGACCAGATGATCTTGTAGTGAAAAGTACGGGAGTAAATTCTGGATTAAAACTTTATATCATTCAAAATACAGATAGAAAGCTACCATTAGACGATATTGCGAGGTCTAAAGGTCTTGAAATGGGTGAGTTAATTAAAGAAATGGAAGCTATTGTATTTTCTGGAACGAAATTAAATATCGACTACGCAATTGAAGATTTGCTAGACGAAGATCAGCAGGAAGAAATTTATGATTACTTTATGGAAGCTGAAACAGATAAAATTCAGGAAGCATTAGATGAGTTTGATGGTGATTATGATGATGAAGAGTTACGTTTAATGAGAATTAAGTTTACTAGTGATGTAGCTAATTAAAATTTTATAACGAAATAACTAATATAATGGATCGTAAAGTTTCAGAATATATAGCACAAACGAAATGGACGCAAGAGTTAACATTTTTGCGTTCTTTGTTATTAGATTTAGACTTAGAAGAAACTGTTAAATGGAGTGCACCTGCATATACTTATAAAGGTAAGAACGTTTTAGGAATGGCAGCTTTTAAAAACTATTTCGGAATATGGTTTCATCAAGGAGTATTTTTACAAGATGAAGCAAAAGTTTTAATGAATGCTCAAGAAGGAAAAACGAAGGCTATGCGACAGTGGAGATTCTCGTCTATAGATGAAATAGATCCAGCATTAGTAAAAAGTTACGCTTTAGAAGCAATGAAAAATGTTGAGTTAGGAAAAGAATTAAAACCTAAAAGAGCTTCAAAACCTCTTATCATTCCAGAAAAATTAGCCGCTGCTTTTTCAAATGATGAAGAATTAGAACATAAATTCTCTAGTTTATCACTTACGAAAAAAAGAGAGTTTGCAGAACATATTGCTACTGCAAAAAGAGAAGCTACGCAAAATGCTAGGCTCGAAAAAATAATTCCAATGATTAAAGAAGGAATTGGACTAAATGATAAATATCGTAACTGTTAACAAATTATTTAACAATTACTTTATCAATAGTAGCAGTACTATCGCAACGAATTACGTATAAATCAATTTGTTTGCTGGTTACATAATATTCAGCGCAAGGCTTTAAACGTGGTTTACTTTTACCAAAAGCTACATCTCCAGAGCGTAGAATTTCAGAAATTTTTGCAGTATCTATTTTATTTTCAAGCATTACTTGTTTCGCATTCTCAGAAAATACTCTTTTACGAATACGAATGGTTTTTAAAGTTCTAGCATCCATACCATAATCGAAAGTTACTTTTTTGTTTTTCCAAAAAAATGATACTGCTAAAGTACCTAAAGCTAGTCCTACTAAATAATATCCAAATCTCTTGAGTAATTGCATGCTTAAATTTTATACGGCAAAAGTATTAATATCTGAGAAAATGAAATAATTTTTTAGCATCCGTTTTTACAGTAAATATGTTTACTAGAATTATAATAAATGAAACGACCTTATGCATAAGGTCGCTTCTGGTTTTA